>NZ_JBEZCZ010000045.1:0-56716 GCF_040647875.1 Micromonospora sp. NPDC049230
TCTGTTTCAAACGGCCGGGCCGGGCCGTGGCGGCCCCCCCCCCACCGCCCGTCCCGGGTCGTGCGTCGGAGGCCGGCCAGCACCTCCGAGACACTCAGCAGCTGACGCCGTTGAGCTTCACCGTCGCGGGGGTGCTGGCCGTGCCGTTGGCCGTGAAGCCCACGGTGACCGACCCGCCCGCCGACAGGGACGGGGCGTGGCTCGGAGCGGCCGCGGTGACAGTCGTGCCGGACTGCGTGACTGTGGCGTTCCAGCCACTGCCCAGCGTCACCCCGGACGGCCAACTCCAGGTGACCGACCACGGGTTCACCGCGGCCGTACCGGTGTTCTTCACCGTCACCTCGCCCTGGAAACCACCCTGCCAGGCGTTGACCTGCCGGTAGGTGACCGTGCAGGCACCCGGGGGCGGGGTGGTCGGCCCACCGGTGGGCCCGCCGGTCGTCGGTCCGCCGGTGGGTCCGCCGCCGGACGGGGCGATCAGGTACGGCTGGAGGATCGCCTGCTTGGTGGTGTTGACGTTCGTCCAGTCGTCCAGGGCGATGCCGCCGGTGTCACCCGAGTTCGGGTTCCACGACCAGTAGGTGAAGGACATCCCGGTGACCCCGGTGCCGGTGTACGCCATCAACTTCTCCAGCCACACCTTGTCCTTCGGGTCGGCCAGGGTGCTGCCGAACTCACCCATCATGATCGGCGCGATGTTCTGCTTGTACAGGTACCCGAAGTACTTGTCCCAGATGGCCGGCATGTTCGCCGGGTAGTCCGGGGCGTCGAACCAGGTCTGCCGGTAGACCGAGGTGGCGTACTCGTGCGGCGAGTAGACAAGCCGGTTGGCCACGTTCAGCCGCACCGGGAACTGGCCGGCCTTCGACAGGTTGCCACCCCACCAGCCGCAGTCCTCGTCGTTGCTCGGATCGTTGTCCCAGACGTTGGAGAGACCACCGCTCGGGCAGCTCACCCCCTCGACGAAGATCAACCAGTTGGGCTGGACGCCGAGGATGGCGTTGCCGGCCCGCTCGGCGGCGAGCCGCCAGTCCCGCGTCGTGTCGCCGCAACCCCAGCACGCGCCGGTGGCCGCCGGGTTGGTGCCCTCGGCGTGCGGCTCGTTGTGCAGGTCCGCGCCGATCACCGTCGGGTTGCCCGCGTACCGCTGGGCCAGCATTTTCCAGTCGTTGATCCACGTCGCCTCGGAGACCGTCGGCGTGTACCACAGCGGCGACTGCCCGGCCGACGTCGGCCGGTGCCGATCCAGGATGATCCGCATGCCCTTGCTGCCGGCATAGTCGATCACCTTGTCCAGGATCTGCAACGGCGACAGCCCGATCAGGTCCGGGTTGACGAAGTCGTTGATCCCGGTGGCGGTCGCGCCCGGCTTCAGCGCGTCGTTCGAGTACGGCACCCGCAACGTGTTGTAGCCCAGCCGGGCCATCGTGTCGAGCTGCCCCCGCCACGGGTTGTTCGACCACAGCCCGTGGAAGGTCCTGTTGTCGGTCTCCATGCCGAACCAGTTGATGCCGGTCAACCGGACAGTGGTACCGGTGCTGTCCACGATCTGGTTGCCGTTGGTGTGCAGGTACCCGGTGCCGGTGCCAGCGGCGACGGCCGGGGTGCTGCTGACAGCGGCGGCGAAGAACACGCCAGCCGCGACAGTGGCGAGCGCGGTCAGCGCACCGCCGATAGCGTTGGGACGGAACATTCACGCTCCACTTCGGAGGTCCGACGTCGTCCGATGACGACGTCGGCGGGCGGCCGTCCGCACGTCACGGCCCCTTTTCGGGTACGCGGACAGTGCGCGACGGCCCATGTCACGCGGACGTGGTCACTCGCGGAAGCGCACCGGTGACCCTCGACAGCGGTGTCCCGCCTTCGTCGCCCTCGTACCGGTGGCCCTACCTGGCTCCGTAGCTCATTCTGATCAGCCAGCCTCGATGCGTCAACCTGCGCCCCGCGCCGCCCCGCCCGCGTACCCCGCCGGTCCCCGTAGCTCTTGCTGTCCGTGCTCGTGCTGTCCGTGCTCGTGCTGTCCGTGCTCGTCGGGTGGCCCTCGGGTCGTTCGGGTGGCGCTCGGCTGTTCGGGTGGCGCTCGAATCGTCCGGGTGGCGCTCGGGGTGTCCGGGTCGCCATACGGCGGGCCGGAGGGCTCGGCGGTAGTTGCCGAAAGTCCTCCGACGCCCGACGAACCCATGATCGACTCGACATTCAGAAAACCGGCCCATCCAAGCGGCCCGGACACCCCGAGTTTCAGGAAGCCGAGTCGATCAACGCAATGGGCAGCCGGACACCCGCGCCGGTGGCGCACGGACCCGGAGCAGGGCGGCGACGAGTTCGGGACGGGCCGACCGATCTAACCCAAGATCGTGATCGATCCAGGATGTCCACATCGTTGCGTCAGGGCGGTAGCCGGCGGGTCAGCCGGGACATGACGTGCACGATCGCGGAGTGGGGTGGGCCCCGCCTTGGCGATCATGGAGTTGTGGTGCCGACTTTGGGGGTTTAGGGGCGTTCTGTTGCCCACCACAACTCCATGATCGGTGAGGCAGCGCTGGTTGACGAACAGCCGTTCCACCTAAACGCAAGGATGTCGACATGGGTGTAGTGGTCTCCGGGCGCTCGGATGCCACTACATCCTCGATCGAGCATGATCTTGGCGTCTGCCGGCCGCCCCCAAC
Source organism: Micromonospora sp. NPDC049230 (assembly GCF_040647875.1). Classification (NCBI taxonomy): domain Bacteria; kingdom Bacillati; phylum Actinomycetota; class Actinomycetes; order Micromonosporales; family Micromonosporaceae; genus Micromonospora; species Micromonospora sp. NPDC049230. Next base: position 2,667 of record NZ_JBEZCZ010000045.1, read on the forward strand.
CCCGGTCTCGACTCTCAAGCACGAGATTCGTGTCAAGATCCAGGCAACTTCCCGGATGTTGCTCCCTCCCGCCGCCTTCGAGGCAGCAACATCCGGGAAGTTGCGTAGATCTTGGCGCGGGCGCGGGCGCGGGCGCGGGCGCGTGGGGGGCGTGGGGGCGCGGACACGCGGAAGCCCCCGGTCCCGAGCGGGACCGGGGGCTTCGGACGTCGTCAGCTCAGCCGGCCTGCTCGGCGAGCTGGAGGAACTGCCGCTTGGCGGCGAGGGCCTGCTCGGCGTCCTTGATCCGGCGGGCGTCCCCGGCGCTCTGGGCCCTAGACAGCCGCTCCTCGGCCTCGGCCACCTGGGCCCGCATCTGGGCGAGCAGCGGGTTGTCCTCCTTGGTGGTGCGGCGCCACGCGGAGTCCATCACCTCGCGGACCTTGTCGTCGATGACGCGTAGCCGGCGCTCCAGCCCGGCGGCTGCCTCACGGGGCACCCGGCCGGCCTCGTGCCACTGTGCCTGGATTTCCCGCAGCTTGGCCTGGGCGCCCTTCGGGTCGGCGTCGATGTCCAACGCCTCGGCCTCGGCGAGCAGGGCCTGCTTGCGTTCCAGGTTGCCGCGCTGCTCGTTGTCCCGGGCGGAGAAGACCTCACTGCGTCGGCTGAAGAAGGCGTCCTGCGCACCCCGGAAACGTTCCCAGAGCTTCTGCTCGGCCTCCTTGGAAGCGCGCGGCGCGGCCTTCCACTGGGTCATCAGATCCTTGAGCTGGTTGGCGGTCGCGGCCCAGTCGGTGGATTCCTGGAGCTTCTCCGCCTCGGCGACCAGCTCCTCCTTGACCGTCTGCGCCTGCTTGCGCTGGGAGTCCAGGGAGGCGAAGTGGGCGCCCCGACGCCTGGTGAAACCGTCCCGGGCGGCGGCGAAACGCTTCCACAGCTCACCGTCGGCCTTCTTGTCGACTCCACGGATGGTCTTCCACTCGTCGAGGATCTCCTTGAGGCGGTCCCCGGCGGTCTTCCATCCGGTGGATTCGGCAGCGAGTTTCTCGGCCTCCTCGACAAGTGCGGTCTTGCGTGCCAGGGCCTCGCCGCGAGCGGCGTCCCGGGCGGCGCGCGCTTCGCCAGCCTTCTCCTCGGCGAAGGTGGCCAGCTTGTCCAGGCGAGCGGCCAGGGCGTCGATGTCGCCGACCACGTTGGCCTCGGGCAGCGTGGTACGGATCCGCCGGATCGTGCTCAGCGAGTGTCCGGCGTCGGCCGCACCCGACTTGAGACGCGCCTCGGTCAGGTCCACCTCGGTTACCAGGTCGGCGAAGCGGCGCGCGAAGTGTGCCAGGCCCTCCTCCGGTGCTCCCGCCTGCCAGGATCCGACAACCCGCTCGCCCTCGGTGGTCTTGACGTACACGGTGCCGTCCGCATCCACCCGTCCGAAGGCAGTCCAGTCGCTCATGTGCCCATCCTCGTTCTCCCGGCGTCGAGGGATCGATCCCCCGTCGCCGCCACGGCGCAGCCAAGTTACTTCCGGCATTGTCACAGGTCCGACCCGGTCCGCGTCGAGCGCCTATCGCCGACCGTGACCATACGGTGTCCTAGGGGCCGAATGACCGGATCGGCGCGGAGACGCTCCGACGATTCCCGCTACGGTGAATGGGTGCCCCTGGTCGCCGCTGCCGTCTGCCCCCATCCGCCCCTGCTCGTGCCCGATGTGGCCGGTTCCGCGGCCCCGGAGTTGGACGACCTTCGGGCGGCCTGCGACACCGCCGTACGCCGACTGCTGGCCGTCGACCCGGACACCGTGGTGTTGCTCGGCACCGGCCCGGTCACCGGCCTGATCCGCACCCCGGCCACCGGCTCGCTCCAGCCGTGGGGTGTCGACCTGGACGTGCCGCTGGTCCGGGGCCAGCCCGACCGGGGTGCGGTGCTGCCGCTGAGCCTGACCATCGGCGCGTGGCTGCTGGCCCGGCACGACGCCCGAGCGCAGGACGCGCCCGGCCCGCGAGCGCAGGACGCGCCCGGCCCGCGAACGTCGGTGACCGCCGTGCAGGTGGCCGCGGACGCCGGCCCTGCCGAGCTGGCCGCGCTCGCGGACGACGTCGGCGGCGCGGGTGACCGGGTGGCGTTGCTGGTGCTCGGGGACGGCTCGGCCTGCCGGGGCGAGAAGGCTCCCGGGTACGACGACGCGCGCGCCCTCCCGTACGACCAGGGGGTTGCCGCGGCGCTGGCCGACGCGGACCTGGACGCCCTGCTCGACCTGGACCCGGTGCTGTCGGCGGAGCTGAAGGCCGCCGGTCGCGCCCCCTGGCAGGTGCTGGCCGGCGCGGCCCGCGCGAGCGGTGGTGGGTGGCGCGGCGAGTTGCTGCACGACGCGGCGCCCTACGGCGTCGCCTACTTCGTGGCCTCCTGGGAGCGGGTGTGACTGGCGAGACCGGTGTGCCGGGCGAGACGGGTGTGACGGGCCTCGCGGCGGGCACTGTCGTCGCGGTGGTCGGCCCGACCGCGGCGGGCAAGTCGGCGCTGAGCATCGCTCTGGCGCACGCGCTCGACGGTGAGGTGGTCAACGCCGACTCGATGCAGCTCTACCGGGGCATGGACATCGGCACGGCCAAGCTGACCCCCGCCGAGCGGGAGGGGGTGCCGCACCACCTGTTGGACATCTGGGAGGTCACCGAGCCGGCGAGTGTCGCGGAGTACCAGCGGCTGGCCCGCGCGGCGGTGGACGACATCCTGTCCCGGGGGCGGGTGCCACTGCTGGTCGGCGGCTCCGGGCTGTACGTGCGGGCGGTGCTGGAGCGCTTCGAGTTCCCCGGCACCGACGCGGCGCTGCGCGAGCGGCTGGAACGGGAGTTGGCCGAGGTCGGCCCGGCACCGCTGTACGCGCGGCTGCGCGCCGCCGACCCGGTGGCCGCCCAGGGCATCCTGCCCGGCAACGGTCGACGGATCGTCCGGGCGCTGGAGGTGATCGAGATCACCGGCGCGCCCTTCACCGCATCGCTGCCGCAACCCACTCCGTACTACCCGGCCGTGCAGCTCGGCGTCGACCTGGACACCGCGCTGCTGGACGAGCGGATCGCGCTGCGGGTCGACCGGATGTGGGCCGACGGCCTGGTGCCGGAGACCCGGGAGCTGGTCGGTCGAGGGCTGCCCGAGGGCCGGACGGCGAGCCGGGCGCTGGGCTACCAGCAGGTGCTGCGCATGCTCGCCGGTGAGCTGACCGAGGCGCTGGCGCACGACGAGACGGTCCGGGCCACCAGGCGTTTCGTCCGCCGGCAGCGGTCCTGGTTCCGGCGCGACCCACGGATCCACTGGTTGGACTCGGCCGCGCCGGACCTGATCGGGGCCGCCCTGCGTCTGGTGCCGGCCGAGTCGCGATAATGGGGGCGTGGAGTTCACCAAGGGCCACGGCACCGGCAACGACTTCGTCCTCCTTCCCGACCCGGACGGTCAGCTCGACCTGACCCCGGAGCTGGTCGCGGCGCTCTGCGACAGGCGGCGGGGCATCGGCGCGGACGGCGTGCTGCGGGTGGTCCGCGCGGCCAAGCATCCGGACGGCGCCGGGCTGGCCGGCGAGGCCGAGTGGTTCATGGACTACTGGAACGCCGACGGGTCGTTCGCCGAGATGTGCGGCAACGGTGCCCGGGTCTTCGTGCGTTACCTGCTCGACACCGGGTTGGCGACGCCCGCCGGCGCGGCGTTGCCGGTGGCCACCCGGGCTGGCGTCGTGCGCGCGCTGGTCGAGGGTGACGCCGTGTCCGTCGAGATGCGCCGACCCCGGGTGTACGACACGTCGACCGCCACCCTGGGCGGACTGACCCTGGCCGGCACCGCCGTGGATCTTGGCAATCCGCACCTGGTCTGTGTCCTGCCGGCCGGCGTGGCGCTGTCCGCGCTGGACCTGACAGTCGCGCCCGGCTTCGACCCGGAGGTGTTCCCGGCCGGCGTGAACGTGGAGTTCATCGTGGCGGGCGATCCGGTCGACGCCGCCGACGCGCACTCGCTGATGCGGGTGTACGAGCGTGGCAGCGCCGAGACCCTGTCCTGCGGCACCGGTGCCTGCGCGGTGGGCGCTGTGGCCCTGCGCGACGCCGGTCGGGACACCGGGGTGGTCGCCGTGGACGTGCCCGGTGGCCGCCTGACGGTCACTGTCACCGCCGACTCCTGCTGGCTGTCCGGCCCCGCGGTCCTAGTAGCCACCGGCGAAGTCAACCTCCCCGACCAACCCCCCGTTCCCGCCCACCCACCCACCGGCCCACCCCACCCCGTTGATCATGAAGTTATTGCCAGCCACCCCGGCGTGTCGCGGCTATAACCTCATGATCAACGGAGCGGGGGGTGGGGGTGGGTGGGTGGGGGTTAGGGGGTGGCGCTGGCGTTTGCTGCGATCTCCGGGAGGTCGGCGGGGCCGGGGTCGGCGGCCGGGAGGGGGCTCGGGTTGTGCGCGGCGGCGCGGACGGCCGCGGCGACGGCCGGTGCGACTCGGGAGTCGAAGACGCTCGGCACGATCACCGTCGGGTTGATCTTGTCTTCACCCACCACGTCGGCGATGGCCCGGGCGGCCGCGATCGCCATCTCCTCGGTGAACTCCTCGGCGTGCGCGTCGAGCATCCCGCGGAACACCCCCGGGAAGGCGAGCACGTTGTTGATCTGGTTCGGCTGGTCCGAGCGGCCGGTGGCGACCACTGCGGCGTGCTTGCGCGCCTCCCGCGGGTCGACCTCCGGATCCGGGTTGGCCAGCGCGAAGACGATCGAGTCCTTGGCCATCTGGGCGATGTCGTCCCCGGTGAGCAGGTTCGGCGCGCTGACCCCGATGAACACGTCGGCGCCCCGGATCGCACCCGGCAGGTCGCCCGAGTAGTTCTCCTTGTTGGTGTTGTCCGCCAGCCACTGCCACGCCGAGTTGAGCCCGGTCAGCCCGCGGTGCAGGGCGCCCTGCCGGTCGTACGCGATGATGTCGCCGACGCCCTGGCGCAGCAGCAGCTTCATGATCGCGGTTCCGGCCGCGCCGGCACCGGAGACGACCACCCGGACGTCCTCCAGCTGCTTGCCGACCACCCGCAACGCGTTGGTCAGCGCGGCCAGCACGCAGATCGCGGTGCCGTGCTGGTCGTCGTGGAAGACCGGGATGTCCAGCGCCTCACGCAGCCGGGCCTCGATCTCGAAGCAGCGCGGCGCGGCGATGTCCTCCAGGTTGATCCCACCGTACGCCGGCGCGATCGCCTTCACGATCTGCACGATCTCGTCGGTGTCCTGGGTGTCCAGCACCACCGGCCAGGCGTCCACCCCGCCGAAGCGCTTGAACAGTGCCGCCTTGCCCTCCATCACCGGCAGCGAGGCGGCCGGGCCCAGGTTGCCCAGGCCGAGCACCGCCGAACCGTCGCTGACCACCGCGACGGTGTTGCGCTTGATGGTCAGTCGCCGGGCGTCCGCCGGGTTCTCGGCGATGGCCATGCAGACCCGGGCAACACCAGGGGTGTACGCCCGGGACAGCTCGTCGCGGTTACGCAGCGCGACCTTCGACGTCACCTCGATCTTGCCGCCCAGGTGCAGCAGGAATGTCCGGTCCGACACCTTCCGCACGTCCACGCCGTCCAGCGCGGTCAGCGCGTCGACGACCTGGTCGGCGTGGCCGGCGTCGGCGGTGTCGCAGGTCAGGTCGACGATCACGTTCGTCGGGTCGGAGTCCACCACGTCCAACGCCGTGACGATCGCGCCGGCCTCGCCGACGGAGGTGGTGAGCCGGCCGATCGAGGACGCGTCCGCGGTTACGGCGATCCGGATGGTGATCGAAAATCCGGCGCTCGGCAGTCGGGTGATGGCCACGGGATCCCTCCGTCACGGCTGTGCGGCCGGTCGGCCGCCGCCCGCATTTCTACCGGGTTGTCGCGGCCGACCAGCATTCGCCCCCACTTTTGGCGACCCTGACCATGGGCATATAGCAGGTGCGTTCGGCGTTGCGTCATGTCAGGATTACGTTCCACTAATCAAAACGGACAGGAGAACCGCTTGCGAGACCAGGAGAGCTTCGTCCCCGTCGAGGACGAGCTCGACGACGTCACCACCGGCGAGATGGATCTGTCGGAGCGACAGTCCCTCCGACGCGTCCCGGGCCTGTCTACCGAGCTCACCGACGTCACCGAGGTGGAATACCGCCAGCTGCGGCTGGAGCGGGTCGTCCTGGTGGGCGTCTGGACCGAGGGCACTGTGGCCGACGCGGAAAATTCGCTGGCCGAGCTTGCCGCGCTGGCCGAGACCGCCGGCTCGCAGGTGCTCGAAGGGCTGATCCAGCGCCGCAGCCGACCCGACCCGGCCACGTACATCGGCCGCGGCAAGGTCGACGACCTCGGCGCGGTGGTGCTCTCCAGCGGCGCCGACACTGTCATCTGCGACGGCGAGTTGTCCCCGTCGCAGCTGCGCAACCTGGAGCAGCGCACCAAGGTCAAGGTCGTCGACCGCACCGCGCTGATCCTCGACATCTTCGCCCAGCACGCCAAGAGCAAGGAAGGTAAGGCCCAGGTCGAGCTGGCCCAACTCGAATACCTGCTGCCTCGGCTGCGGGGTTGGGGTGAGACGCTCTCCCGGCAGACCGGTGGTTCCGGCCGTGGTGGCGGCGCGGGCGGCGGTGTGGGTGTGCGTGGTCCCGGTGAGACCAAGCTGGAGACCGACCGGCGGCGGATCCGCCACCGCATCTCCCGGCTGCGCCGCGAGATCAAGAGCATGCGCACGGTACGCGTGACCAAGCGCGCCCGACGCACCCGCAACTCCGTTCCCGCCGTGGCCATCGCCGGCTACACCAACGCCGGCAAGTCCAGCCTGCTCAACCGGTTGACCAACGCCGGCGTGCTGGTGGAGAACGCGCTGTTCGCGACACTGGACCCGACCACCCGTAAGGCCACCACCTCGGACGGGCGGCTCTACACCCTCTCCGACACCGTCGGTTTCGTCAGGCACCTGCCGCACCAGATCGTCGAGGCGTTCCGTTCGACGCTTGAGGAGGTCGCCGAGGCGGATCTGGTGGTGCACGTCGTCGACGGCACCCACCCGGATCCGGAGGAGCAGGTCCGGGCGGTGCACGCGGTGCTCGCCGAGGTGAGCGCGGAGCGGCTTCCCGAGTTGTTGGTGGTCAACAAGACCGACGCGGCCGACGAGGACACGCTGCTGCGGCTCAAGCGGCTCTGGCCGGACGCGATCTTCGTCTCCGCGCAGTCCGGGCGGGGCATCGACGGGCTGCGTGCGGCGATCGAGGAACGGCTGCCGCGCCCGGCCGTGGAGGTTCGGGCCGTGCTGCCGTACGACCGCGGTGACCTGGTCGCCCGTGCGCATCGCACGGGGGAGGTGCTCAGCACGGCGCACCTGCCGGAGGGCACCCTGCTGCATCTCCGCGTCCCCGCGGAGCTCGCGGCGGAGCTGGCACCGTTCGCCGTCGAGCGACAGGGTCAGGCGGCCGGCAGCCGCTCCTGAGCGGCTACGGTGTTATCCGCCGGAAACGCGTGGCATGCGACACTGGCCGAATGCGCCGCGTTGTTTCCTCGGTCACGGTTGCCCTCGGCCTGCTCGGGGCAACCGTGGCGCTCGCCGGAGTCGCCGCGGCGGCTCCCGCCCCCGGGTCGTCCGAGCAGCAGGCCGCCACTCCCGGCCAGAAGCGGTGCACGATCGCCGACGAGCGGCTGCGGGAGCTGTCCGGTCTGGTCGCCACCAAGAGTGGCTACGTCGTCATCAACGACAGCACCGAGGACGCGGCACGCGAGCGGATCTTCTTCCTCGACACCAAGTGCAAGGTCTCGAAGGAGCCGGTGCGCTATTCGGGGCAGGGCCCGGTCGACACCGAGGATCTCGCGCTCTCCAAGGACGGCAACACCCTGTGGATCGCCGACACCGGTGACAACGCCGACTCGAAGGAGCGCCGCACGCGCGTCGCGCTCTGGTCGATGCCGGTCACCGGCGCGCGGCAGCCGACGCTGCACCGGCTCTCCTACCCGGAGGGCAAGCCGCACGACGCCGAGGCGTTGCTCATCGGCGACGACGGCAAACCGCTGATCATCACGAAGGTCACCAGCGGCAAGGCCGAGATCTACGCGCCGACGGCGGCGCTGCGCAACGGTGACGCCGAGCCGGTGCCGATGCGCAAGGCCGGCGAGATCACGCTGCCGAAGACGCAGACGGAGAACCCGCTCAACACGTTCGGCCGGATCGCCATCACCGGCGCGGCCCGTTCACCGGACGGCTCCCGGGTGGTCGTGCGCACCTACGCCGACGCGTTCGAGTACGACGTGACCGGTGGCGACATCGTCGGTGCGCTCACGACCGGCAAGCCGCGGGTGACGGCGCTGTCCGACCCCTTCGGCGAGGCCATCAGCTACACCTCGGACGGCAAGGCCTTCCTGACCGTCTCGGACGCGTTCCGGTTCACCGACGACGAGCCGCTGGACATCCTCAGCTACACGCCGTCCACCTCGACCACTGTGCCACTGGCCGCGGGGGCGGGTGACGCCAAGCAGGCGGCCTCGAAATCCTGGACCGCTGGGCTGGACTTCGACGACATCACCTACCTGGTCGGCGCGGTCGGGGTGATCGGCCTGCTGCTGGTTGCCGCCGGCATCTTCGGCATCGTCCGGGCCCGTCGCCGGCCGCCGGCCGCCGACGCGACGTCGGAGCCGGCTGGCGAGTCGTTCGGCCCGCGCGCAGGCCGTGCCGGTGGTGGTGCCCCAACCGGCGGTGACCGTAAGGGCGGGGGCGTCTACGGTGGCGGCACGCCGGCGGGTGGTGCCGCCTACGGCGGTGGCGCGGGTCGCGGTGGCCCGGCTCGCGGTGGCGTGGATCGCGGCGGCCCGGCTCCGGCGGGTGGTGGTGCCGTGTATGGCGGTGGCCGACCGGCGGTGGCCGGCGGCGGCTACGGTGCGGCACGGCCGGACGGCGGCGGAGCCGGCGCGTACGGCGGCGGTCGTCCTCCGGCGAGTGGTGGAGGTCGTCCCCCGGTGGCTGGTGGCGGCCGTCCCCCGGCGAGTGGCGGAGGTCGTCCCCCGGTGGCTGGTGGCGGTCGTCCGCAGGGTGCCGGTGGTCGTCCGCAGGGCGGGGGCGGTCGTCCGGGCAGCGGCGTGTACGGCGGGGACGGCGGCGGACCCGGCACCGGTCGTGCGGAGCCACCGCGACGTGGTGGGCAGGAGCCCGGTTACCGGGGTCAGCGGCCTGGCCGTCGTCGTGACGACGATGGGCCCGTCGACCCGTACGGGCAGCATCCCGGGGGCGGTCGCGGCCCTCGGGGCGACCGTTACTGACGAGCGCCCAGCCGCCCCTGCCTACCGGCGTGGGTGAGCGCCAGTGGGCACTCACCCACCGAGCGGTCAGATGCGGCGCAGCACCGCCACGACGCGGCCCATGATGGTGGCGTCGTCGCCGGGGATCGGGTCGAAGGCCGGGTTCTGCGGCATCAGCCAGACGTGCCCGTCGCGCCGCCGGTAGGTCTTGACCGTCGCCTCGCCGTCGAGCATGGCGGCCACGATCTCGCCCGAGTCGGCGGTCGGCTGCTGCCGGACGACCACCCAGTCGCCGTCGCAGATCGCCGCGTCGAGCATCGAGTCGCCCTTGACCTGGAGCATGAAGACCTCGCCCTCGCCCACCAGCTCGCGGGGGAGCGGGAAGATGTCCTCCACGGCCTGCTCGGCGAGGATCGGCCCACCGGCGGCGATCCGACCGAGCATCGGCACGTACGCCGGGGTCGGTCGCTGTGCCCGGGACAGCTCGTCGTCGATGGCCTCGCTGGGGGCGCGGACGTCCACCGCGCGCGGCCGATTGGGGTCGCGGCGCAGGAAGCCCTTCTTTTCCAGCTCCTTGAGCTGGTAGGCGACGCTGGACGGCGACACCAGGCCGACCGCCTCGCCGATCTCCCGCACACTCGGCGGGTAGCCGTGCCGATCCACCCAGGTGCGGATGAACTCCAGGATGCGGCGCTGGCGGGCGGTCAGGTCGACAGTCGCCGGGTCGGGGAAGGCGCTGACGACCGGGGTGACCGGGCGCACTGCGGGTTGACCCGTCCGGCTGCGCGCGGCGCTGCGGCGTCGGGTGGCCGGGGGGCCCGCCTCGGTGATCTGCTGCGGGCTCTTCGGCCGGCTGGCCCGGTCCTCGGTCACGTCCGTCCTCCCTGGTCGGCGCTGGGTGCCTCGTCGGCTCGTGGTGCGTGCGGTGGTGCCACGTTGTTCATGACCGTATAGGTGAGATCGGTCATTTTCAAACATCTGTACGACCTCTCACCGGCGTGTCGGGGTGAAAAACCGCTCCGGTCGTACGGATGTTCTGATAAATGGTACGTCGGATGGCACTGGTGTTCGATGGTCGACCGTTTTCCGACCTGTTCTGACCTCCCGGGTCGGTAACCCGGGCGGGGTCTCGGCGTTGGGTCTTCGGGCGCGCTCGTGGGTGTGGATGGCCGGATGGTCCGTGACGCGCCGGACACGCCCGCCAACTTGACCCGGCTTCCCCGGCGACATACGGTCGACCCCTAGATGTAGTAGTGACACGGGCGTAAGTTGCCCACAGGTTGGGTCCGACTACCGACCGCACTCTCGTAACGTTGATCACGGCGGGCACCCTGAGCGCAGGGCACCGTCGTGGTGGCTCATGCTCGGGTGCGTCCGGTACGACGTGGTTGATCACGATTTAGGAGGTCCGCGATGCGGTGTCCGTACTGCCGGCACGCTGACTCCCGGGTGGTCGACTCGCGGGAGGCCGACGACGGCCAGCTCATCCGACGGCGGCGGTCCTGCCCGGAGTGCGGCAAGCGGTTCACCACCGTCGAGGAGGCGGTCCTCGCGGTCGTCAAGCGCAGCGGGGTGACCGAGCCGTTCAGTCGTACGAAGATCATCGGCGGGGTGCGCAAGGCGTGCCAGGGCCGGCCGGTGGACGACGACTCCCTCGCGCTGCTCGCGCAGCGGGTGGAGGAGACGGTCCGGGCCAAGGGGGCCGCCGAGATCCCCAGCCACGACGTGGGCCTGGCGATCCTGGGCCCGCTGCGCGACCTGGACGAGATCGCCTACCTGCGGTTCGCCAGCGTCTACCGCTCCTTCGACTCGCTCGCCGACTTCGAGCGCGAGATCGAGACGTTGCGGGGCGCGGCGCGCGCCCGGGGGCAGGGTCGGACCGACGCGGTCGAGGCCGCCGGCCCGACCAACTGAATCTGCACAGTTTTTCAGAGATTGGGACGCGCGGTGGGTGACCGCGCAGACGAGGGGGGCGACGGCGTGACAACTAGCCGTGCACGGAGCAAGGCAGGCGCGGGGCTGAAGATCGAGCGGGTGTGGACGACCGAGGGGGTCCACCCGTACGACGAGGTCAGCTGGGAGCGCCGCGACGTCGTGATGACGAACTGGCGGGACGGCTCGATCAACTTCGAGCAGCGGGGGGTCGAGTTCCCGGAGTCGTGGAGCGTCAACGCGGCCAACATCGTCACCACGAAGTACTTCCGGGGCGCGGTGGGGACCCCGGAGCGGGAGTGGTCGCTCAAGCAGTTGATCGACCGGGTGGTCACCACCTATCGCACCGCTGGCGAGGAGTACGGCTACTTCGCCAGCCCCGCCGACGCCGAGGTCTTCGCCCACGAGCTGACCTGGATGCTGCTGCACCAGGTGTTCAGCTTCAACTCGCCGGTCTGGTTCAACGTCGGCACGCCGTCGCCGCAGCAGGTCAGCGCCTGCTTCATCCTGGCCGTGGACGACTCGATGGACTCCATCCTCGACTGGTACAAGGAGGAGGGGCTGATCTTCAAGGGCGGCTCCGGCTCCGGGGTCAACCTGTCGCGGATCCGCTCGTCCCGGGAGCTGCTCTCCTCCGGCGGCACCGCCTCCGGCCCGGTCAGCTTCATGCGCGGCGCGGACGCCTCGGCCGGCACCATCAAGTCCGGCGGCGCGACCCGCCGTGCGGCCAAGATGGTCATCCTCGACGTGGATCACCCGGACATCGAGGAGTTCGTGGTCACCAAGGCGCGCGAGGAGCACAAGATCCGCGCGCTGCGCGACGCCGGGTTCGACATGGACCTCGGCGGCTCCGACATCGTCAGCGTGCAGTACCAGAACGCCAACAACTCGGTCCGCGTCTCCGACGAGTTCATGTCGGCGGTCGAGAACGGCAAGGGCTTCGACCTGCGCGGCCGGCTGGACGGCTCGGTGATCGACACCGTGGACGCCAAGCAGCTGTTCCGCACCATCTCCCAGGCCGCCTGGGAGTGCGCCGACCCCGGCCTGCAGTACGACGACACGATCAACGACTGGCACACCTGCCCGGAGACCGGGCGGATCACCGCGTCGAACCCGTGCTCGGAATACCTGCACCTGGACAACTCCTCGTGCAACCTGGCCTCGCTCAACCTGATGAAGTTCCTCCGCGCCGACGGTGGCTTCGAGGTGGAGAAGTTCGTCAAGTCCGTCGAGTTCGTCATCACCGCGATGGACATCTCGATCTGCTTCGCGGACTTCCCGACCGACAAGATCGGTGAGACCTCCCGCGCCTACCGGCAGCTCGGCATCGGCTACGCCAACCTCGGCGCCCTGCTGATGGCCACCGGCCTGCCCTACGACTCGGAGCAGGGCCGTTCGGTCGCCGCGTCGATCACGTCGCTGATGACCGGCACCGCGTACCGCCGCTCGGCCGAGCTGGCCGGCGTCGTCGGCCCGTACGACGGCTACGCCCGCAACGCCGAGCCGCACAAGCGCGTCATGCGCAAGCACGCCGCCGCCAACGACGAGATCAAGCCGACCAGCCCGGTGGCCACCGCGATCGTCCGCGAGGCGACCAAGCAGTGGACCCAGGGCAACAAGATCGGCGACAAGTTCGGCTGGCGCAACGCGCAGGCCAGCGTCCTCGCCCCGACCGGCACCATCGGCTTCATGATGGACTGCGACACGACCGGCGTGGAGCCGGACCTGGCGCTGGTCAAGTTCAAGAAGCTTGTCGGCGGCGGCTCGATGCAGATCGTCAACCAGACGGTGCCGCGCGCCCTGCGCAGCCTCGGCTACCCCGAGGAGCAGGTCGAGGCGATCGTCGAGCACATCGCCGACCACGGCCACGTGGTGGACGCCCCCGGCCTCAAGCCGGAGCACTACCCGGTCTTCGACTGCGCCATGGGCGAGCGGACCATCGCCCCGATGGGTCACGTGCGGATGATGGCGGCCATCCAGCCGTTCGTCTCCGGCGCCATCTCCAAGACGGTCAACATGCCGGAGGCGGCCACCGTCGAGGACGTCGAGAAGATCTACTTCGAGGGCTGGAAGCTCGGCCTCAAGGCGCTGGCGATCTACCGGGACAACTGCAAGGTCGGCCAGCCGCTCTCGGTGGCCAAGTCCAACAAGGCCACCGAGCCGGCCGCCGTCGAGACCGCACCGGCCGCGCCGGTGGTGGAGAAGGTCATCGAGTACCGGCCGGTGCGCAAGCGCCTGCCGAAGAAGCGCCCGTCCGAGACGGTCAGCTTCTCCGTCGGCGGCGCCGAGGGCTACCTGACCGCGTCGTCCTACCCGGACGACGGCCTCGGCGAGGTCTTCCTCAAGATGTCCAAGCAGGGCTCGACCCTGGCCGGCGTGATGGACGCCTTCTCGGTGGCCATCAGCATCGGCCTCCAGTACGGCGTGCCGCTGGAGACGTTCGTCAGCAAGTTCACAAACATGCGCTTCGAGCCGGCCGGCATGACCGACGACCCGGACGTGCGGATGGCCGCCTCGGTGATGGACTACATCTTCCGTCGCCTGGCGCTGGACTTCCTGCCCTACGAGCGCCGCGCCGAGCTGGGCATCTTCACCGCGTCCGAGCGGGCCGCGCAGCTGCGGGCCGAGGCCGACGCGGAAGCCGCAGCCGTCACCGGCGCGGATCTCACCGCGATGGCGTCGTCCGCGCCGGTGGAGGCCCCGGCCAAGACCGAGGCCGTCGCCCAGCCGGCCCAGGAGATGGCCGACGTGGCCGCCGCCAAGCCGGCTCCGAGCGTGGGCTCCAGCACCGAACTGCTGGAGGCCGTGATCGGCAAGGCCGCCGACGCGCCGCTCTGCTTCACCTGTGGTACGAAGATGCGCCCCGCCGGCAGCTGCTACGTCTGCGAGGGCTGCGGCTCCACAAGCGGCTGTAGCTGACGCACGATCGGCGCTGCCCCGGCCTCCCGCCAGGAGGCCGGGGCAGCGCCGTTTCCGCTGACCGCGTGATCGACTCGAGTTCCAGTAGTCAGGGTGTCGCGCCCGCCCGGACACCCCGACTTCAGCGAACCCGAGTCGATCACGCCCCGAAGCCGCAGGGGTCTACTGGCTTGCGCGTTCGGCGGCGCGTACGGCGTTGCGGAACAGCATCGCCACAGTGGTCGGACCGACTCCGCCGACCCGGGGCGTGATGGCGCCGGCGACCTCGGCGCACGCCTCGTCGACATCCGGCAGGAGGCGCCGCCCCTCGTAGCGGACGCCGGCGCCGATGACGACCGCGCCGGGCTTGACGTGCTCGGGCCGCACGATCCCGGGTACGCCGGCGGCGGCGACGAGGATGTCGGCGCGACGGGTGTAGCGGGCCCAGTCCGGCACGCCCGTGTGGACGACGGTGACCGCGGCGTTGGCGGTCGGGCGTTTCTGGGCGAGCAACATCGCCAGGGGGCGGCCGAGGGTGGCGCCCCGGCCGAGGATGACGACCTCATGGCCGGCGACGGGGATCTCGTAGTACGCCAGGAGGGCTTCGATGCCGGCCGGGGTACACGGCAGTGGGCCGGGCAGGCCGACGGCGAGACGTCCCATGTTCAGCGGATGCATGCCGTCGACGTCCTTGTCCGGGTCGATGGTGAGCAGCGCCGCGTCGTAGTCCAGATGACCTGGCACGGGGTACTGCACGAGCAACCCGTGTACGGCCGGATCGGTGTTGAACCGGGCAACGGCCTGGTGCAGCTCGGCCTGGGTGGCGGTGGCGGGCAGATGCACGTGCGGGGAGGCGAACCCGAGCGCGGCGGCCTGCCGCTGCTTGATGGCGATGTATCCGGCGCTGGCGTCGTCGTCGCCGACGAGGATGGTGGCGAGGCTGGGTGTGATCCCGCGCTCGCGCAGGCGGGCGGCTGCGGCGGCGGTCTCGGCCAGGACGGCTTCGGCGACGGGTGCCCCCGGCAGCAGCCGGGCCGGGCCGGACGGGGCGTGGTGTCGCGCGGACTGACTGGTCGTGGTCATGACGGGTCCTCGACGCAGGCGCCCAGGCGGTCGACGCCCGCGAGAGGCTCCCCGATGGTTGCACCATCCCCGTGCCGCCAGTCGCCGGTGCTTCGATAATGCCCCATCACCAGGGCGGCTGCCCAGTTGGACCGGCAGCGCCGGGCAGTCGGCGATGCGCTCCACGGGCTCAGTCAGTCGGCAGGAGTGGGCGCATGAACGTTCGCTCGTACCGTACGACACAACCCGAGATGTCGCGGATGCTGTCAGCCGCGACGAATTCCGGGTCATTGCCGAACCGTGCGCGGTAACGCTCGTAGGCTGCCAGGCTCTCGAAGCTGAACAGCGCCTCAGCCTTGTCGCTGGCGCCCTCGGCGGGCAGGAAGTATCCGTGGTGTACGCCACCGTGCTTGGCCACCAGCCGCATCCACTCTCGGGCGAAGTCCTCGAACGCTTCGATCTGCGCGGGATCGATGGTGTAGTGCACGACGCAGGTGATCATGACGTCACCATACGGGCCGGTGCTCCGCCGCATGGTCAACTCGGGTTCGCAGTGATCAGGTGATGAAAAGTAGGCGCCAGGGCCGTGTCTGACCTACTTCTCATCACCTGATCAAGGGCGTGTGCGATGTCGAAGCTCAGGGCTGGCTGCGACGATGAGGGCATGACGACGACCGCTGGGGCGTACGCCGAGTTCGGCAGCCGCGAGGCGCGTGGGGTGTCGTCCACGTACGAGCGTCTGGCGCAGGCCGTCGCGCAAGACGATGCCCTGCTCGCCCTGCTCGACGGGCTCCCGCCGGCCAAGCGGCAGCCGAATCTGCTGTTCGGCGTCGTGCGCTGGCTCGGCGGCCCGGTCGACGACCCGGCCACCTTCCACGACTACGTGGTGACGCACTGGCCCGCCGTCGAGGCGGAGCTGCGCACCCGGGCCACCCAGACGAACGAGGCGGGCCGGTGCGCGGTCCTGCTGCCGCTGCTCGCCGCGCTGCCGCAGCCGCTCGCCCTGTTGGAGGTCGGTGCGTCGGCCGGGCTCTGCCTCTACCCCGACCGGTACGCGTACCGCTACGGCGACCATCGGGTGGGCTCGGGTGAGCCGGTCCTGGAGTGCGCGGCAAACGGGTTGGTGCCGCCGGTCCGCGTACCCCGGGTGGTCTGGCGGGCTGGTCTGGACCTCAACCCGCTCGACGTGACCGACCCCGGCGACGTGTCCTGGTTGGATGCCCTGATCTGGCCGGAGCACGCGCACCGGCGGGCCCGGTTGCGGGCCGCGGCGGCGGTCGCGGCGGCCGACCCTCCGCTGCTGGTCCGCGGCGATCTGGTGGACGATCTGCCGGCGTTGGCCGCCCGCGCGCCGGCCGACGCGACGCTCGTGGTCTTCCATACCTCGGTGCTCTACCAGGTGCCGTCGCCGCGTCGGGACGCGTTCGTCCGGCTGGTTCGTCAGTTGCCGGGGCACTGGATCGCGAACGAGGCGCCGGAGGTGCTCCGGTACGACGTGTTGCCCGAGCCGCCGAACGACGCGCTGCACAACGTCCTCGCGCTCGACGGGAAGCCGCTGGCCTGGGCCAGGGGCCACGGCCAGGCGATGACCTGGTTCGGCTGAAACCGCCCAGCCGGCCCAGCCGCCCCAACCCGCCCCCGGCCGGCTCAGCCAACCGGTTCGGGCCCGCGGGCGTGCAGGGCCCGGATGAACCAGTCCACCGCCGGCGCTGTCGCATCGCCTGCCGACCAGCCGTTGAGCACCGCCACCAGGTCGAGGTAGCGGTCCCGGCGGGGATCGTTGGCCGGCTCCAGCCGGTCGAGCAACCGCCGACGCAGGTCGGCGTTGTCGGGGTGACAGTGCAGGCTCGTGTACCGGCTGGTGACTGCCGCGACCACCGGATCGGCGGCCGGGCTGCTCGGGTCGAGGCCATCCGCGAGGGCGGGAGCCACCGCGTCCCGGACCACCGCGACGGCGTCCGGGCGGGGCAGCCCCGGTACGTCGTGGTCGGCGGCGTGTTGCCGCGCCAGCCGCCGCATCAGTGCCCGGAAGTCCGGGTCCCGGCACACCTCGGCCAGCTCCAACCACGCCTCGACCTGCTCGGTGGTGGGGTCGTCGGGAAGCTCCGGTGTCATCGAGACGAGCACACCCGGGTACGCGGGCTGGTCGCCGAGGCCGGCGAAGACGCCGGACAGGAAGTCGGCCACCAGTTGCCCCCGTTCGCGTGTGCTGAGCTGGGCCAACCGGTGTAGCTCGTCGACCTCGGCCGGGGTCGACCCGCGCCGCGCCGCGACGGTGAGCACCGCCTGGCGCAGTCGCAGCACCCGGATCTGCACCGCCAACGCCTCGGCGTGCGCGGCGGCCACCTCGGACAGGGGCACCTCACGGTCCACCACCCGACGGATGGCGGCCAGGTCCACGCCCAGGTCACGCAGCGTCCGGACCAGCTCCAGCCGGGCAACCGCCGCGGCGTCGAAGAGGCGGTAGCCGGTCGGGCTCCGGTCCGTCGGTGGCACGAGCCCGCTGTCGGCGTAGTACCGGATGGTCTTGACGCTCAGGCCGGTGTGCCGGGCCAACTCGCCGATCGTGTACCGCTCCGCACCACTCATGCCCCCACCCTCGCGTCTCCCCCCGCTGGAGACTCAAGCGACAGACGTCAACGAGCCCGCTCGTGGCGGAGCAGGACCACACCGTTGCCGAAGGTGCGGCTCTCCGCAAGCCGCAGCCCGGTCGGGGCGTCCGCCTCGGGAAAGAGCCGGCGACCCCGACCGAGCAGCACCGGGTGGACGTAGATCCGGTACTCGTCGACCTGGTGCCAACCGATGTCGCCACCCGGGCCCTCGAAGAACCCGTCCAACGACACGCTCATGTGCACAACGATCTTTCGCATCGCGTCTCCTCCGTGCTCGTCACAGCGATCGATCCCGAGCATCGTCGGGCCCTACGACGAAAACAGCATGGGTTCGGTCGTGTGAGTCGCCGTCGTAGACTGCTGCGGGTGACGCGGAAGGCCTGCTGCTGGTGACCGGGGAGCGACGACCCCTGGCGGATCGGCCGCTGACCGAGCCGCACCCGTCCCGGCTGTCGCCAGCGCACCCCGACCGGGCCGGGATCCTCGCCGCGCACGCCGCCGCGCTGGCCGCCGACGAGGCCGGCTACCTCGACCCGGCGAGCGGATTGTTCGTGCTCAGCGCCGGTTTCCTGGCCAAGCGCGGCACCTGCTGCGGGCGCGGCTGCCGGCACTGTCCGTACGTGGACGATCCACAGTCGGAATAGGCGTCAGCGGGGGCTTTCGCCCGACACCGACACCCCGTACGGTGTCCGACGGACATCCGGCGGGCG
Source organism: Micromonospora sp. NPDC049230 (assembly GCF_040647875.1). Taxonomy (NCBI): domain Bacteria; kingdom Bacillati; phylum Actinomycetota; class Actinomycetes; order Micromonosporales; family Micromonosporaceae; genus Micromonospora; species Micromonospora sp. NPDC049230. The sequence goes on from NZ_JBEZCZ010000045.1 coordinate 21,105, forward strand.
CCTTCCGCCGTCGGTCGGCGAGAGGGTGGAGCGTGCGCGGGCGGATCGTGGTCGGAGGGCTGGCGGGGCTGCTGGTGAGCGGCTGCGCCGCCGAGGCCGAGCCGGTGGCGGTGCCGCCGCCGGTGCCGATCACGGTGGAGGTGGCGGCGGCCTCCTCGGGCGGCGCCTGCCGGCTGCTGGACTTCGCGGTGATCGATCAGGTGGTGAAGACGCGCTTCGACGTGGCGGCGGCCAGCGAACAGGGCGACACGCACACGTGTGTGCTCCGGGCGGGGGATGCGGCGTTGCCGGAGCTGACGCTGAGTGTGTCCGAGACCACTATCGACAAGGCCACCTTCGCCGCGGACGTGGTGCCGGACAAGGCGACGAAGGTCACCGGGCTGGGGCAGCAGGCGTACCGGCGGACCACCGCCGCGGCCAGCGGGCACGGGCCGGTGGCCGAAGTGGGTTGGCTGGCCACCGACGGGCGACTGGCCACGGTGAGCTGGACCGGCGCGCGGGGCAGCGAACGCGCGGCGGCGGAGAAGCTGACCGGTGACCTGGCCGCCCTTGCCAAGAAGGTGGACACCCGGGCGCTGTGACGCGCCCGGGCGGCCGGTTTGGTCAGTTGGCGGCGACGAAGACCCGGGAGGCGACCTCGCGGGGCAGCCGCACCCGGTCGCCCGACCTGTCGATCGACACCCCGTCGCGCTCCTGGGCCACGGTCACCGTGGCGCCCGGGTCGACACCTGCGGCGTGCAGTTGGCGCAGCACGTTGGCGTCCTTCTGCACGCTCTCGCAGATCCGGCGGACCACTACCGGCCCGGAGAGGCCGGGGAAGGCCAGGTTGCGCTCACCCTCGGTGGCCTCGGTGGCCTCCTCGGCCGGCGAGCCCAGCTCCTGTAGACCCGGGATCGGGTTGCCGTACGGGGAGCGGGTCGGCCGGTTGAGCAGGTCGTACACCCGCTTCTCGACCGCGTCGCTCATCACGTGCTCCCAGCGGCAGGCCTCCTCGTGGGCCTCCTCGTAGGGCATGCCGATGACGTTGACCAGCAGCAGCTCGGCGAGGCGGTGCTTGCGCATCACCGACACGGCACTGCCGCGACCCTGTGTGGTGAGTGTCAGGTGCCGGTCGCCCTCGACGGTGAGCAGGCCGTCGCGTTCCATCCGGGCGACGGTCTGGCTCACTGTCGGGCCGCTCTGCTGTAGCCGTTCGGCGATCCGGGCACGCAGCGGCGGCACCCCTTCCTCTTCCAACTCGAGGATGGTGCGCAGGTACATTTCGGTCGTGTCGACCAGGTCGTGAGACTTCATAACGTCAGCGGTCCTCCGGTGCACGATGCTACCTCGGCGAAGGACCAGCGACCGCCGCCGAGCCGTGAGCTGTCGGCACGAATGGTGTTGGATGGTCGCCATGTCCGGTACCCAGGAGCTGTTGGTCGAGGTCGATCGGCTCGCCGACGAGCTCGACCACGCCGATCCGCCCACCCTCCTCGACGTCCGCTGGCGGCTCGTCGGCCCGCCCGGTCGCGACGACTACCTCGCCGGCCACCTGCCCGGCGCGGTCTTCGTCGACCTGGACACCGCGCTCTGTGGGCCGCCGGGAGCCGGCGGTCGACACCCCCTTCCCGACCCGGGGGCCCTGCGGGCCGCGCTGCGGGCCGCCGGTGTCCGCGCTGGTCACCCCGTGGTGGTGTACGACGGCGGCGACGGCCTGGCCGCGGCGCGGGCCTGGTGGACGCTGCGGTGGGCGGGGCACCGTCCGGTGCGCCTGCTGCACGGTGGCTACCCGGCCTGGGTCGCCGCCGACCGGCCCGTCTCCACCGACGCGCCCACCCCGACTCCCGGCGACGTCGAGGTACGTCCCGGTGATCTTCCGGTGCTCGACGCGGGGCAGGCTGCCGAGTTGGCCGCCGCGGACGACGCCGTGCTGCTCGACGTGCGGGCGGCACCCCGCTACCGGGGCGAGGTCGAGCCGATCGACCCGGTCGCCGGACACGTACCGGGAGCGGCGAACCTGCCCTCCGGCGAGTACGTCGGTCCGGACGGGCGATTCCTGGCCGCCGACGCGCTGAGCGAGCGGTTCGCCGCCGCCGGCGTGACCGGCGCGCGGACCGTCGGGGCGTACTGCGGCTCCGGGGTGACCGCCGCGCAGGCGGTGCTCGCGCTGCACCTGGCGGGCCGCACGGACGCCGCGCTCTACGTCGGTTCGTGGAGCAACTGGGTGGCCGACCCGACGCGTCCGATCGCCTCCGGGCCGACATCTGGGCGCTGACCAGCGCGTGCGGTGGGTCGGCGACGGTCCTCGTGCGACGATGGGCGCATGTCCGACGACACGGTGGTGGTGTGGGACGAGTCGCTGCTCGCCTACGACATGGGTGACCATCCGCTCGACCCGGTCCGGGTGGAGCTGACCGTCGCGCTGGCCCGCGAGCTGGGCGTCCTGGATCGGCCCGGGGTGCGGATGGTCAAGCCGGAGCCCGCCGACGACGCCCTGCTCACCCGGGTGCACCACCCGGCCTACCTGGCCGCGGTGCGGGCCGCGCCCCGCGATCCGCTCTTCGCCGGGTACGGGCTGGGCACGTCCGACAACCCGATCTTCGACGGGATGCACGAGGCCAGCGCGCTGATCACCGGTGCGACGGTGGCCGCCGCCGAGGCGGTCTGGCGTGGCGACGCCCGGCGGGCGGTGAACGTGGCCGGTGGCCTGCACCACGCGATGCCCGCCCGTGCCGCCGGCTTCTGTGTCTACAACGACCCGGCGGTGGCCATCGCCCGCCTGCTCGACCTGGGCGCGGAACGGATCGCGTACGTGGACATCGACGTGCACCACGGCGACGGCGTCCAGGAGGTCTTCTGGGACGACCCCCGGGTGCTCACGATCAGCCTGCACGAGACTCCGCTCGCCCTCTTCCCGTACACCGGCTTTCCGGACGAGACGGGTGGGCCGGGCGCGCAGGGCAGCGTGGTCAACATGCCGCTGCCGCCGGGTGTCGACGACACCGGTTGGCAGCGGGCGTTCCACGCGATCGTGCCGTCGGTGCTGCGCGCGTTCCGGCCACAGGTGCTCGTCACCCAGTGCGGCGCCGACGGGCACCGCCTGGACCCGCTCGCCGATCTCAACCTGAGTGTGGACGGGCAGCGGGCCACCTACCTGGCCATGCGGGCACTCGCCGACGAGTTGTGCGACGGCCGCTGGGTGGCCACCGGCGGCGGCGGGTACGCGCTTGTCGAGGTGGTGCCGCGGGCCTGGAGTCACCTGCTCGCCGTGGCCACCGGTGACCCGATCGACCCGGCCACGCTCACCCCGCCGGGCTGGCGGGACCTGGTCGTCTCCCGCCGTCTGGGCCGGGAGGTGCCGCTGCGGATGACCGACGACGCGGACCCGTCGTACGAGCCGTGGCAGCCGACCGGCGAGCCGACCGCCGTGGACCGGGCGATCACGGCGACCCGCAAGGCGGTCTTCCCGCTGCTCGGGCTCGACCCGCACGATCCGCGGGACTGAGCCGGGCCGTCCCGGTGAAGAGCGTGGACCAGCCGGTGGACGTGCTGCTCAGCGACGGCAGCACCGTCCAGTTGCGACAGATCGAGCCGAGCGACGCGCCGGGCATCGTGGCGATGCACAGCCGGTTCTCCGAGCGCACCCGCTACCTTCGGTACTTCTCCCCGTACCCGCGCATCCCGGAACGGGACCTGATCCGTTTCGTCACCGTCGACCACCACGACCGGGAGGCGTTCGTGGTGCTGGCCGCCGATCGGATCGTCGCGGTCGGCCGCTACGAGCGGCTCGGCCCGCAGGCGCCGGACGCCGAGGTGGCCTTCGTGGTGGAGGACGCCTACCAGGGCCGGGGCATTGGTTCGGTGCTGATGGAGCACCTGGCCGACACCGCCCGCCGCAACGACATCATGAGCTTCGTCGCCGAGGTGCTTCCGGCCAACGGGACGATGCTGCGGGTCTTCGCCGACTTCGGTTACCAGGTCCAACGCGAGTACGCCGACGGCGTGGTGCACCTGAGCTTCCCGATCGCCCCCACCGAGGCCACGCTTGAGGTGCAGCGCGGCCGGGAGCACCGCACCGAGGCCCGTTCGATCGCCCGGCTGCTCGCGCCACGCGGCATCGTCGTCTACGGTGCCAGCGGCACCGGCCAGGGCGTCGGCGCGGCGGTGCTCGGGCACCTGCGCGACGGCGGTTTCACCGGCGCGGTGGTGCCGGTGCATCCGAGCGCGTCGACAGTGGCGGGCCTGCCCGCGTACCCGTCGGCTGTCGACGCCGGGACGCCACTGGACCTGGCGGTGGTGGCGGTCCCCCCGGAGGCGGCGACCGCGGTGGTCGCCGACGCCGCGGCCGCCGGGGTGCACGCTCTGGTGGTCATCTCGGCCGGCTTCGCCGAGGCCGGCGCCGAGGGCGCGGCCACGCAGCGGGCGCTGGTCCGCGCGGCGCACGCCGCCGGCATGCGGGTCGTCGGCCCGAACTGTCTGGGCGTGGCCAACACCGACCCGACGGTACGCCTCAACGCCACCCTCGCCCCGGCCCTGCCGCCGGCCGGCCGGGTCGGCATCTTCAGCCAGTCCGGTGCGTTCGGGCTGGCGCTGCTCGCCGAGGCGGACCGGCGTGGCCTCGGCCTGTCCAGTTTCGTCTCGGCCGGTAACCGGGCCGACGTCTCCGGCAACGACCTCCTGCAATATTGGCAGGACGACCCGGGCACCGACGTGATCATGTTGTACCTGGAGACGTTCGGTAACCCGCGCAAGTTCGCCCGGCTGGCCCGGCGGATCGGCCGCGCCAAACCCGTCGTCGCGCTCGCCTCGCCGGCCCGCCCGGTCGGGGTGGGTGACAACGCCGGTCCGGACGAGGTGGCGGTCGCGGCGCTCTTCGCCCAGTCCGGGGTGATCCGGGTGGACACCGTGCCGGAGTTGCTCGACGTGGGTGTGCTGCTGGCCAACCAGCCCTTGCCGGCCGGTGGTCGGGTCGGTGTGGTGGGCAACTCGTCGGCCCTGACCGGCCTGGCCGCCACCGCCTGCGTGGGGCAGGGCCTCACCGTGGCCGAGGGCTATCCCCGCGACGTCGGGCCGAGCACCGGTGCCGCCGAGTTCGCCGCCGCTCTCGAACAGACGGCCGGCGACGAGCGGGTGGACGCCCTGGTGGTGGTCTTCGCCCCGCCGCTTCCTGGCCAGCTGACCGAGGTGGACGCCGACGTGACAGCCGCACTTCCGGCGGCCCTGGCGCTGGGCAAGCCGACTGTGGCGACGTTCCTGGTCGGGCGGCTGCCGCCGGGGGTGCCCGCGTACGGCGGGGTGGAGGAGGCGGTCCGGGCCCTCGCCCGGGTGCACCGGTACGCGCAGTGGCTCCGCCGCCCGCCCGGGGTCGCGCCCGAGCTGCCGGGCGTCGACCGGGTCGCCGCGTCTGCCGCGTTCCGCACCGACGCCACCGACGCGGGGGCGCTGCTGGCCGCGTACGGGATCGACGTGGTGGCGTCGGTGCCCGTCGACTCGGTCGACGCGGCGGTCGACGCGGCGGCACTGCTGGGTTACCCGGTGGCACTCAAGGCGGCCGCCCCGGGGCTGCGGCACCGCCTCGACCTCGGCGCGGTCCGGCTCGACCTGCCCGACGAGCCGACCCTCCGTCGGGCGTACACCGAGGTGGCGGCGGCCTTCGGCGCGGACGCGCTGGTCCAGCCGATGGTCGCGCCCGGGGTGGCGTGTGTGGTGGAGCTTGTGGAAGATCCGGCGTTCGGGCCGGTCGTCGGCTTCGGTCTCGGCGGGGTCGCCACCGAGCTGCTCGGCGACCGGGCCTGGCGGGCGGTGCCGCTGACCGACACCGACGCCGCCGAGCTTGTCGACGAGCCCCGGGCCGCGCCGCTGCTGCGCGGGCATCGGGGTGCCGCGCCGGTCGACCGGAAGGCCCTGGCCGACCTGGTGCTGCGGGTGGGTCAGCTCGCCGACGAACAGCCGCGCGTGCGGTCGTTGACCCTCAACCCGGTGCTCGCCCGCCCGGACGGCATCGCGGTCCTGCACGCCCAGGTCCAGGTGGGCGGTGTGGCCGCCCGCCCGGACACCGGCCCCCGGCGGCTGTGACAGCGCCCGCTCAGGCGCGGCTGGAGATCTGCTGGACACCCCAGGCGTTGCCGTCCGGGTCGGCGAAGAAGACGAAACCGACGTTGTCCAGTGGGTCCGGCACCGGCCGCGGGTTCTGTCCCACCACCTGGATCTCACTGACCTCCACACCCCGCTCGACCAGCTCGGCGTGGGCCCGCTTCAGGTCGGGCACCACCAGTTGCAGGCCTCGGAGCGAGCCCGGCGGCATCTCCGGGACGACGCCCTTGCCGATCACGATCGAGCAACCGGAGCCGGGCGGGGTCAGCTGCACGATCCGCGCGTCGTCGCTGATCACCGTGTCGTGATCGACGGTGAAGCCGAGCTGGTCGGCGTAGAACTTCTTCGCCCGCTCCACATCGGAGACCGGAACGATCACCACTTCCAGGGTCCAGTTCACTGTTGCTCTCCTCGTGTCGTCGTTGGGGAACGCAGCAGGTCGGCGAGCCGGGCGAAGCTCTGCCCGACCCCCCCGGGTCATCGGGTAGCGCAGCACGGTGTCCCGCCCCTGGGCGGTGGCGTAGCGCAGCGTGGTGGTGACAGTCGTCCGCCCGGCCAGTTCGGTGAACTCGTGGCTGACCAGCGTCTCGCCCGGGTAGGACTGGTCCTCGAAGCGCTCGGTGCCGACCAGCCGGCGCGGTGGCTCGATGTGCCGGTAGACCCCAGCCTGGACCATCCGGGCGCCCTGCGGGCCCTGCGACACGAACCGCCACCGGCCGCCGATCCGCAGGTCGACGTCGCACTCCACAAGGCTCCAGCCGCGCGCGCCGTACCACCGGGCCAGCAGTTCGGGTTGGGTGAAGGCGGCGAACACCAGCGGTGCCGGCGCCTCGAACAGCCGACTCAACACGATCTCCCGGTCGCCCGGGGTGTAAACGACGAGCGGGTCGTCGGCGCCGCTCACCCGCGCGACCCGTCCGGTCGGGAGTCTCGGCGGTCGGCGTCGGTCTGGTCGACAGCCCGGAGTTCGTCGAGCAGCGCGTCGAGGCGCTGATAGCTCTCCGCCCAGTAGTCGCGGTAGTCGGCGAGCCAGGCCGTCGCCTCCCGCAGCGGGCGGGCCTCCAACCGGCAGGGTCGGCGTTGGGCGTCCCGCCCCCGGCTGACGAGGCCGGCGCGTTCCAGCACCTTGAGGTGCTTGGAGATGGCCGGCTGGCTCATCGCGAATGGTTCTGCCAGCTCCGTCACCGTCGCCTCCCCGGCTGCGAGCCGGGCGAGGATGGCCCGCCGGGTCGGATCGGCCAGCGCCGCGAAGGTCGCGTCCAGCAGCTCGGTGCCCACCACGTATAACCTCCTGGTTTTATAACCACATGGTTCTATCGTGGAGGGGGGTCACCGTCAAGCACCCGGGCAGCAGGAAAGGCCCCGGCGAACCGCCAGGGCCTTCCACGAGCGTGGGCGTCAGCAGGCGTACGCCTCCAGGCGCTGCGCGCGTTCCGGGGCGCGCAGCTTCAGCAGCGTCACCTTCTCGATCTGCCGGATCCGCTCCCGGGACAGGCCGAACTCCCGCCCGACCTCGTCCAGGGTGCGCTGCCGGCCGTCGTCCAGACCGAACCGGAGCCGGATGACCGCCTGCTCCCGCTGGGACAGGGTGGCCAGCACGATGCTGACCTCGTTGCGCAGCTCGCCCTGGGCGGCGGCGTCACCCGGCTCGGTACGCGGGTCCACCGAGGCCACGAAGTCGCCGAGCGCGCTCTCGCCGTCGTCGCCGACGGCCTGGTCCAGGCTGACCGGCTCCCGGTCGTACGAGATCAGCTCGATGACCTGGATCTCGGGGATCTCCAGAGCGCGGGCGACCTCGGCGACCGTCGGCTCGCGGCCCAGCGTCACCGCCAACTCCCGGCGGGCCCGCACCATCCGGTTGACCTGCTCCACCATGTGCACCGGGATGCGGATGGTGCGGGCCTGGTCGGCCATCGCGCGGGTGATCGCCTGCCGGATCCACCAGGTGGCGTACGTGGAGAACTTGTAACCCTTGGCGTAGTCGAACTTCTCCACAGCGCGGATCAGACCGAGGTTGCCCTCCTGGATCAGGTCGAGGAACGCCATGCCGCGACCGGTGTAGCGCTTGGCGATGCTGACCACCAGCCGCAGGTTCGCCTCCAACAGATGGTCCTTGGCCGCCCGGCCCTCCGCGACGACGAGTTCCAGGTCGGCCCGCAACTCCTCGGAAACCGGGGTGCAGGTGGCCAGCTTCTCGTCCGCGAACAGTCCGGCCTCGATCCGCCGGGCCAGGTCGACCTCCTGCGCGGCGGTCAGCAGCTTCGTCCGGCCGATCCCGTTGAGATACGCCCGGACCAGGTCGGTCGAGATGCCACGCTCGTCGGTGGCGTCCAGGTCGGCGAGGACCTCGGAGGTCCCGTCGGTGTCGGTCGTGGTGGCAAGGCGTGCCCGGTGTTCCGTCATCTGCAGGACCATCTCTGTCTCCCCGTTTCCACGTCTGTGCCGTGCCGCCGGCCCAGTGGTGCCGGTGTGAGACACAGCTTGGCGGGCAGGGCGTAAAACGGGAGTGAGGCGATCGGGCACCCGACAGGAATTGGACCGGATCGTTGGCGTGGAGTGTCGTCCCCCTGTGGGGTTGCCCGCCACAGCTACCTTTCCGACGGTCGGCCACCTCGGGTCGACGAGGACGAAAAGATGGAGGACGGTGTGGTCTTCAAGCGGCTCATGAAGGCGATGGGGGTCGGCGGCCCGTCGGTCGAGACGGTGCTGGCCAACCCGAACTGCCGCCCGGGCGGGCAGTTGGAGGGCCGCATCCAGGTGCTCGGCGGTGACCACCAGGTCGACATCGACCACGTGACCCTCGGCCTGGTCACCCGGGTCGAGGTCGAGAGCGGCGACAGCGACCACGAGACCACCCAGGAGTTCCGCCGCCAGCGGATCACCGGCGCGTTCCGGCTGGAGTCGGGGCAGCGCCACGACATCCCGTTCCGCTTCGACGTGCCGTGGGAGACACCCATCACCGACCTGTACGGGCAGCACCTGCACGGCATGACGATGGGTCTGCGTACGGAGTTGGAGGTCGCCCGCGCCGTCGACAAGGGCGACCTGGACGCGGTGTCGGTGCACCCGCTGCCCGCGCAGGAGCGACTGCTCGACGCGCTGCTGCGACTGGGTTTCCGCTTCGCACGCGCCGATGTGGAGCGCGGTCACATCTACGGCGTACGGCAGACGTTGCCGTTCTATCAGGAGATCGAGTTCGCTCCGGCCCCGCAGTACGCCCGCTCGATCAACCAGTTGGAGGTCACCTTCATCGCCGACGCCCAGCAGATGCAGGTCGTGCTGGAGGTCGACAAGCGCGGTGGCGTCTTCAGCGAGGGCCGGGACGCCTTCGGCCGGTTCACCGTCGACCACGCCACCGCCGACCGCACCGACTGGACCGCCGAACTAGACAACTGGCTCCGCCAGTCCCTAACCCGCCGAGGCCTCTTCTCCTAACCCCCAACCCACCCACCCCGATCCCACCCCCACCCCACCCCCCGTCGAGCCCGTTGATCATGAGGTTATTGCCACGACACGCCGAGGCGGCGAGCAATAACCTCATGATCAGCAGGGTGGGGGCGGGGGGCCGGGGGAGGGGGTTGGGGTTGGGGTTGGGTTAGAGGTCTAGGAGGATTGTGCGGGGGCCGATGTTGGTGCTTTCTACGAGCATGTGGGTGCGGAAGCGGCCCGTCTCGACCTTGGCGCCTCGTTGGCGCAGGGCGTCGACCACCTCGGTGACAAGTGGTTCGGCGACCTCGGCGGGGGCGGCGGCGGTCCAGCTCGGACGTCGGCCCTTGCGCGCGTCGCCGTAGAGGGTGAACTGACTGACTACCAGGATCGGCGCGCCGGTGTCGGCGGCGGACCGGTCGTCGTCCAGGACGCGCAGCTCGTGCACCTTGCGGGCCATGGTCTGAGCGGTCTGCGCCGTGTCGGTGTGGGTCACCCCGAGCAGCACCAGCAGGCCGTTCTCGATCGCGCCGACCACCTCGCCGTCGACTGTCACGCTGGCCCGACCCACGGTCTGCACCACCGCGCGCATCAGCAACCCGCCGCAGAGCCGGCATCCGCCGCGCGGCTGGCAGCCGGCGTGTAACCGGCAGCCGGCGCGGAATCGGCCCGCGTCACTCGGTCACCGCCTCGATGAAGCCGCGTTCCACCAGGTGCGCCACGATCGGGCCGGCGGCCTCGGCCATCTCGTCGGGCTCGACGTCGTGGGCCGCGGCGAGCAGGGCGAGTTGGTCGCGTAGCGGCAGCCGGCCGTCGGCGCCACCGACAAGCGCCAACACCAGCGGGTCGATCTCCTCGGTCCAGCGCAGGCCGTGCGGCATCGCGAGAACCTGCCGGTCCACCGCCCAGCCCTCGTCCCCCATGGTGGCCTCCTGGCGCAGTTGGAGGCCGTCGGCGGCCCGGTAGCGCTCGGCGAGCAACCCGTCGGTGTCGCGTACCCCCAGGAAGTCCTGGCGGTCGAACCAGGCGACGATCTGGTCGCCCAGTGGCGGTTGCACCCGCTGCCGCAGGTCCTCCACGCGGACCACCGGGTCGGCGTGGCCGCCGCGGCGCAGCGACACGATGCCGAAGCCGATCCCCTCCACCTTGTGCGCGTCGAACCAGTCCAGCCAGGCCGCCATCCGCTGCGGGTCGGCGGTTTCGCCGACGTCGGTGAGCCACAGGTCGACGTACGCCATCGGGTCGGCCACCTCGCGCTGGATCACCCAGGCGTCCAGCCCGGTCCCGGCGAACCAGCCGGCCACCCGCTCGTCCCACTCCTCGCCGGCGACGTGCACCCAGTTCGCCAGGTACTGCATGGTGCCGCCCTCGGTGAGCAGCCCGGGGGCGGCGGCGGCCAACTCGGCGCCGATCGCGTCACCGACCCGGCCGGAGTCGCGGTAGACGTGCGTGGTGGTGCCGGGGCCGACCACGAACGGCGGGTTGCTCACCACCAGGTCGAAGCGTCGGCCGGCCACCGGGGCGACCAGGTCGCCGCGCAGCAGCTCCCAGTCCTGGCCGTTGAGGGCGGCGGTGGTCGCCGCGAAGCGCAGCGCCCGCTCGGACAGGTCGGTGGCGGTCACCGAGCGGGCGTGCGTGGCCAGGTGCAGGGCCTGGACGCCGGAGCCGGTGCCCAGGTCAAGTGCGGTGTCGACGGGCCGGCGCATGGTCGCGCCGATCAGGGTCTGGGTGGCCCCACCGACGCCGAGGACGTGCTCGGCGTGCAGCGGTCGCCCCGGCCGAGCGCTGGCCGACACGTCGGCGAGCACCCACCAGTCGTCGCCGTACGGCTCCAGGTCGATGCCGGCGCGCAGGCCACTGCCGTACCGCTCGACCAGCCCACCGGCCAGTGCCTCCTCCAGGCCCAGCGGCGCCAGCGCGGCGGCCACCGCCGCCTCCGACTCGGTCTGGTCGCAGATGAACACCCGGATCAGGGTGCCCAGCGGGTCGCCGTCCTCGGTGGCGCGCAGCGCCGCCCGGTAGTCGTTGCGGGCGACCGCGGCGGTCGCCTGGGCGCCCAGCCGCTCGGCGACGCCACGGCTGGTGAACCCGGTCCGGGTCAGCGCGGCCCGCAGCGCGTCGACACCGGCGGGGGAGAGCAGCATGTCGTGTTCGTCCACTCCGACATCCTGCCTGCCGCCGTGCGACGAGCCGTCACCACCCGCGAGATTCGACCCCGGCAGCCGGCAGCCGCACCTCCGTGCCGGTCGGGAGCGAACCCGTGCCGGTCGGGAACAGGTCCGTGCCGGTCGGGGGCGAGGGCACGCCGGGCACCGCCACGACCAGGGCCGGCGGTACGACTGTCGCCAGCCCTCGACGCGCGGCCAACCGGTCGACGACCAGGGCGTACGCCGACAGGACCACGATGTCGACCAGGACGAGCTGCCACGGGGAGTCGGCCATCGTCTCGTCGGCGGCGAGCTCGCCGAACGCCGCCGCGAGGGTGAAGCCGGTCAGGTTGTTCACCACGTGCAGCGCGATCGCGGCCTCGAGCCCGCCGGTGCGGATCGTCAGCCAGCCCATGAGCGCTCCCATGAAGGCCAGGTCCAGGAAGCCCCAGACAGTGCCCCAGCCGTGCGCGGCGGCGAAGAGCACCGCCTGGAGGGTGATCGCGGGCCAGGGTGTGCGCAGGTACGCGCCGACGGCCTGCAACAGCCAGCCGCGGAAGGCGTACTCCTCGGCAGCCGCCTGGAACGGCACCAGCAGCAGAACCATCAGCAGGCCGGCGGCGAACTCCGGCCAACCCACCCAGGTGGTCACCGGATCGAGGACCGAGCCCTCGTCGGTCAGCCCGAGCAGGAGGTCCGCGCCGAACAGCATGACGATGATCAGCGGGGTGGCGATCAGCAGGCAACGGCCGAGCCAGCCCCACCGAAGCCGGCCGAGCACCGAGGAGACCGTGCCGGCGGGTCGGTCCTGCACGAGCCAGGCGGTGCCGAGCACCAGTGGGAGCAGCAGCGCCAGCGAGGCGAGCAGCAGCGCGGTGTCCGGAATCGGGCCGAAGGTGGGGAACCCGTCGGCGTCGTTCGGGCGGTTGGTGAGCTCGCCCACGACGGCGGCGACGCCGAAGAGCAGGCTGACGACCACCAGTGCCGACACGAGCAGCGCGAGGGTGCCGACGATGGGTTTCCACGAGCGGTGCCGGTCGGTGCGGCCGAGCCGGTGGTACGGGGATCCGGGCGGGGCGGTCCGAAGCATGACGTCGAGCGTGGCAGACCGGCGCCACCTCTCCGCACCGAACGGAGCGTCGGTGTCCGCCCACCTCGGTGCACCAGGCAGGATGTCCACATGACGCTCGTGCTGCCGATCGATCCGGAGGCCAACCGGCTGCTGGAGCGCAGCCCACTGGCCCTGCTGCTCGGCATGGTCCTGGACCAACAGATCCCGATGGAGAAGGCGTTCTCCTCGCCGTACGTGCTGGTGCGGCGGCTCGGCCACGACCTGGACGCGGCGGAGTTGGCCGGGTACGACCCGGAGGCCCTTGTCGCGCTCTTCGCCCAGCCGCCCGCGCTGCACCGGTTCCCGAAGGCGATGGCGGCCCGGGTGCAGGAGGTCTGCCGGGTGCTTGTGGAGCGCTACGACGGTGACGCGGCGCTGCTGTGGTCAGCCGTCGCCGACGGGCCGGAGCTGCTGCGTCGGGTCGCCGAGCTGCCCGGTTTCGGCAGGCAGAAGGCGCAGATCTTCGTGGCCCTGCTCGGTAAGCGCTTCGGGGTGACCCCGCAGGACTGGCGGAAGGCGGCCGGAGACTACGGCGACCCGGGCGCGTACCGGTCGGTGGCTGACGTCACCGACGCCGATTCGCTGAGCCGGGTGCGGGAGTTCAAGCAGCAGATGAAGGCGGCGGCCAAGGCCGCGCGGGGCTGACGCTCAGGCGGCGGTCGGGTGTGCCAGCGAGGCCAGCGCGCGTCGGACGTCGGCGAGCGACACCGTCGCGGAGTCGTCCAGGTCGGCCAGGCCGGCCTCGATCCACTGGCGCATCAGCGTGGTGACACCGATGCCCCGGGCGTCGGCGGCCGCCCGCACCCGCTCGTAGGTCTCCAACGGCAGCCGGACTGATCGGCTCACCATCGGCACGTCGGTGTCGGGGGTGGGCAGATCCACCGCCGGGCTCTCGTCGATCAACTCGGCGATCCGGTCGTCGCCGCTGTGGAACTGCTTGGTCGCGTCGTTACGGTGCATCGTCACGGCCTCCTCATCGGCGATCTCTCCGCACGGCCTCGTCGTAGCGCTTGGACTCGACGTCGCTCAATTCGCGGGCGGAGAGGATGTCCCAGTCGTTGTCGGTGCCATCGGCCTCGGCGAGCAGCACCGCCAGTCGGCGACCCCGACGGGCGGCGGCGTAGACCACCATGACGTCGTCGCCCAGGTGGCGGATGACCCGGCGGGCGCTGTGCAGCGCCTCCCAGACTTCCCCGGGCGTGACGTCGTAGACCCTCAGGTTGGCCAACGCCTCGTCGGTGAAGCTGAACCTGCTGCCCACGTCGGGGAGCGTACCACGCACGTAACACGCATCGCGCTGGGTCGAATTTCGCTGATCAAGTCCCTGCGGTGACAGGATGAGGCGTATCCCTTCGAGGAGGTCCATGGTGAAGCGTCAGGCGTACCAGCCGATTCTGATCACCGACGCCTCGCGCAGCCAGGATGACCAGCTCAACAGTCGCCAGCGCCGTTATGTCCTGATGATGGGCATCCGGGTGTTGTGCATCATCGTCGGCGCGATCCTGGTCGGTGCGAACGCCCCACTGCTCTGGCTCTGGCTGCCGCTCTGCGGCCTCGGCATGGTGCTCATTCCCTGGCTGGCCGTGCTGCTGGCCAACGACCGGCCGCCGAAGGAAGAGCACCGGCTGGCCAACCGGTTCCACCCCCGCCAACAGGACGACACCCCGCCGATGAGCCTCACCGCCGAGGAACGCACCCACAAGGTCATCGACGTCGAGCCCTGACCCGCAGAGCAGGTCAGGGCTCGACCGCTCACAGCCGAGGCCGCGCGCCGCCGTTCACGGTCGAGGCCGCGCGCCGATGGTGGAGACGGCCAGCGCCCCCAGGTCGGTGGCGCGGTTCAGCGCCACGGTCGGGGTGGCACCGGCGAGCCAGGCGGTCAGCAGGCCGGCTGCGAAGGCATCGCCCGCCCCCGTGACGTCCGCCACCGCCACCCGCCGGGCCGGAGCCACCCAGACCGCCGCGCCGCGGTCGACCCAGACCGCGCCGGCCGCGCCGCGCTTGACAACGACCCGCCGCGCCGTCGCCGACAACGCCCGCCCCTGCGCCGCCGGGTCCAGCCCGCCGGCCAGCACCGTGGCCTCGTCCGCGTTGACCAGCAGCAGGTCGACATCGCGTACCCAACTCAGGAACGCCGCCGCACCGACGCGCCGCAACGGCGCCGCGGAGGCCGCGTCGACGCTCGTGGTGAGCCCGCGCTCGCGGGCGGCGGCCAACGCCCGCAGCCCGGCGTCGCGCGACTCGGCGTCCAACAGGGTGTACGCGGACAGGTGCAGATGCCCCGCGTCGGGCACCGCGGCGAGGGCCCGCTCGACGTGCGCGGCGCTCAGCCGCAGGTTCGCGCCCCGCTGGCTGACCATGGTGCGCTCGCCGTCGGTGGCCAGCACGATGACCGTGCCGGTCGGCGCGTCCTCGACCCGCTCGACCGCGCAGTCGACACCCGCCCGCCCCAGCTCGGCCACCCGGTCCCGCCCCGCGTCGTCGGCACCGACGGCGCCGACGAGCGTGACGTCCACCCGCTGCGCGGCGACCCAGGCCGCGGTGTTGGCGGCCTGACCCCCGCCGCCGATACTGACCTCGGCCGCCGTGTCCGAGCCCACCGCGAGCGGCCCGGACAGCACGGCGACCACGTCGGTGATCACGTCCCCGACGACGACCACCCGCGCCGGTCGGGTCATACCGTGGCGGCGGTGTCGCGGGCCGCGGCGGCGACCGCGATCCGCGCGGCCAGGTCGGCGTTGCGCAGGATGATCCGGACGTTGACGGCGAGGCTCGCGCCCTCGGTGGCCGAGTGGAAGTGCGCCAACAGGTACGGGGTGACGGCCTTCCCGGTGATCCCGTCGCGTTCCAGCAGGGCCAGACCGTCGGCGAGCGTCCGGTCGTGCAGCTCCGGGTCGAGCTGCTCGTCGACCGGCAGCGGATTGGCGACGAGCAGCCCGCCGGTGTGCAGCGCGTGCGCGTCCCGGGCGGCGAGCACGGCGGCGACCTGCTCCGGCGAGTCCACCGACCAGTCCAGGTCGAAGCCGGCGTCGGTCAGGTAGAAGCCGGGGAACCGGCGGGTGCGGTAGCCGAGGACGGCGACCCCGAGGGTCTCCAGGCGCTCCAGCGTCGCACCCACGTCGAGGATCGACTTGACCCCCGCGCAGACCACCGCGATCGGGGTCTGGGCCAGGGTGACCAGGTCGGCCGACTCGTCGAAGGTGTGCGCGGCCTCCCGGTGCACCCCACCCAGCCCACCGGTGGCGAACACCCCGATCCCGGCCGCGGCGGCCACCGCACTCGTGGCGGCAACTGTGGTGGCGCCGTCCACACCTGTGGCCGCCGCCACCGCGAGGTCGCGGACGGAGAGCTTGGTCACTCCGTCGACGGTGGCGAGCCGGGTCAGCTGTGCGTCGTCCAGGCCGACCACCAACTCGCCGCCGATCATGCCGATCGTCGCGGGAACGGCCCCGGCGTCCCGGACCGCCCGCTCGATCTCTCTGGCCACCCGCAGGTTCTCCGGTCGGGGAAGGCCGTGCGAGACGATGGTGCTCTCCAGTGCGACGACGGGTCGGCCGTCGCGCAGGGCTTCGGCGACCTCGGTGCCGTAGCTGAGGTGAAAATCAGTCACCCGGGCACCGTACGGGGTCGGGCTCCGGTCGGCCTCAGGTGGACCCGGCCGTGATGACCTGCCAAACTTGACAGTTGGAGGTGCAGACGTGAGCACAGAGGTTCTCGAGCGTCCAGAGCTGAAGGACGCCGACACCGGTCCCGAGATGTTCCACTACGTCCGCAAGGAGAAGATCGCCGAGAGTGCCGTCATGGGCACCTTCGTCGTCGCGCTCTGCGGCGAGACGTTCCCGGTCACCAAGGCGGCCAAGCCGGGTTCGCCGGTCTGCCCCAAGTGCAAGGAGATCTACGACTCGTACCGCGAGTGAACCTCGGCCGGTGCTCCGGCCGGCGACGTAGCCTGCGGCGGTGACCACCTCCACCGCCCTGCTGCTCGCCGACCTGACCGGCGTCGCGGTGTTCGCCGCGTCCGGGGCCTCGGCGGCGGTGGCCAAACGGCTGGACCTGTTCGGTGTCGCGTTCGTCGGGTTCGTGGCCGCGCTCGGCGGTGGGATCTTCCGGGACCTGGTCATCGACGAGATGCCGCCGTTGGCCTTCGCCGACTGGCGGTACGCGGCCACCGCCGCGATCACCGCGCTCGCCGTCTTCTGGCTGCACCCGCAACTGGCCCGGCTGCGCACCACGGTCCTGGTGCTGGACGCGGCGGGCCTGGCGCTCTTCACGGTGACCGGCACGCTCAAGGCACTCGACGCCCGGGTGCCGGCCGTCGGTGCCTGCCTCATCGGCATGCTCACCGCGATCGGCGGCGGGCTCGCCCGCGACCTGCTCACCGCCGAGATCCCGGTCGTGCTGCGCCGGGAGATCTACGCGTTGGCCGCGCTCGCCGGCGCGGTCACCGTGGCGCTGCTGTACGTCACCGGGCAGACCGGCCCCGCGCCGCTCACCGCCGCCGCCGTCCTGGTCTTCGGGCTGCGGCTGATCGCCCTGCGCCGGCGCTGGTCCGCGCCGGTGGCGACACTGCGCCCGCCGCGCAGCGAAGGGGCCGATCCGCGTACCGACCGGGACTGGTGAGGCTCGCGATCGGGCTCACTGATGTGACAGGCGTGGCGTCGCCTGGGCCCGGCGGCCCGCGCTGGTTATGCTGGGTCGGCCTTCGCGGCAGCTACTGCGCGGAGGCGTTTTCATGGGCGGCGGGACTCGTGGCCCTCGCCCGGGGTCCGCCATCGTGCGGTCGGAGAGGAGCTTCGCGTGGCAGCCCGGACGCCGGTGCTCGAGACGTTCCCGGCACTACGCGCCTGGCAGCGCAAGGCCCTGGTGGAATACCTGCGTCGACGTACCGACGACTTCACCGCGGTCGCCACCCCGGGCGCCGGCAAGACCACCTTCGCCCTGCGCATCGCGGCGGAACTGCTCGCCGACGGCACCATCGAGGCGGTCACCGTGGTCGCCCCGACCGAGCACCTGAAGAGCCAGTGGTCCGACGCGGCGGCCCGGGTGGGCATCCAGCTCGACGCCGCGTTCCGCAACGCCGACCTGCACTCGGCGGCCGACTTCCACGGCGCGGTCATCACCTACGCGCAGGTCGGGATGGCCCCGCACGTGCACCGGCGGCGCACCATGACCCGGCGCACCCTGGTCATCCTCGACGAGATCCACCACGCCGGTGACTCCCGGACCTGGGGTGACGGGGTGAAGGCCGCCTTCGAGCCCGCCGTACGCCGGCTGATGCTCACCGGGACGCCGTTCCGCTCCGACGACAACCCGATCCCGTTCGTCAGCTACGAGCGGGGCGGAGACGGGCTGCTGCGCTCCCGCGCCGACTCGGTGTACGGCTACTCCGACGCGCTGCGCGACGGCGTTGTCCGGCCGGTGCTCTTCCTGGCGTACTCCGGGGAGACCCGGTGGCGGACCAACGCGGGGGAGGAGTTGGCCGCCCGCCTCGGCGAGCCGATGACGCAGGATCTGGTGGCCCAGGCGTGGCGTACCGCCCTGGACCCGGCCGGCGACTGGATGCCGCAGGTGCTGCGGGCCGCCGACGCCCGACTCACAGTGCTGCGCAACGCGGGCATGGCCGACGCCGGCGGTCTGATCATCGCCACCGACCAGCAGACCGCCCGCTCGTACGCCAAGCTCATCGAACAGGTCACCGGCGAGAAGGCCGCCGTGGTGCTCTCCGACGACCAGGGCGCGTCCGCCCGGATCGCGACGTTCGCGGCGTCCGACCAGCGGTGGCTGGTAGCGGTGCGGATGGTGTCCGAGGGGGTGGACATCCCGCGACTCGCGGTCGGGGTCTACGCCACAAGCGCCAGCACGCCGCTCTACTTCGCCCAGGCGATCGGCCGCTTCGTGCGGGCCCGCCGACCCGGGGAGACCGCCTCGGTCTTCCTGCCCAGCGTGCCGCACCTGCTCGGGTTGGCCAGCGAGATGGAGACCGAGCGCGACCACGTGCTCGGCAAGCCCAAGGAAGCCGACGGGTTCGACGACGACCTGCTGGAACGCGCGCAGCGCGACGACCAGGCCAGCGGTGAACTGGAGAAGCGGTTCGCCGCGCTCTCCGCCACCGCCGAACTGGACCAGGTGATCTTCGACGGGGCGTCGTTCGGCACCGCGGCCCAGGCCGGCACCCCCGAGGAAGAGGAATACCTCGGCCTGCCCGGCCTCCTCACCGCCGACCAGGTGTCCCTGTTGCTCACCAAACGGCAGGCCGCCCAACTCGCCGCCCAGCGCCGCCGTACGGCCGACGCGGCCGCTCAGCCGGCCGCTGCGGCCACTGCGGCACCACCCGCACCTCTGAGTGCCGCCCAGCGTCGAGTGGCGCTCCGGCGCCAACTGAACGCCCTCGTGGCCGCCCGACACCACCGCACCGGCCAACCCCACGGCAAGATCCATGCCGAGTTGCGCCGACTCTGCGGCGGCCCGCCGAGCGCCCAGGCCACCATCGAGCAGCTAGAGGAACGCATCGCCACCGTCCAGACCCTCTAGCCCCGTCCGGGCCGGGCACTGGGGCCGGGCGGCGTGATCCACTCGGCTTTCTTGAAAACGCGGTGTTCGAGCCAGGCGGAAAGCGCGTCTTCCGTGAAACCGAGTGGATCACGGGGGCCTGGGGTGCTGTCGAGGCTTGCCTGCCCGAAACGGCCGCACCTGCCCCTCCGCGGACGCCCTGATCTCAAGATCGCGCTAGATCCCGGTTGTAGTGGTGTCGGTGCGTCGGGAGGCCCCTACATCCTGGTTCGAGCGTGACCTCGTCGGCCGATGGCGCTTGGACCTCGCTCCCGGCGTCTCGGAGCCGGTGGTTGTCGTCAAGATCCGCGCAGGATCAGGGATGTTGCTGCCTCGCGCGTGTCGGAGGCAGCAACATCGGGGAAGTTGCTCAGATCTGGGCGCGGGGCGCGGGGCGCGGGGCGCGGGGCGCGGGGCGCGGGGCGCGGGGCGCGGGGCGCGGGGCGCGGGGCGCGGGGCGCGGGGCGCTCGGACGGAAAAGCCGGGCGGGGGGCCCCCGGGGGGGGGGGGGGGGGGGGGGGGGGGGGGGGGGGGGGGGGGGGGGGGGGGGCGGCCGCACGTAAACCCCCCCCGGCGCCACCCGGGGGGTGCCCCGGCTCGGCTATGTCGGTTAGCGGATTTAGTTCGCCATCAGATCGGCGCCACGCCAGCTGAAATCGGGCTCCGTTGCGAACCGCTCGGTGATCTTCACGAGATCCTCCGCGTACTTGTTCGCGTGGTGCCCGCAGAACACCAGCTCGCTCCCACCCGCCAGAGTGATCCGGAGCTTCCCGGCAGCATTGCAGCGGTCGCACCGTTCATCGGCGGCTGGGGGTGCCACCGTCTCGGGCGGCGGCGTGAGGGTCGGGGTCATCGCCTTCCTCCTCTGGTCGTCACCGATGAACAATCTCTTCGGTCGTTGCTCACCTATGGTGCAACACCCTTACTAGGCACTGCCTTCCCTGTGTGCCCGCGGGGGACCGAGGTCACACCTGGCAGGGACAGTGTGCCGTGCACCAAGGGTGCCACGTCAACGATCACATTCGTGCATCCGGACGATCACCATCTTGTGTTGCACACCAGGTGGTCAAAACGACACGTACGGTTGACGAAACCCGCTCAGTCCAGGTAATCCCGGAGAACCTGCGACCGGGACGGGTGACGCAGCTTGGACATCGTCTTGGACTCGATCTGCCGGATCCGCTCCCGGGTCACCCCGTAGACCTGGCCGATCTCGTCCAGCGTCCGTGGCTGACCGTCGGTCAGGCCGAAGCGCAGGCGTACCACACCCGCCTCACGCTCGGAGAGCGTCTGCAACACCTGCTGGAGCTGGTCCTGTAGGAGCGAGAACGAGACCGCGTCGACGGCGACCACAGCCTCGGAGTCCTCGATGAAGTCACCGAGCTGGCTGTCACCCTCGTCACCGATGGTCTGGTCCAGAGAGATGGGCTCCCGAGCGTACTGCTGGATCTCCAGCACCTTCTCGGGTGTGATGTCCATCTCCTTGGCCAACTCCTCCGGGGTTGGCTCACGGCCCAGATCCTGGAGCAGCTCGCGCTGTATGCGGCCGAGCTTGTTGATGACCTCCACCATGTGCACCGGGATGCGGATGGTGCGGGCCTGGTCGGCCATCGCGCGGGTGATCGCCTGCCGGATCCACCAGGTGGCGTACGTGGAGAACTTGTAGCCCTTGGTGTAGTCGAACTTCTCCACAGCGCGGATCAGGCCGAGGTTGCCCTCCTGGATCAGGTCGAGGAAGGCCATTCCGCGTCCCGTATACCTCTTGGCCAGCGACACCACCAGACGGAGGTTGGCCTCCAGGAGGTGGTTCTTGGCCCGCTCGCCGTCGCGGGAGATCCAGCCCAGGTCTCGGACCATGTCCCGGACGAGCTTCTCCTCGCCCTCGTCGGCGGCGCGCAGCCGCTCGGCGGCGTAGAGCCCGGCCTCGATCCGCTTGGCCAGCTCCACCTCCTGCTCGGCGTTGAGCAGCGGAACCTTGCCGATCTGCTTCAGGTACGCGCGGACCGAGTCGGCCGAGGCGGTCAGCTCGGCGTCCCGCCGGGCCTGCTTGAGGGCCTCGGACTCCTCGTCGTCCCACTCGAAGTCGTTGTCGGTCGCCGAGGCGGCGGCGTCGGTCTCGGCGGCCTGGGCCAGCTCGGCCGGCTCCTCGACCACCACGTCCTCGATCGCGGCGGCCAGCTCCTCCGGGTCGATCTCGCCGTCGGCGCCCTCGCCCTTGGCCTTGCCGGCGGCCTTGGTCGGCTTGGCGCCGGCAGCCGCGGCCACCGTCGCCTTGGTGGCTCGGGTCGACCTGGTCGCCTTCGCCGGAGCCGCCGCGGCGCCCTCGGCGGGAGTGCCGGTGGCCTTGCGGGCGGCCACCTTGCGCGGCGTCGACGGCGCGTCGTCGGCGGCCGGTGCCTGCTTCGGGGCCGGCGCGGCGGCCTTCTTGGTGGTCTTGGCGGTGGTGGCCCGGGACGCCGGTGTGGTCGACCGGGCCGCGGCGACGCGGCGTCGGGTGCTCGCCGAGCCGTCCACCACTACGGTCACTCCCGCCTCGGAGAGCGCACGCAGAATCTTCTTGGCCTGGGCCGGAGTCACCTCGGCGGACTCGACGGTGCGCGCGAGCTGGGCCGACGTCAGCTGCCCGCCGGCGCTCTGCGCGTGGGCGATCAGGGTGTCGGTGAGCGAGCGAACGTCGGCGCCGGTCTGGCGGGGTTCTGTCACGAATGACCTTCCGGAGGCGAAGAGCGGGCACGGCCGGGTCGTCCGGCACAGCGTGGGGCAACCGGCCGGGCGATGTGGTTGAGGGACCCTCGCGTCCCGGGCCGGCCGGTGGTCGGCGGTCCGTGGCACGTGGGCAGGGGTGAATTGTAACGCCGTCTGCGGCGATCATCCTGCGCCGCACTGCGTAATGACGGTGGGACCGCTGATTCGGCGCTGATGTGGACTTTGTAAGGATGATACCCGCGCGTGGCCCGGAACACCCCGGTCGTGCGGGAAGGGGACGTTGGGATGCCCGGTTCGACGCCGTCACCTCGGGAACTTTTGGCGATCGCGCTCGACGTGGCGCGGGACGCGGCGGCCACCGCGTACCGGATGCGCGTCGAGGGTGTCTCGGTGGCCGCGACCAAGAGCACCGTCACCGACGTGGTCACCGCGGCGGACCGGGCTGTCGAACGGCAGGTGCTCGACGCGCTGAAGCGGTCGCGACCGAACGACGCGGTGCTCGGCGAGGAGTACGGCACGGGGGACACCGGGCCGGTCGCGCCGGGCGGGGTGCGGTGGATCGTCGACCCGATCGACGGCACCGTCAACTACCTGTACGGGCTGCCGTACAGCGCGGTGTCGCTGGCCGCCGAGGTGGACGGGGTGGTGGTCGCCGGTGTGGTGCGCAACGTGAACACCGGCGAGGAGTGGACGGCCACGGCCGGGGGTGGCGCGTGGCGCGACGGCGTCCAGCTGCGCTGCTCCGGCGAGACGGACCTGGGGCAGGCGCTGGTCGGCACCGGGTTCGGCTACGACGCCCGTCGTCGTGCGCACCAGGCCCAGGTCGTGGCGGGGCTGATCGCACACGTGCGGGACATCCGCCGGCTGGGAGCCGCCGCGCTGGACCTCTGCCTGGTCGCGGAGGGCCGGCTCGACGCGTACTTCGAGAAGGGTCTCGCGGCCTGGGACCTGGCGGCGGGTGGGCTGGTGGCCGCCGAGGCGGGCGTGCGGGTCGCCGGCCTGGCCGGTCGGCCGCCGGGGCCGGACCTGGTGGTCGCGGCCCCGCCCGCGCTCTTCACGCCGCTGCACGACCGGCTCGCCGAGTTGGACGCCGCCGGCGGGCCCTGATCGGTCGACCGCCCGGTCACGCCGTCACTTGGCGGGCGGGGACGGGCAGGAGCCCTTGGGTGCCTTCGGGGGGCCGGAGTCGCCGAGCGACTGGTTGACCTCGGTCGTGGTGGCGAGCTGCTGGAAGTTGTTGCCCAGCACCACGTCCACGACGTCGTCGGTGCGCGCCGCGTCGTAGCCCTGGGTGGCGTTGTTGAGGAAGTACGCCTGCAACAGGTGCGCGGAGCCGACGCCCTTCGGGCCGTACCGCAGGACCGCGATGCCGTTGATCTGCTTCTTCTCGGTCGCGGTCTTCTGGACCTGGAACTGCCGGTTGCTCAACTCGTCGGCGACGGTGCGGGCGAGGCCGGGCTGGTCCGTGGCGTTCACCACGTTGATCTTGACGTCCTTGCGCTCGCGCAGGTTCAGGTCGGCCAGCGGCCAGCCGTCCGGGCAGCCCTGGGCCGTGCCTGCGTTGCTCTGGCTGTCCCGCACGATCGCGGTGATCACGAACCCCAGGGCCAGCACCCCCAGCAGGCCGACGATGACGAGTGCTCGCACTCGCGCAAAACTCATCTGGGCACTCCCGGGACTTCAGGTGGGTGGCGGCAGCCGGCGACGATCGGACTGGCCGTCGGCCGTCGAATACGCCGCTGAGGTTAACGGTTGTCCGGCCGTCGCGTGGAAACAGCCCGACATGCCGGCGCGCCGACCGCGAACCGGGTACTACTACCCCTATCTTCGTGTCGCCTGAATCACATTGGGAACAACTTCGGGCGCAGGGGCGTACATCTCAGCCGCAAGGGCGGTATACATGCCTCGCCCAAGGGGGGGTAAGGTTCCGCGCTCGCAGGGGAGTCGCCCCAGCGAGCTCGACCCGTTCGGTCCCCGGGTCGGGTGCCCGACACAAGTGGCGGCCGGCCAGCGGAACCGAAACAGCGTCGTCCGGCGTTACAACCGGAAGCGACAACATCGATATGGGAGAGTGAAACCGATGGCCACCGACTACGACGCCCCGCGTCGCGACGAGGTCGACCTCGGCGAGGACAGCCTGGAAGAGCTCAAGGCACGGCGCGTCGACTCACAGTCGGGCGCGGTGGACGTCGACGAGGCCGAGGTGGCCGAGAGCTTTGAGCTGCCCGGTGCCGATCTGGCCGACGAGGAGCTCACGGTCAAGGTGCTTCCGATGCAGCAGGACGAGTTCCGGTGCGCCCGCTGCTTCCTGGTCCACCACCGTAGCCAGCTGGCGGTCGAGCGTAACGGCGAGCTGATCTGCCGCGAGTGCGTCTGACAACCACGACACCAGCGGCGGCCTCCTGAACGGGGCCGCCGCTGCCGGTGTAGGCATGCGGCCGCTGTGGGTACCTGCTTGACTCGTAGCGGGTAGCCACAGCACCGGGAGGTCCGATGAGCGATCGAGGCGGCACCACCGACGGCGGCACCGACAACCTCGGCGCCACCGACGGCGGCACCGACAAGGCCGGTGATGGCGCGGATGACCTCGGCGCCACCGTCGCCGCGTTGACCGCTGACGACATCGAGCCGGCCCGACGCCGTCAGCTGCTGGCCCGCATGGTCGGGCAGGCCCGTGCCCGGGGCGTCTCCGACCTGTTCAAGCCTCGTGCCGCGATGCGGTGGATGGTCGACGCGGTCGCGGACATCGCCCCACACGTGCCGGTGCGCGACCTGGACACCCTGCGCCAGCACTTCCCCGGCCTGGACGACGCCGCCCTGGCCGACCGGCTCATCCGCAACGCGTCGCGGACCACCGCCGCGATCGGCGCGGCCGGTGGGGGAGTCGCCGCCGTCGAGTGGACGGTGGCACCGACCCTGCTCTCCGCTCCGGTGCTGCTCGCGGCCGAGACGGTGGCCGTGGTCGCGGTGGAGCTGAAGCTGGTCGGTGAGCTGCACGAGATCCACGGTGTGGCGTTGCCCGACGGCGGCAGCCAGCGGGCCGTCGCCCTTGTGCACTCCTGGGCCACCCAGCGCGGCGTCAACCCGATGGTGCCCGGCGTGGGAGTGGGCGCGGTGCTCGGCACCGCCGCCCGCAAGGAGCTGCGGGACATGCTGCTACGGCGCTTCGGTCGCAACCTCACCACGCTCGGGCCGTTCCTGACCGGTGCGGCGGTGGCCAGTTTCCTCAACCGGCGAGCCACCCAGCAGCTGGCCGAGCAACTTCAGGCGGACCTGCGTCGGCGGGGCATCGCCCGACCCGCGCCACCGTCGGCCCTGCCCGGGCCGCCCACCGGCACCTGAGCGGGGCCGGGGCGTCGGCTCAGCCCTGCTCGCCCGCCGGGGGACGGGCGAGCGTCAGCGCGTCCCGCGCGGCCAGCACCGCCTCGGCCAGCTCGACCGGGTGCCGCGTGCTCACCACCCAGAACGGGGTCGGGTCGGCCGGATCGTCGAGCACCACCTGCACGGCGCCGCCGATCCACGGCCGCTGCACGACGAAGGCGAGCGGGTCCGCGCCGACGCCCAGCACCTCACGGCGACCGGCGACGTCCAGCGGGATCACGTCGGCCACGAAGCGCACCGGCAGGCGGGCGTCGTCCACCCGCAGCTCGGAGTCGACGACCGCGACCCGGATCCGGCCCAGCCACCACATCCCGGCGGCGGCGAGCGGCAGCAGCACGGCGAACGGCAGCCAGGCCCGGACGCCGTCGGCGCCCATCCAGATCTCGACGGCCAGCAGCGCGGCGGCCACCAGCCCGGCCAACCACAGCCACCAGGGCAGATCCAGCCGTTCGGCGTACGCCGTGCGGGCGGCGACCGGCGGCTGATCGGCGGACGGGGAGGGCGACATGCTCACTCCTGCGAGGGTACGGCGCACGGCGGGTCGGGGAACCGGCAGGATGGCAGGGTCACCCCGCGAACCCGACGGAAGAGGGGACCCGTGACCGACGTCGTACCCGTGCCCGTGCGGCTGCTCGACCCGGAGCTGCCGTTGCCCACGTACGCCCATCCCGGCGACGCCGGGGCCGACCTGGTGGCGGCCGCGGACGTGGAGCTGCCGCCCGGCGGTCGTGCCCTGGTGCCCACCGGCGTGGCCATCGCGCTGCCGGAGGGGTACGTGGGTCTGGTCCATCCCCGCTCCGGCCTGGCGGCCAGGCTCGGCGTGACGGTGCTCAACGCGCCCGGTACGGTCGACGCCGGCTACCGGGGTGAGATCCTGGTCAACCTGATCAATCATGATCGGGATGTGCCGGCGAAGATCTCCCGTGGCGACCGGATCGCGCAGCTCGTTGTCCAACAGGTCGCGCGGGCGCGGTTCGAGCCGGTGGTCGAGCTGCCCGCGTCCCGGCGCGGGACCGGCGGGCACGGGTCCACCGGTGGTCACGCCGGGCTGGTGCCGTCGCCGGCGGGCCAGGACCGGGTCGAGCAGCGGCCAGACGAGCCGGGCCGCGGGCGGACG
Source organism: Micromonospora sp. NPDC049230 (assembly GCF_040647875.1). Classification (NCBI taxonomy): domain Bacteria; kingdom Bacillati; phylum Actinomycetota; class Actinomycetes; order Micromonosporales; family Micromonosporaceae; genus Micromonospora; species Micromonospora sp. NPDC049230. The sequence goes on from NZ_JBEZCZ010000045.1 coordinate 47,614, forward strand.
GAAGAGGTGGCAGGGTGAGTGTGAACAGCGGAGGGCAGGCGCAGTGATCTTCTCCCGAAAGCGGGCCGATGCCGAACGGCACACCCGTGACGAGCGGGCCGTCGAGGTTCCGGACCAGGGTGATGCGGCGCCGACGTTGGTGCGCGGCCCGTACGACATCTCGGAGAACCACGACGACGTGCAGCGCCTCGATCTGGGCAGTCTGCACATCCCGGCGATCACCGAGGTCGAGGTGCGGGTGCAGGCCGACCCCCAGGGCGTGATCCAGCAGGTCGTGTTGGTGCACGGCGACAACGCGCTCCAGCTGGGTGTCTTCGCCGCGCCGCGATCCGAGGGGATCTGGGACGAGGTGCGCGAGGAGATCCGCCAGTCGCTGCTGCGCGACGGCGCGAGCGCGCAGGAGGTCGACGGCGAGTACGGCCCGGAGCTGCACGCCCAGGTGCGTACCCCGGACGGCGCGACGAACCTGCGGTTCGTCGGCATCGACGGGCCGCGCTGGATGGTCCGTGGTGTGTTCCAGGGGCCGGTGGCGACCGACCCGTCCGTGGCCGGGCCGCTCGTCGAGTGCCTGGACGGCCTGGTGGTCGACCGTGGCCAGGAGGCGAAGCCGGTCCGCGAGCCGCTGCCGCTGCGGCTGCCCCGGGAGATCTCCGACCAGACCGATGCCGACGGGGGAGACGCCGCCGCCGAGCCGCGCCAGGTCTGACCCGCGCACACCGGCCCGCCGGAACCAGCCCCGTCGGCGTACGCTTGCGGGACGGTTCCGGCGCTGCCGGGGCCGGCCGGGGTCGGCGAGCGTGGAGAGGGTGACGCGGAGGTCATGACGACCGACGAGGGCCGGGTGTCGCTGCGGCGCATCCTGCAACGGTTCACCGCCAGCGAGGCCGAGATCGACGCGCAGGAGCTGCGCCGGGAGAGCGCCCAGTGCGGCGGCATCCCGGCCCAGCAGTGCTCCCGGGGTCAACTGGTCTCGGTCGCTGGTCGGCTGCGCACCGTGGTCTACACGCCGCGCACCAACCTGCCGACCCTGGAGGCCGACCTCTACGACGGCACCGACGTGGTCACCCTGGTCTGGTTGGGCCGACGGCACATCGCCGGGATCGAGCCGGGCCGGCACCTGACCGCCCGTGGCCGGGTGGCGGTGCGCGACGACCGCAAGGTCATCTACAACCCCTATTACGAGCTGGACTCGCCGAAGTGACGGCGCTGCGGACGGAAGGCCGGCGATGACGACGGGACAGCACCGGGCGGCACAGCCGGAGACCGGCCCTCCCGAGGAGGAGCCACTGCCGACGATCGCCGAGCAGATGGCCGACCAGCTCGGCGGCTGGCGGGGGCTCGTCGAGTCCAGCATCCCGGTCGTCGTCTTCGTCGTCGCCAACATCATCGGCGACCTGCGACCGGCGGTGATCGCCTCGGTCGCGATCGCGCTGCTGATCGCCGGGTTGCGGCTGGCCCAGCGCCGGCCGATCCGGCACGCCGTCAACGGCCTGTTCGGTGTCGGGATCGGCGCCGCCATCGCCTGGCGCACCGGCGACGAGCGCGACTTCTACCTCCCCGGCATCCTCTACGGCATCGGGTACGGCATCGCCCTGCTGATCTCGGCGGCCATCCGGCAGCCGCTGGTCGGCTGGATCTGGTCGGTGTTGGTCGCGAAGGGCCGCTCGGAATGGCGGGACGACCCGAAGCTGGTGCGGACCTTCACCCAGCTGACAGTGCTCTGGGGTGTGGTGTGGTTGGCCAAGGTGGGCGTGCAGGCCGGGCTCTACCTGGCCCACCAGGACACCGCGCTGGGCGTGGCCCGGCTGGCGCTGGGCTACCCGCCGTACGCGCTGCTGCTGCTGATCACGGTCTGGACGGTGCGGCGGGTCACCCGGGAGTCGCAACCGACCCCGCTGCCCGGCGCCTGAGCGGGGGCCCGGCGACCCTGGCCGCCCTGCGCGCGTCCGCTCAGCGCGAGCCGCGGGTCCGTTCGACGCTGTCCGGCCCGAGGATCACCGCACGGACCTGGTCCTCCACCTCGGCGGTGCAGACGAAGACCAACTCGTCGCCGGCCTCGATCGGGTCGTCCGGGCTGGGCACCAGGACCCGCTTGCCGCGCAGGATCGCCACCAGCGCGGAGTCGCGGGGCAGCGGCACGGCGTGGATCGGCTGCCCGACGTAGGGCGCGGTCGGTGGCAGGGTGATCTCGACAAGGTTCGCCTCGCCCTGCCGGAAGGTCATCAACCGGACCAGGTCGCCGACGGTGACCGCCTCCTCGACAAGCGCGGCCATCACCCGCGGCTTGCTCACCGCGACGTCCACGCCCCACTGCTCGGTGAACAGCCACTCGTTCTCGGCCCGGTTGACCCGGGCGACCACGCGAGGCACCGCGAACTCGGTCTTGGCCAGCAGCGACAGCACCAGGTTGGTCTTGTCGTCACCGGTCGCCGCGACCACCACGTCGCAGCCGGCGACGTTGGCCTCCTCCAGGCTGGTCAGCTCGCACGCGTCGGCCAGCACCCACTCGGCGGCCGGCACCCGGTCCGGGCGCAGCATCTTGGGCTGACGCTCGATGAGCATCACCTGGTGGCCGTTGTCGATCAGCTCCTGGGCGATCGAACGGCCCACGTTGCCCGCGCCCGCGATGGCGACCCGCATGGCTCAGTGCCCCCCTTCCGGCGGTGCCGCCGCCACCGACGTGACAGTCGCCACGATGTCATCGCTGACCAGCATGAACACCTGGTCACCCTCCTGCACGACGGTAGAGCCGGTGGCCAGCGTGCCGATGCCGAAGCGGATCAGATAGGCCACCCGCGCGCCGGACGCGTCCTCCAGCGCTCGTACCGGTCGACCGATCCAGTCCTTGTGCACAGGCACCTCGACGATCGACACGGTGCTCGTGGGGTCGCGGAAGATCTCCACGTTGCCCTCCGGCACCAGATGCCGCAGCATCCGGTCGGCCGTCCAGCGCACCGTCGCCACTGTGGGGATGCCGAGGCGCTCGTAGACCTGCGCGCGGCGCTGGTCGTAGATGCGGGCGGCGACCCGGGACACGCCGAACGTCTCGCGGGCCAGCCGGGCCGAGATGATGTTGGAGTTGTCGCCGCTGGAGACCGCCGCGAAGGCGTCCGCGCGCTCGATGCCGGCCTGGCGCAGCACCTCGCCGTCGAAGCCGGCCCCGGTGACCGTGATCCCGGCGAAGTCGGGGCCGAGGCGGCGGAAGGCGTCGGCGTCCTGGTCGATCACCGCCACCGAGTGCCCCCGGGACTCCAGGCTGTGGGCGAGGGTCGACCCGACCCGGCCACACCCCATGATCACGACGTGCACGCTGTCCCTCCCAAGGTGCGTACCACTCCGGTTGCCGGTGGCCTGACGACTGCGAGCCTGCCACGTCCCGGTGGGGAGCGGGGACCGACCGTACCCCGTCGTGCCGGACAACCACGCTCGCCCACCCCCGTGCTCCCACGGTGGTGGTCGTACTCTTGGCGTTCGTGGCCAGTCCCACCTCGCTGCTGAAGCGGCTTCTCCTCGGTCGACCGTTCCGGTCCGACCGACTTCAGCACACCCTCCTGCCGAAGCGCATCGCGCTGCCCGTGTTCGCCTCCGACGCCCTGTCCAGCGTCGCGTACGCGCCTGACGAGATCCTGCTGACCCTCTCCATCGCCGGCACCTCGGCGTACTTCTTCTCCCCGTGGATCGCGCTGGCCGTTGTCGTGGTGATGCTCACCGTGGTGGCGAGCTACCGGCAGAACGTGTACGCCTACCCCTCCGGTGGCGGCGACTACGAGGTGGCCACCGTCAACCTGGGCCCGAAGTTCGGGGTCGGGGTGGCCAGCGCGCTGCTCGTCGACTACGTGCTCACGGTGGCGGTGTCGGTGTCGTCCGGGGTGGCCAACCTCGGGTCGGTGGTGCCGTTCGTGGCCACCCACAAGGTCCTGATCGCGGTGATCGCGGTGGTCCTGCTGACCGCCGTCAACCTGCGCGGCCTGCGGGAGTCCGGCACCGCGTTCGCCATCCCCACCTACGGCTTCGTCATCGTGATGGGCGGGATGCTGCTCACCGGGTTGTTCCGGGTCTTCGTGCTGGGCGACGACCTCCGGGCGCCCAGCGCCGACCTGGTCATCCAGGCGGAGCACAGTGTGACAGGTTTCGCGCTTGTCTTCCTGCTGCTGCGGACGTTCAGCTCGGGTGCCGCCGCGCTCACCGGTGTCGAGGCGATCTCCAACGGCGTGCCGGCGTTCAAGGCCCCGAAGAGCCGCAACGCCGCCACCACGCTGCTGCTGCTCGGCGCGATCGCGGTGAGCCTGCTGGTCGGGATCATCTGGCTGGCCCGGCTGACCCACCTCCAGTTCGTCGAGGATCCGGGGCTCCAGATCGTCGCCGGCCCGGACGGCTACGTGCAGAAGACGGTGACCACCCAACTCGGCGAGACGGTCTTCGGCTCCGGCTCGATCCTGCTCTACGTGGTGGCCGGCATGACCGCGCTCATCCTCTTCCTGGCCGCGAACACCGCGTTCAACGGCTTTCCGGTGCTCGGCTCGATCCTCGCCCAGGACCGCTACCTGCCCCGCCAGTTCCACACCCGGGGCGACCGGCTGGCCTTCTCCAACGGCATCACCTTCCTGGCCCTGTTCGCGATCGTGCTGATCGTCGGCTTCCAGGCCGAGGTGACCCGGCTCATCCAGCTCTACATCGTCGGGGTCTTCGTCTCGTTCACGGTCTCCCAGGCCGGCATGATCCGGCACTGGAACCGGCGCCTGCGCACCGAGCGGGATCCGGAGGCCCGGCGCCGAATGGTGCGGTCCCGGGCCATCAACACGTTCGGCATGGGCCTGACCGGCACGGTGCTGGTGATCGTGTTGATCACCAAGTTCCTGCTCGGCGCCTGGATCGCGATCGCCGCCATGGCGGTGATCTACCTGCTGATGCTCGCCATCCGGCGACACTACGACCGGGTGGCTGCCGAGCTGACCCCGCCGGACGAGGGCCGGGCCGTGCTGCCCGCCCGCAACCACGCGATCGTGCTGGTCAGCAAACTGCACCAGCCGACGCTGCGGGCCATCGCCTACGCCCGCGCCACCCGACCGGACACGCTGACCGCCGTGACCGTCAACGTGGACGACCAGGACACCCGGGACCTCCAGGCCGACTGGGAGCGGCGGGAGATGGCCATTCCGCTCACGGTGATCGACTCGCCGTACCGGGAGATCACCCGGCCGATCCTGGACTTCGTCGCCAACACCCGCCGCAAGTCGCCCCGGGACGTGGTCACCGTCTTCATTCCGGAGTACGTGGTGGGTCGCTGGTGGGAGAACCTGCTGCACAACCAGAGCGCCCTGCGCCTCAAGGGCCGGCTGCTCTTCGAACCGGGGGTGATGGTGGTCAGCGTGCCGTGGCAGCTCGCGTCGACGGCGAGCAAGAACCTGGACCGGCTGGACGCGACGCTGTCCCGGACCCCGGCACGCGGGCCGCGGGGCACGCTGCCGCCGGCCGACCAGCCGGTGGCCTCCACCCCGGCCCCGGAGACCCGCCCGAGCGACGGCGGCCCGGCCGGGAGCGGCCGTGACTGAGCGAGGCGGGCGCGAGTCCGCGACCCCCGCGCTGTCTGCGTCGTCCTCGTTGCCGTCGTCGTCCTCGTTGCCCTCGTCGTCGTCCGTGCTTGAGCGGGGTCTGGCCGAGGCGGAACAGGTCGAGCTGACCGTCGACGCGGTCGCCCCCGGCGGGCACTGCGTGGCACGGGTGGACGGGCAGGTCGTCTTCGTCCGGCACGCGCTGCCCGGTGAACGGGTCATCGCCGAGGTCACCGAGGTGCACCGGGGGTTCGTCCGGGCCGACGCGGTGACCGTGCTGGACGCCTCCCCGGACCGGGTCGAGCCACCCTGCCCGTACGCGAAGCCGGGCGCCTGCGGGGGCTGCGACCTCCAGCACGTCGCCCCGGCCGCGCAACTGGCCTGGAAGACCGCCGTGATCCGCGAACAGCTCGTCCGCCTGGGTGGGTTGACCGAGGTCGAGCTGGACCGGCTCGGCGTCCGGGTCGAGGCGCTGCCCGGCGGGCTGTTGGGCTGGCGCTCCCGGGTCCGCTACGCAGTGGACGCCGCCGACCGGGCCGGCCTGCTCAAGCACCGGTCGCACGAGGTGGTGCCGATCGACCGCTGCCGGATCGCCCACCCGGCCATCCAGCAGTTGCCGGTGCTCACCGGGCGTTGGCCGGCCGCCGAGGCGGTGGAGACCGTCGCCAGCACCGGCGGGGACGTGACAGTCACCGAGGTCCGCGACGGGGTGCCCACCCCGGTCAGCGGCCCGGCCGAGGTCCGCGAGGTGGCCGCCGGACGGGACTGGACGCTGCCCGCGTCCGCGTTCTGGCAGGTGCACCCCGCCGCGGCGGACACCCTCGCCACGGCGGTGCTGGAGCTGCTGGACCCGCAGCCGGGCGAGAGCGCCTGGGACCTCTACGGCGGTGCCGGGCTGTTCGCCGCGGCCCTCGCCAGCCGGGTCGACGACGCCCGGATCACCCTCGTCGAGTCGAGCCGGGACGGGGTGGACGCGGCCCGGGTCAACCTGGCCGACCTGCCCCAGATCGAGGTGGTCGCCGCCCGGGTGGAGACCGCGCTGACCCGTCGACGGATCACCGGCCCGGTCGACGTGGTGGTGCTCGACCCGCCGCGCTCCGGCGCGGGCGCCCAGGTCGTGCGGGACATCGTCGCCGCCGGCCCGCGAGCGGTCGCGTACGTGGCGTGTGACCCGGCGGCCTTCGCCCGCGACGTGCGCACCTTCACCGAGCTGGGTTGGCGGCTGGCGGCGCTGCGGGGCTTCGACCTGTTCCCGATGACGCAGCACGTCGAGCAGGTCGGGCTGCTGCTGCCCCCGGCCGGGCGTTGACCGGAGATCCGCGTACCCCGGCAGCCCACCGCGGCGGCCGCCGGTCCGGTGCTGACCAGGCGCTCAGCCGACCCGCGCGGCCCGGGGCGCTCGGCCCGGGCTGCGGAGTGTCGGGCGGCCGATAGACTCTCCGGTCATGAGCGTTGAAGAGGACACGGCCAACCACGGCCGGCTGCTGGGCACGGTCCGCGGTCCGCAGGACGTCAAGCGGATGTCCGGTGAGGAACTGGACGTCCTCGCCGCCGAGATCCGGGACTTCCTGATCGCCAAGGTCTCCCGCACCGGTGGGCACGTCGGGCCCAACCTCGGTGTGGTCGAGCTGACACTGGCCATGCACCGCGTCTTCGACTCCCCGCGCGACCGGCTCCTGTTCGACACCGGTCACCAGTCGTACGTGCACAAGATCCTCACTGGGCGCCAGGCCGGCTTCGACAAGCTCCGCCAGCGCGGTGGCCTCTCCGGCTATCCCAGCCAGGCGGAGAGCGAGCACGACCTCATCGAGAACTCGCACGCCTCGACCGCGCTCTCCTACGCCGACGGCCTCGCCAAGGCGTACGCCCTTCGGGGCGAGGCGCGCAGCGTCGTGGCGGTGGTCGGCGACGGCGCGCTGACCGGCGGCATGTGCTGGGAGGCGCTGAACAACATCGCCACCGCCGGCAACCCCCTCGTCATCGTGGTCAACGACAACGGCCGCTCGTACGCCCCGACCATCGGCGGGCTGGCCGACCACCTCTCCTCGCTGCGGCTCAACCCCGGCTACGAGAAGGTCCTCGACACGGTCAAGGACGCTCTCGGCTCCACGCCGCTTGTCGGCCGACCGATGTACGAGGTGCTGCACGCGGTCAAGAAGGGCATCAAGGACGCCGTCGCCCCGCAGGCCATGTTCGAGGACCTCGGCATCAAGTACGTGGGCCCGGTGGACGGGCACGACGTGGCGGCGGTCGAGGCGGCGCTGCGCGCGGCGAAGAACTTCGGCGGCCCGGTGATCGTGCACGCGGTCACCCGCAAGGGCTACGGCTACCGTCCCGCCGAGGAGGACGAGGCGGACTGCCTGCACGGCCCCGGCAGCGCCTTCGACGTCGAGACCGGCGCGCTGCTGGCCGCCCCCTCGGTGAAGTGGACGCACGTCTTCGCCGACGAGCTGCTGGCCGTCGCCGACGAACGCCCGGACGTCGTGGGCATCACCGCCGCGATGGCCGAGCCGACCGGCATCGCCAAGCTGGCCCGCAAGTACCCCGAGCGGGTGTACGACGTGGGCATCGCCGAGCAGCACGCCGCCACCTCGGCGGCCGGCCTGGCGCTCGGCGGCCTGCACCCGGTGGTCGCCGTCTACGCCACCTTTCTCAACCGCGCCTTCGACCAGGTCCTGCTGGACGTGGCGATGCACAGGCTGCCGGTGACCTTCGTGCTGGACCGGGCGGGCATCACCGGCCCGGACGGCCCCAGCCACTACGGCATCTGGGACATGTCCGTCTTCGGGGTGGTTCCCGGCCTGCGCATCGCCGCTCCCCGGGACGCGGCCACGCTGCGCGAGGAACTGCGCGAGGCGGTCGCCGTCGACGACGGCCCCACAGTGGTGCGCTTCCCGACCGGCGCGGTCGCCGCGGACCTGCCGGCGCTACGCCGGGTGGGCCCGGTCGACGTGCTCGCCGAGTCGGCACGCACCGACGTGCTGCTCGTCGCCGTCGGCTCCTTCGGCCAGCTGGGCATGGAGGTTGCCGCCCGGGTCGCCGAGCAGGGCTACGGGGTCACCGTCGTCGACCCCCGCTGGGTGCGCCCGGTGCCGGCGGAGCTTGTCGACCTCGCCGCCCGCCACCGGCTCGTGGTCAGCGTCGAGGACGGCGTCCGGGTCGGCGGCGTGGGCGACGCGCTCGGTCAGGCGATGCGGGACGCCGACGTCCGGGTGCCGCTCAAGGACCTCGGCGTACCGGCCGACTGGCACCCGCACGGCACCCGCGCGCAGATCCTCGCCGACCTGGGCCTGACCGCCCAGGACGTGGCCCGCAACGTGACCGGCTGGATCTCCGGCCTGGACGCCACCCCGGACCGCCTCACCCCCAGCGACGCGGCCGCGCAAAACTAACCACCCAGCGACACCAACGGCGGGCGGCCCCTCCAGGACCGCCCCCCGCCCCCCGCGGGCCCGGCCCCCCCCGTTGCCCACCCCCCCCCGCCCCCAACCCGGGCCGCAGCCAGCGCGAGCCCCGGCGGCGGTGCGCGCTTCCAAGTCGTTGCGATCCTC
>NZ_JBEZCZ010000046.1:0-54070 GCF_040647875.1 Micromonospora sp. NPDC049230
CCGGTTACATTCCGAACCCGGAAGCTAAGCCCTCCAGCGCCGATGGTACTGCACTCGTGAGGGTGTGGGAGAGTAGGACGCCGCCGGACAATCTTTCAAATAGGGCCACCCCGATACGGGGTGGCCCTATTTGCATATCCGCATCCTGACGCGCCCCGGCCGGAGCCCTCCCGGGATCCCGAGCCGCTCTACCCCGGGTGCGCCCCCTGACCTCGCAAGGGGTCCCTGACCACGGCGCCACCCCCGATTACGGCGGGTTTCCCGTTTACGGCACCACCCCGACCGCGCACGGGTTGATCGACTCGACTTTCTTGAAATCGTGGTATCCACGAGCGCGAGACACCCCGATTTCAGCAAACCCGAGTCGATCGCAGGTGGGCGGGGCATCCGCGAGCGCGGAAAGGTTCGGTGTCGGCGGACCCGAGGCGATGGGCCGAGGGCTGGACCGGGTTCGACCTTGGAATGGGCTCGACCTGGGGGCGGGCGAGACGTGTGGGGTCAGTTACGGGTCTGCATGTCCTTGCGGAGGTCGCGGAGCAGGCTGCCGGCGTCGGTGACCGACCGTCCGGGGAACATCGCCATCACCACGCTGCCGTGGTCGGCCCACCCGCACACCGCGAAGTCGCCGCCCTCGCCGCTGGTGCTGCCGCACCTCATCACGCCGCCCAGGTCGCCCGCGGGCACCTCGCGTAGCCCGTTCACCGAACCGGTCTCGTCGGACATGAGGCGGAACAGGCTCTCCAGATCGCGTTCCGGCTGCCAGAGCAGCGTGGTGCCACCGAAGATGAGCACCGAGCGCTTGTCGTCGGCCGGGTCGCGGTAGACGGTGCCGAAGCTGCGGTCCAGCTCGATGTCGGCCGCCAGGCCGCTGCGCAGGTAGTCAGCAGTGCTCTTCGCCCGTTCGCTGTCGTCCCGGGTCAGACCGGCCACCTGCGGGGGTGAGGTCAGCTCGGTGTCCTTCTGCTGCGCCACCCGCCAGCCGGCGGCGCCCAGCACACCGGCACCCGCGAGGCCGACCACCAGCGCGACCGTCCAACCGATCTTGCGCCGTCGCGACCAGCCGCCGGCGCGCTCGTCGGGGTCGCCCCCGGAGTCCCGGGTGCTGAGTTGGATCGGCTCTTCGGTCAGCTCGACCGGCTCGCGACCGCCGTCGAGCGACCGCTCGGTGAGATGTGCGTCGGACATAGCCGACACCGTACGCGAACCACAGGTGGCGCACGTCAGGTCCGCGGAAGCCCTCCGTAGACTTGTCAGGTGACCGAGAGACTGGATGCCCGACGCCCCGACGCCCCGACCCTTGCCGGCCAGTACCAGCCCGGCGAGGTAGAGCAGCGACGGTACGAGCAGTGGGTAGCCGCCGGCCACTTCCGGGCCTCGGCCGACAGCGACAAGCCCCCCTTCACCATCGTCATCCCGCCGCCGAACGTGACCGGCTCGCTGCACATGGGCCACGCGTTCGAGCACACCCTGATGGACGCGTTGACCCGGCGTAAGCGGATGCAGGGGTTCGAGGCGCTGTGGCTGCCCGGCATGGACCACGCCGGCATCGCCACCCAGAACCTGGTGGAGCGTCAGCTCGCCGCCGAGGGCCTGTCCCGCCACGACCTGGGCCGGGAGAAGTTCGTCGAGCGGGTCTGGCAGTGGAAGGCCGAGTCCGGTGGGGCGATCCTGGGGCAGATGCGGCGCCTCGGCGACTCCGTCGACTGGGACCGTGAGCGCTTCACCATGGACGAGGGGCTGACCCGTGCCGTCCAGACGATCTTCAAGAAGCTCTTCGACGAGGGCCTCATCTACCGGGCCAACCGGATCATCAACTGGTGCCCCCGCTGTCTGACCGCGCTCTCCGACATCGAGGTCGAGCACACCGACGACGACGGTGAGCTGATCTCGATCCGCTACAGCGACGAGGTCGTGGTGGCCACCACCCGGGCCGAGACGATGCTGGGCGACACCGCCGTGGCGGTGCACCCGGACGACGAGCGGTACCAGCACCTGATCGGCACCGAGGTCGAGCTGCCGCTGACCGGCCGCCGCATCCCGATCGTCGCCGACGCGCACGTCGACCCGTCGTTCGGCACCGGCATGGTCAAGGTGACCCCGGCGCACGACCCCAACGACTTCGAGATCGGCCAGCGGCACGACCTCCCCGCGCTCACCGTGATGGACGAGCGCGGGGTGATCACCGTGCCCGGCCCGTTCGAGGGGCTGGACCGGTTCGAGGCGCGGCCCGCGATCGTGGCGGCGCTGCGCGAGCAGGGCCGGATCGTCGCGGAGAAGCGGCCGTACGTGCACGCCGTCGGGCACTGCTCGCGGTGCAAGACGACAGTCGAACCGCGGCTGTCGTTGCAGTGGTTCGTCAACACCGCCCCGCTGGCCCAGGCCGCCGGCGACGCGGTGCGCGACGGCCGGGTCCGCATCGAGCCGGCCGAGCTGGCCAAGCGCTACTTCGCCTGGGTCGACAACATGCACGACTGGTGCATCTCCCGCCAACTGTGGTGGGGGCACCGGATCCCGGTCTGGTACGGCCCGCAGGGCGAGATCGTCTGCGTCGGCCCGGACGAGCAGCCGCCGACCGGCGACGGCTGGCGGCAGGACGAGGATGTGTTGGACACCTGGTTCTCCAGCGCTCTGTGGCCGTTCTCCACGCTCGGCTGGCCGGAGCAGACCCTGGATCTGGCCAAGTTCTACCCGACGAGTGTCCTGGTCACCGGCTACGACATCCTGTTCTTCTGGGTCGCCCGGATGATGATGTTCGGCCTGTACGCGATGGACGGCAAGCAGCCGTTCGACGTGGTGGCCCTGCACGGCATGGTCCGGGACGAGCACGGCAAGAAGATGTCCAAGTCGTTCGGCAACGTGGTCGACCCGCTGGACTGGATCGACAGGTTCGGTGCCGACGCCACCCGGTTCACCCTGGCTCGCGGCGCCAACCCCGGGCAGGACGTGCCGGTCAGCGAGGAGTGGTGCCAGGGCTCGCGCAACTTCTGCAACAAGCTCTGGAACGCCACCCGCTTCGCCCTGATGAACGGTGCGCACACCACGGGTGACCTGCCGCCCGCCGAGCAGCTCTCCACAGTCGACAGGTGGATCCTGTCCCGGCTGGCGCACGTCACCGCCGAGGTCGACGAGCAGTTCGAGGCGTACGAGTTCGCCAAGGTGTGTGACCTGCTCTACCACTTCGCCTGGGACGACGTCTGCGACTGGTACGTGGAGCTGAGCAAGCCGGTGCTCGCCGAGGGCGGCGCACGGGCCGAGGCCAGCCGTCGGGTGCTCGGGCACGTGCTGGACCAGCTGCTGCGGCTGCTGCACCCGGTCATCCCGTTCGTCACCGAGGAGCTGTGGCTCGCGCTGACCGGCGGCGAGACGGTGCAGACCGCCGCCTGGCCGGTGGCCGACCGGTCGCGTGTCGACGACGCCGCCGAGGCCGAGTTGGCAGGTGTGCAGCGCGTGGTCACCGAGATCCGGCGGTTCCGCTCCGATCAGGGGCTGCGACCCACCCAGCGGGTGGCCGCCCGGTTGGACGGGCTCGCCGGGGCGGGCATCGACGCCCACGAGCCGCTGATCCGCTCCCTGGTCCGGCTCGATCCGGCCGGCGACGACTTCCAGGCCAGCGCCACGCTGGCCATGCCCGGCGCGGTAGGTGTCGCGTTGGACACCCGGGGGTCGATCGACGTGGCCGCCGAGCGGGCCCGGCTGACGAAGGACCGCGCCGCCGCCGAGAAGGAGGTCGCGCAGGCCCGCGCGAAGCTCGACAACCCTGCCTTCATCGGCAAGGCCCCCGAGCCGGTGGTCGCGAAGATCCGCGACCGGCTCGCCACCGCCGAGGCCGACCTGGTCCGGATCGACGCTGCTCTGGAGACACTGTCCTCGTGACCGACCGTACCGAATTCGCCGCCGTCGAGGCCGAGCTGAACGCCCGTGGCTTCACCCGCATGGTCTTCGAGCTGGACCGGATCGAGTCGCTACTCGATCTGCTCGGCAGCCCACAGCGGGCGTATCCCGCGATCCACCTGACCGGCACCAACGGCAAGACCTCCACCGCGCGGATGATCGACTCGCTGCTGCGGGCGTTCGGGCTGCACACCGGCCGCTACACCAGCCCGCACCTGGAGACCGTCCGGGAGCGGATCAGCCTGGACGGGGAGCCGGTCAGCGAGGAGCGGTTCGCGGCGGTCTACCGGGAGATCAAACCGCTGGCCGAGCTTGTCGACGCGCGGTCGGACGAGCCGCTGACGTACTTCGACATGACGACGGCGTTGGCGTTCGCCACGTTCGCCGACGCGCCTGTCGACATCGCGGTGGTCGAGGTGGGCCTCGGCGGTGCCGAGGACGCCACGAACGTCATCCAGGCCGGAGTCTGTGTGATCACCCCGATCGGGCTGGACCACACCGAGTGGCTGGGTGACACGCTTCAGGACATCGCGCTGGCCAAGGCCGGCATCATCCATCCGGGCGCCACGGTGATCGCCGCCGCCCAGGAGGAGGAGGCGGCCGGTCCGCTCCTCGACCGCTGTGCCGAAGTGGGGGCCACCATCGCCCGGGAGGGCGCCGAGTTCGGCGTACTCGGTCGGGCGGTCGCGGTCGGCGGCCAGGTGCTGCGCCTCCAAGGTCTGGGTGGCGTCTACGACGACGTGTTCATTCCGCTGCACGGTGCCCACCAGGCGCAGAACGCGGCGGTGGCGCTCGCCGCCGTGGAGGCGTTCCTGGGTGCCGGGGCGCGACGTCAACTGGACATCGAGGCGGTCCGGGAGGGCTTCGCCTCGACCAGCTCCCCGGGTCGGCTGGAGCGGGTCCGGAACGCCCCGACCATCCTGCTGGACGGGGCGCACAACCCGCACGGCATGAAGGCCACAGTCACCGCGCTCCAGGAGGAGTTCGCGTTCAGCAAGCTGGTGGCCGTGATCGGCGTCCTCGCCGACAAGGACGCCGAAGGTCTGCTGGAGCTGCTGGAGCCGGTGGTCGACCAGGTGGTGGTCACCCGGAACAGCTCGCCACGGGCGATGCCGACGGAGGAGCTTGCCGCGCTGGCCGCCGAGATCTTCGGCGAGGAGCGGGTGGAGTCGGCCGAGGAGATGCCGGACGCGATCGAGCTGGCGGTCGCGTTGGCCGAGGAGGACGTTCCCGGCGAGCTGAGTGGGGTTGGGGTGCTGGTCACGGGGTCGGTGGTGACGGTCGCCGACGCGCGTCGGCTGCTGAAGCGATGACCGACCCAGAGCGGGAGCCGCACACCCCGACCGGCCCGCCGGTCGAGCAGCCTGCGGGGGAGGAGCCCACGGCCGGGCAGCCGCGACGCTCCGGGTTGCGCAACCCGGAGCGGGCGGTCCGCGGCCTGGGCGCGGGCACGCTCAGCCTGGAGGCGCTGGTGCTGCTGCTGGCGATCCAGCCGATCCGGGTGGTCGGCGGTGACCTGAGTGGTGCCGCCATCGGTGCCGTGGTGGCGCTGGCGGTGGCCGCTGTCGTGGTCGCCGGCATGATGCGCCGCCCCTGGGCGTGGCACGCCGGCACGGTGCTCCAGGGTCTGCTGATGCTGGGCGGCCTGCTGCACTGGTCACTGCTCGCCCTGGGCATCATCTTCGCCCTGGTGTGGGCGTACGCGATGCACGTCCGTCGGGTCATCCTCGGCTGACGCCGGACCGGGCCCCGGGCCGGGTCAGGCCTCGGCGCGTTCGCGCCACTGGGTGAGCGCGATGCCGTGGCCGTCCGGGTCGCGGAAGGCCGCCGCCCACACCTCCAGCTTCGAGCCCCGGTTGACCACCCGGGGCGCGTACGTGAATCGGACGCCCGACCCGCGGAGCCGTTCGTACGCCGCTTCGATGTCGTTGACCTCGAGGTTGACGTGCACCAGCCGGCGGCTGATGGGTGCCGCCCCGGTCACCTCGCGCAGCACCAGCCGGGTCGTGCCGGAGGCGAGCACGGCGTTGCCGGCGCCCTGGTCGACCTCGCTGAAGCCGAGCACGTCACGGTAGAAGTCGAGCGACCGGGACAGGTCGGTCACCAACAGGGTGAGACCCACACCGCTGATCGGCGCGGCGGGATCGGCGGCCGCGTCCCCGGCGAACCCGAAGATCGCCTCGTCCAGTTCCGCGTCGGTGACTGTCGCGCGCGCCGCCCCGCCCGGGGAGGGATCGTCCAGCGGAAGATCGAGCGGGTCCAGCGGGTCGGTAGCGCCCGGACCGGACCGCTGCGCGGGCGGCGGGTCGGCGATCCGGTCGGCGGTCGGCAGGTCGCTCCGGTCGGCGGCCGGCTCGTCGCTCCCGTCGGTCCGCGGCGGGTCGCTCCGGTCAGCGGCCGGCGGGTCGAACCGGTCGGCGGTCGGCACGTTGCTCCGGTCGGCCTCCGGTGGGTCGAACCGGTCGGCGGCGGGCTCGTCGAAGTGCTCCTCGGCGGGCGGGCGCGGCGCCGGGGTGGCCCGCCGGGGCAGCCCGCCACCGGCCTGCTGGTCGACGAGGACGCCCTCCAACACCACGGGACCGCCCGGGCTCTGGTGCATCACCACGTGCTCGCGGTCCTCGCGACGGTCGCCCGAGTCGTCGCGCAGCGGGTCGGGGCGCAGGGGATCGGGACGTGCGGAGTCGGGGCCGAGTGGGTCGTGGAACCGGTCACCGAGCGGATCGCCGAAGTCGTCCCGGAAGTCGTCGTCCGGCCCACGGTCGGCCCACGGCGGGGCATCCTGCTGGATCAGCACCTCGTCCACGGCGTCGACGTCGGCGAACTCCGGCGGAAGGTCGGCGACGGCGGCGGCGGTCTCGGCGTGGGTCGGCACCTCGTCCCAGAGGACCTTGACGTGCCGCTGGTCGTCCAACGCGACACGGATCGGCAGGGCCTGGCCCAGCGACGGCCACTTGGAGACCGGCACCCTTGGCTCGATGATCTTCTTGGACCGGGGTGGCAGACCAGGCGCGTCGAGCACCAGTTGCAGTTCGCAGCGGCCGAACGCGTACTGGGTGGGAGGTTCGGAGGCGCTGTGCACGTGCCCGACGCCGACCACCCAGGTGCGTCCGCCACCGCGTACGGTCGCCAGCGCGATCGCCAGCACCAGCAGGGCGACCCCGAGAGCCACGATGGCCCAACTGGTCATGCCCAGCCCGAAGAGGACGACGAAGGTGGCAACGGTGCCCAGCACCGTGCCGATCAGCTTGCGTACCGGCGCGATGGGCCGGTTCCCGCCATTCGCCACAGTGGACCTCCCGGGGTCAGGGTCAGGCTAGGCCGGATCGGCCACCGGGGGAAAGACCGGCCGCCGCGCCGGCGCCGGGACCGGGTCGCTACGCTGACCGTACCGATCCCCAGCGTTCAGCGTGCACAGGAGGAACCCAGCGTGTCCAGCAACAGCCCGGATGAGCGCAGCCTCGTTCTGATCAAGCCCGACGCGGTCCGCCGTGGCCTGGTCGGCGAGGTTCTCTCCCGCTTCGAGCGCAAGGGGCTGCGGATCGACGCGATGGTGCACCGGACGATGGACGCCGCGCTCGCCGACCAGCACTACGCCGAGCACGTCGACAAGGCGTTCTACCCGCCGCTGAAGGACTTCATGACAAGCGGTCCGCTGGTCGCGCTTGTGCTCTCCGGAGACCAGGTCATCGACGTGGTGCGAGGGCTGGTCGGCGCCACCGACGGGCGAAAGGCCGCCGCCGGCACCATCCGGGGCGATCTGTCGCTGTCCAACCGGGAAAACCTGGTGCACGCCTCCGACTCGACAGACAGCGCCAAGCGCGAGATCGCGCTCTGGTTCCCCGAACTCGGCTGACCCGACCCGGCCGCGGCCGGCCCACGGCGCGCTCCGCGACCCGTCCGGGGCCGGCCGGCGGCGTCGGGGCTCAGTCGACCGGCGGCAGTTTCGTCGGGTTTCCGACCACGTAGATTCCGGTGATCCGGCCGTCGGCCGCGGCGATGGTCAACGTGTACCGACTGCCGTCCGCGCGGGTGACAAACACGGCGGGTTCCCCGTTCAGTTCGACCGGACGCACAGTCATCGGGCGGCGGCGGGGGCCGTAGATCCCGGCGAAGAACCGGGCGATCCGGTCCGCGCCACTGACCGGGTTGCGGGCGGCCCGGACCCGGCCACCGCCGTCGTTCCAGGCCGTGGCGTCCGCCGCGACCAGGCCGGTGAGCGTCGCCAGGTCACCGTCACGGGCGGCGGCGAGGAACGCGTCAAGCAACCGTTCCCGTTCGGCCCGGCTGGCGGTGAAGCGACGCTGCTCCTGATGGACCCGGGTGCTCGCCCGGTGGTGCAGTTGTCGACAGTCGTCGACGGACCGGTCCAGGATCTCGGCGATCTCGGCGTACGGCAGGTCGAAGGCGGTGTGCAGGACGTACACCGCCCGCTCCGGCGGGGTGAGCCGCTCCAGGACGTGCAACAACGCGGTGGAGAGCGAGTCGCGCAGCTCCGCGCGGTCCAACGGTCCGAACGGCGAGGGCGCGGTCGGCACCGGCTCGGGCAGCCAGGTGCCGACGTACGTCTCGCGGGCCGACTGCCGGGTCCGCAACCGGTCCAGGGCCAGGCGGGTGACCACCCGGGACAGGTAGCGGCGCGGTTCCTCCACCGCCGACCGGTCCACGCGCAGCCAGCGCAGGTACGCCTCCTGGAGCACGTCCTCCGCGTCGTGCCGGCTGCCGAGCAGGCGGTACGCGAGCCCGAGCAGCATCGGCCGGTGCGCCTGAAGCGCACCGGCCGCCTCTGCCGCCTCGGTCGTCACACCTGTGCCGGGGGCTCCGTGTGCGTCGTCACGGCGATCCGATTCCACACGTTGATTGTGGCAATCGCGAGGACCAGATCGGCCAGCTCCTTCTCCGACCAGACCTTCGCGGCGGCGTCCCACACCTCGTCCGAGACTCCGTGCTCGCCGAGCCGGGTCACCGCGTCGGTGAGCGCCAGCGCGGCCTGCTCCCGCTCGTCGAAGAACGACAGCGCCTCCCGCCAGGCGGACACCGCGAACAGCCGCCGGCTCGACTCGCCGGCGGCGAGGGCGTCGCGGCTGTGCATGTCCACGCAGAACGCGCAGCCGTTCAGGATCGACGCCCGCAGCTTGACCAGTTCCAGCACTGTGTGGTCGACGTTCGCCTGGACGTACTTCTCCAGGCCCGACACGGCCTGGTATCCCTGCGGCGCGACCTCGAAGAGCTTCATTCGTTGCATGACCAACTCCCTGTTCGATCCGACACCGTCACGACGGTGGGGCCGAGGCGTGTCGTGACAACCGCAGCGGTGACTCCGGTCACGCCCTCCGGACAACAGGCGTTCCGACCCCGGCCATCCGGGCCGCCGATCGCGGTCATCTCCGCCCGGTAGACCGACTGGGTCAACCCATGACCGGGAGGAAGCATGACCGAGCTTGATCGACGTACCCTGCTGCGGGCCGGCCTGGTGGCCGGGGCCGGAGTCGCCGGCGGCGCGTTGCTGGGCGGCGCCGGCGCGAACGCCGCCCCGGCGTGGCGGCCGGCGGGACGTCCGGTGCTCACCCACGGTGTGCAGAGCGGTGACGTGAGCGCGGACTCGGCGCTGGTCTGGACGCGGGCCGACCGGCCGGGCCGGATGCTTGTCGAGGTGAGCCGGCGGCCCGACTTCCGCGGTGCGCGGCAACTGCGCGGCCCCGCGCTCGGGCCGAACTCGGACTACACCGGCAAGGTCCGGCTGCGGGGCCTGCCGGACGCCGAGCGGCTGCACTACCGGGTCCGGGTGGAGAGCCTGGAGCGGCACGGGCTGGTCAGTGAGCCGCTGACCGGGACGCTGACCACCGCGCCCGGCCGGCACCGGCGGCGTGACGTGAGCTTCGTCTGGACCGGGGACATCGTCGGGCAGGGCTGGGGGATCGACCCCACCTTCGGCGGCATGTCGATCTTCCGGGCGATGCGGGAGACCCGGCCGGACTTCTTCCTGTGCAGCGGCGACACCGTGTACGCCGACGGTCCGCTTGTCGAGTCGGTGCCGCTGCCCGACGGGCGGCTCTGGCGCAACCTGGTCACGCCCGAAAAGAGCAAGGTCGCCGAGACGCTGACCGAGTACCGGGGACAGTTCGCGTACAACCTGCTCGACAGGCACCTGCGGGAGTTCGCCGCGGCGGTGCCGCAGATCAACCAGTGGGACGACCACGAGGTGCTCAACAACTGGTACCCGGGGGAGATCCTGGACGACCCGCGCTACACCGAGCGACGGGTGGACGTGCTCGCCGTCCGGGCCCGGCAGGCGTTCCACGAGTGGCTGCCCGTGCCGGACAACGGGACGCTGTACCGACGGCTGTCGTACGGGCCGCTGCTGGACGTGTTCGTGCTGGACATGCGGACCCACAAGGACCCGAACGACGGCAACACGTACGCCGACCCGAAGCGCGGTCTACTCGGCCGCGAGCAGCGGGAGTGGCTGATCCGCGAGCTGAAGCGGTCCACGGCGACCTGGAAGGTGATCGCCAACGACCTGCCGATCGGGGTGGTGGTGCCGGACGGTCCCACGGCGCAGGAGGGTGTCGCGCAGGGCGACCCGGGCGCGCCGGCCGGGCGTGAGCTGGAGTTCGCCGAGGTGCTGCGGGCCACCCATCGGGCCGGGGTGACCGGCATGGTCTTCCTCACCGCCGACGTGCACTACTCCGCCGCGCACCACTACGACCCGTCCCGGGCGGCGGTCGGCGACTTCACCCCGTTCTGGGAGTTCGTCTCCGGCCCCGCGCACGCCGGGGCATTCGGCCCGAACGCGCTGGACGGCACCTTCGGCCCGCAGGCCGCCTTCGTGCACGCCCCGCCGCGGGCGAACACCTCACCGGCGGAGGGCTTCCAGCACTTCGGCGAGGTCCAGATCGACGGTGCGTCCGGTGCCCTCACGGTCCACCTCCGCGACCGAGACGGCGCCTCCCTCTGGACCACCACCCTCCCCGCCCCCTGACCCGCCCGCGCTGATCATGAGGTTGACGGGCGGAGCGGTGATCCACCCGCCCGTCAACCTCATGATCGACGGGGCGGTGTCGGGGGTTCGAGCAGGCCGAACGGCTCCCCGTTGTCAACCGTCAGGTTGACGCCGCGGACTGCCCGAACCTTCCGACGCCGGGGTCGCCCGCGATGCGGCACGTGCGGGCTGTTCGGCCAGGATGGGCGCGGCCGACGTCGGGATCGGGCTGAGGAAGTCCGGTGCGGGCAGGCCGACGGTCAGCAGCTTGGCCGGCGCGGTCGCCGGCACCTCGGCGAGCACCCGCCGTGCGTGCCACGCCCAGGCGGTGTCCGGCCAGGGTGCCTCTTCGGGATGGCGCTGCACCACGAACAGGCTGGTCAGCACCTCCCAGAGTGGGCTGATGGCGATCCGGGTGCGGGCCAGTGTGGGCTCGTCCAACTCGATCCGGATCACCCGGTCAGCCCGGGGTGCCGGCGTAGGCGTTCACTCGGCGGCGGCGCGGTGGGCGGGTCGAGTATCGTTGGGCACCGTAAGGCGATGACCCGGCCATCACCGGTGAGCCTCCGGAAGAACGGCCGGGTGACCGGCCCAGTAGAACCGGACGGGTGCGGCCCGTCACAGCCGACAATGAGCGGGCGGTCGATCCTGACCGCCAAGCGGGGTGGTACCGCGGGCCACCCGGGGGCGTCGTCGAGGCGTACCCCGGAGGTTTCGTCCTCGCAGACCCACGTTGCGTGAGCTGCATGAGGAGAGCGACCCCCGATGGCCTATCCGTTGCACGACCCGACAGCCGCCGGTGTCCCGGCGAGCCCGGACCTGCCCGCGGTCGAGCGCCGGGTGCTGGAGCACTGGACGGCCGACAAGACCTTCGAGGCCAGCGTCGAGGCCCGTCCCGCCGGCACGGACGGTAAGAACGAGTACGTCTTCTACGACGGGCCGCCGTTCGCCAACGGTCTGCCGCACTACGGTCACCTGTTCACCGGGTACGTCAAGGACGTGGTGCCGCGCTACCAGACCATGCGCGGGCGGCACGTCGAGCGGCGCTTCGGCTGGGACTGCCACGGCCTGCCCGCCGAGGTGGTGGCCGAGAAGCAGCTCGGCATCACCAGCAAGGCGGAGATCATCGACCTGGGCGTGGCCCGGTTCAACGAGGCCTGCCGCACCTCGGTGCTGGAGTTCACCCAGGACTGGGAGCGCTACATCAACCGGCAGGCCCGCTGGGTCGACTTCACCAACGACTACAAGACCCTCGACCTGGACTACATGGAAAGCGTCATGTGGGCCTTCAAGACCCTGCACGACAAGGGTCTGATCTACGAGGGCTTCCGGGTGCTGGCGTACTGCTGGCGCTGCGAGACGCCGCTGTCGAACACCGAGACCCGGATGGACGACGTCTACCGGGACCGGCACGACCCGACCCTGTCTGTGTGGTTCGGGCTGACCGCCGACGAGTCCGCACCCGAGCTGGTGCGCGGGCCGGTCAGGCTGGGCGTCTGGACGACCACGCCGTGGACCCTGCCGTCGAACCTGGCGCTCGCCGTCGGCCCCGACATCGAGTACGCGGTGCTGGAACGCGACGGCGAGCGGTTCGTGGTCGGCGCGGCGCGGCTGGCCGCGTACGCCAAGGAACTGGACGGCTTCGCGCAGGTCGGCACGGTGTACGGCCGGGACCTGGTCGGACGCCGCTACACGCCGCTGTTCGACTTCCTCGTCGAGCAGGCCGGGGACAACGCCTACCAGGTGCTCGGCGCGGAGTTCGTCACCACCGAGGACGGCACCGGGATCGTGCACCTGGCCCCGGCCTTCGGCGAGGACGACCAGAACGTCTGCAACGCCGCCGGCATCCCGACCATCGTCACCGTCGACGACCACACCCGGTTCACCGCGCTGGTCCCGCCGTACCAGGGTGAGCAGGTCTTCGACGTCAACAAGCCGGTGATCCGGGAGTTGAAGGACCGGGGGGTGGTGCTCCGGCAGGACACCTACACCCACTCGTACCCGCACTGCTGGCGCTGTGACACCCCGCTCGTCTACAAGGCGGTGTCGTCGTGGTTCGTCGCGGTGACGCAGTTCCGGGACCGGATGGTCGAGCTGAACCAGGAGATCAACTGGACGCCCGGCCACATCAAGGACGGCTCGTTCGGCAAGTGGCTGGCCAACGCCCGGGACTGGTCGATCAGCCGGAACCGGTTCTGGGGTTCGCCGATCCCGGCGTGGAAGTCCGACGACCCGAACTACCCACGCCTGGACGTGTACGGCTCGCTCGCCGACATCGAGCGCGACTTCGGCGTACGCCTGACCGACCTGCACCGGCCGGCGGTGGACGACCTGGTCCGCCCCAACCCGGACGACCCGACCGGGCGGTCGATGATGCGCCGGGTGCCGGAGGTGCTGGACTGCTGGTTCGAGTCCGGGTCGATGCCGTTCGCCCAGGTGCACTACCCGTTCGAGAACGCGGACTGGTTCGAGCACCACTACCCGGGTGACTTCATCGTCGAGTACATCGGGCAGACCCGCGGCTGGTTCTACACGATGCACGTGCTGGCCACCGCGCTGTTCGACAGGCCGGCGTTCCGCAACTGCCTGAGCCACGGCATCCTGCTCGGCTCGGACGGGCGCAAGATGTCCAAGAGCCTGCGCAACTACCCGGACGTCTACCACGTCTTCGACGCGTACGGCTCGGACGCGATGCGGTGGATGTTGATGTCCTCGCCGGTGTTGCGCGGCGGCGACATGGCGGTCACCGAGGCGGGCATCCGCGACGCCGTGCGGCAGGTGCTGCTGCCGCTGTGGAACGTGTGGTATTTCTTCACCCTCTACGCCAACGCCGACGGGCACTCCGCGCGGCGGCGCACCGACTCGACGCACCTGCTCGACAGGTACATCCTGGCGAAGACCAACGAGCTGGTGTCGACTGTCGGCGCGCAGATGGACGCGTACGACATCTCCGGCGCCTGCGCCACAGTCCGGTCCTACCTGGACGCGCTGACCAACTGGTACGTGCGTCGCTCCCGGGACCGGTTCTGGTCCGGCGACGTCAACGCCTTCGACACCCTCTGGACGGTGCTGGAGACGCTCTGCCGGGTGGTGGCGCCGCTCGCGCCGCTGACCGCCGAGGAGATCTGGCGTGGGCTGACCGGGGAGCGGTCGGTGCACCTGACCGACTGGCCCTCGGCGGAGGACTTCCCGGCCGACCACGAGCTGGTCGCCGCGATGGACAACGTGCGGGCGGTCGCCTCGGCGGCGCTGTCGCTGCGCAAGGCCAAGGGTCTGCGGGTGCGACTGCCGCTGTCCACGCTGACCGTGGCCTCGCCGGCCGCGGAGCAGTTGCGTCCGTTCGCCGACCTGGTCACCGACGAGGTCAACGTGAAGGCCGTGGAGTTCAGCGCGGAGCTGTCCGCGTACTGCGAGCAGGTGTTGACGGTGGTGCCCCGGGCGCTCGGCCCGCGGGTCGGCAAGCAGGTGCAGCAGGTGATCAAGGCGGTCAAGGCGGGCGAGTGGGAGCTGGTCGACGGCGCCCCGGTGGCCGCCGGCGTCACCCTCGCCGAGGGCGAGTACGAGTTGCGCCTGGTCGCCGCCGACGCGGAGAACTCCGCGCCACTGCCCGGCGGTGAGGGCGTGGTGGTGCTGGACACCGAGGTCACCCCCGAACTGGCCGCCGAGGGGCTGGCCCGGGACGTGGTGCGGGTCGTGCAGCAGGCCCGCCGGGACGCCGACCTGGACGTCTCGGACCGGATCGTGGTGTCGGTGTCGGCGTCCGAGGAGGTGCGCGCGGCGGTGGCCGGATACCTCGACTTCGTGTCCCGGGAGGTGCTTGCCGACTCTGTTGACTTCGCCGAGGGCGTCGACGGTTTCGCCGGCGAGGTCGGCGAGGGCGAGCGGGTGACGGTCTCCGTCCGCCGGGTGTAGCTGCGGCTACGGACGCCCGTACACCTCCGTCCGGGAGGTGTGCGGGCGTCCGCTACCGTGACACCGCCTGTTCGCACCTGACCTGCCGGAGGACCAGTGCCCCTGCTCTACACCATCGGCAAGCTCGCCGTGGGGCCCACGCTGCGGTTGGCGTTCCGCCCGACCGTGGAGGGGCTGGAAAACGTGCCGGCCACCGGCGGCGCGATCTTCGCCGGCAACCACCTGTCGGTGGCCGACGAGCTGTTCCTCGGCACTGTCGTGCCCCGGCACCTGGCGTTCTGGGCGAAGTCGGAGTATTTCAAGGGCACCGGTGTGAAGGGCGCGATCTCCAAGTTCGTGCTCACCGGTCTGGGCGCCATCCCGGTGGAGCGGGGCGGCGGTCGGGCCGCGCTGTCCGCGTTCGACGCGGCGATCCCGGTGCTCAAGAACGGTGACCTGGTGGTGGTCTACCCGGAGGGCACCCGCTCGCCGGACGGCAGGCTCTACCGGGGACGGACCGGCACGGTTCGACTGGCGACCACGACCGGTGTGCCGATCATCCCGGTCGGCATGATCGGCACGGACAAGGCGCAGCCGATCGGCGCGCGGGTGCCCCGGCCCGGCGCTGCCGAGATCATCATCCGGTTCGGCAAGCCGATCCACCTGGCCGGACGGCCGACCGACCGCACCTCTTTGCGGCAGATGACCGACGAGATGATGAGCGAGATCCAGAAGCTCACCGGCCAGGAGTACGTCCCCCGCTACGCCCCGCCGCGCGCCCAACCGGACCCGACCCAGGCCTGACCCTCCTGATCAACAGTGGGTGGGTCGGGGTCAGCCCTTGGGCTGGATGATCTGTGCGCGCAGGGTGGCCAGCAGTGCGGCGCTGTCGGCGACGGAGAGCCGGGTGAACACTCCGGTGGCGATGCTGCCGTGGTCGACCGAGGTGCAGACCACCACCTCACCGCCATCGGACTGGCCGACCGCACAGCGCTCGTGCCGGCCCCGCACACCGGTGTCCACGCTCTCCGGGGCCTCCAGTGTGTAACGGTCGGTGAGCCGGCTGATCTCGGCCTCCGCGTCCGACTCCGGGCTGAGCCGAAAGCCGGTGCCGCCGAAGACCGTCACCTGCTTGCCCCCCGAGGTGGAGTAGACGCCGGCGAAGGTGTCCTCGGCCAGCAGGTGCTCCTTGCGTACCTCGTTCTCCAACTGCCGGGCGGCCTCCGCGCTGCGGTTGTCCTGGCGCAGACTCAGATCGTCCACCTGGGCGGGCAGGGCTGCCCGCACCGGGTACTGGGCTGAGATCGGGAACCCGTAGTAGGCGGGGCAGCCGCAGCAGCAGGCCAGGGTGAGCAGCAGAAACCAGGGCCAGCGGCGACGTCGGCGGACCGGCACCGGCACGTACCCCTTGGGGGCCTGCCAGCCCGGCGGAGGCCCCGCCGGTGGCGCCACGGGCGGTGTGGCGGACCGCTTGCCCCGGCGTTGCTTCGGCACCGTGGGCGGCGCGGGCGGTGGCGGTGCGGGCAGCGGCGACATGGGCCGGGTCGGCATCCTCGGCTCGGTGGCCCGTGGTGGCCTCGGGGCGGCCGCCGGAGACACCGGGTGCGACCCGACCGAGCGAGTGGGTTGGCTGGGCCACTGCCGGGTCGCCGGTGGCGTCGGATGCGGCATCGTCGGGGGTAGCTGGGGAAACGGCGGCAGCTCGGCGGAGGGCAGGTCCCAGCCGCCGGTGTCCACGCCGGCCCACGGGTCGACAGGCGTCTGGTGCTCCGGCGGCCCCACCGGCGTAGGTGGCGGTGGGGTCGGCTCGGCCGACTCACCCCACACCCGTCGGCGCGGCAGCGGGGGCGGCACCGGCGCCGAGCCGCTCCACCTGGGCGCGGGGGTTTCCGCGGCGGTGGCCGGCTCCGGTCGGCCCGAGGCTGCCGGCTGATCCGGAGTCTGGGGGCGCGTCGGAGGCTCCGGCTGGTCCGGCGGTGCCGGCTGGTCCGGCGGTGCCGGCTGGTCGGGCGGTGCCGGCTGGTCGGGCGGTGCCGGCTGGTCGGGCGGTGCGGGCTGGTCCGGCGGTACGGGTGGGGAGGCCGGCTCGTCGGCGGACGCCGGATCCCGGTCCGGCGCCGAGCCGGGGGTGTTCCCGTCGGCCGGCCGTGCTCCCGGCTGGGGCTCGGGCATCGCGGCAATCTCCTCTCACGCCGGTCCGAGGTTAGTACCGCGTCGCCACCGCCAGGCGGGCGCGTACCCTTGGGCATCATGAGTGCCCCGTCCACGACGCCGCGTGCGGCCGCGACCAACTCTCGCGACGACTCCAGCTCGGCGCCTCCGACGCCGAGCCGTGACCTGGAGCCGTCCGTCTGGTCCCAGCTCGAGCCGCTGCTGCCCCAGGTTTCCAAGCCCATCCAGTACGTCGGGGGCGAGCTGGGTGCGGTGACCAAGGACTGGGCCGCGGCGACGGTGCGCTGGGCGCTGATGTATCCCGACGCGTACGAGGTGGGCCTGCCCAACCAGGGCGTGCAGATCCTCTACGAGGTGCTCAACGAGCTGCCCGACACCCTCGCCGAGCGGACGTACGCGGTCTGGCCGGACCTGGAGACGCTGATGCGCACGCACGGCGTGCCGCAGTTCACCGTCGACGCGCACCGCGCGGTCCGCGACTTCGACGTGTTCGGCATCTCCTTCTCCACCGAGCTGGGTTACACCAACATGCTCACCGCGATCGACCTGGCCGGCATCCCGATGCTGGCCGCCGACCGCTCCGACGCCGACCCGGTGATCGTGGCCGGCGGACACGCCGCGTTCAACCCGGAGCCGATCGCCGACTTCATCGACGCCGCGGTGCTCGGTGACGGCGAGGAAGCGGTCCTGGAGATCACCGCGATTGTCCGGGAGTGGAAGGCCGAGGGCTCCCCGGGGGGCCGCGACGAGCTGCTGCTGCGGCTGGCGCGCACCGAGAGCGTCTACGTGCCGCGCTTCTACGACGTCGACTACCTTCCGGACGGGCGGATCCAGCGGGTCGTGCCGAACCGGGCGGACGTGCCGTTCCGGGTGCACAAGCGCACGACGATGGACCTGGACGCCTGGCCGTACCCGAAGAAGCCCCTCGTGCCGCTGGCCGAGACGGTGCACGAGCGGTACGCGGTGGAGATCTTCCGGGGCTGCACCCGGGGTTGCCGGTTCTGCCAGGCCGGCATGATCACCCGTCCGGTGCGGGAACGGTCGATCACCACTGTCGGGCAGATGGTCCGCGACGGCCTGGAGTTCTCCGGCTTCAACGAGGTGGGCCTGCTGTCGCTCTCCTCGGCCGACCACTCCGAGATCGGCGACATGTGCTCGGGCCTCGCCCAGCAGTACGAGGGCACGAACGTCTCGCTGTCGCTGCCGTCGACCCGGGTCGACGCGTTCAACATCGACCTCGCGCAGGAGCTGTCCCGCAACGGTCGGCGTACCGGCCTGACCTTCGCCCCGGAGGGCGGGTCGGAGCGCATCCGCAAGGTCATCAACAAGATGGTGTCGAAGGAAGACCTGATTCGCACTGTCGTCACCGCGTACACCAACGGATGGCGGCAGGTGAAGCTCTACTTCATGTGCGGCCTGCCCACCGAGACCGACGAGGATGTCCTCGAGATCGCGGAGATGGCGCACGAGGTGATCAGGGCCGGCCGGGCCGCCACCGGTTCCAAGGACATCCGCTGCACCGTCTCCATCGGCGGGTTCGTGCCGAAGCCGCACACCCCGTTCCAGTGGGCCTCGATGGACCGTCCGGAGGTCATCGACCACCGGCTCAAGATCCTCAAGCAGGCCATCAACGCGGACCGCTCGCTGGGCCGGGCCATCGGCTACCGCTACCACGACGGCGAGCCGTCGCTGATCGAAGGGCTGCTCTCCCGGGGCGACCGCCGGGTCGGGTCGGTGATCCGCAAGGTCTGGGAGAACGGCGGCCGGTTCGACGGGTGGAGCGAGCACTTCTCCTACCAGCGCTGGGTGGACGCGGCGGCCGAGACGCTGCCCGCGTTCGGGGTCGACCTCGACTGGTACACGACCCGGCAGCGCGAGGAGCTGGAGGTCCTGCCCTGGGACCACCTCGACTCCGGCCTGGACAAGGACTGGCTCTGGCAGGACTGGCAGGACTCGGTAAGCGAGTTCGAGCAGGACGACTGCCGGTGGACGCCCTGCTTCGACTGCGGCGTCTGCCCATCGATGGACACCGAGATCCAGATCGGCCCCACCGGCAAGAAGCTGCTGCCGCTCACCCCGCTGGGCGGTAACGGTATGCGGGTCCCGGCCGGCGACGGTGTGCAGGTCTCGGCCGGCGACCACCCGGCCTGACCGCTCGCCGCGGTGACCCACCACCGTCCACACTCCACCCGACGGGCCCGCGTTCTCGCGGGCCCGTCGGCGCCTGTCGGGCTGCGCAGCGCGCCACCGGTCCGTCCCGCCCCGCCATCGACGAAAGCCGTGGCGACCGGGGCTGCCCCGACCGGGCCACTGTCGATACGCTGCGTCTGACATGGACCGACCCGGCGGGTCGGTAACGGGGGAGGAAGCTCATGGGGACCATCCCGCCGCCGAACACCGGCGATCTACACGTCAGCGTCGAGGACCTGAACGCCGCGGCGGCGTACGTCGAGCGGCTGAAGCAGTACGTCGACGACACCATCATCTACGAGATGGAACGCGTCAAGGAGCGGATGAAGGGCGACAGCAACAACGCCCAGGCCGTCCCGAACGGCACCCCCTTCGGCGCCTACGAGGACGCCCGCATGCAGTGGCAGGCGCTGACCAAGTCCACTGCCAACATGGAGCTGCACCTCAAGACGCTGTCCCAGCGGCTTGCCTCGCTGAAGCAGGGCACCGAGGACATCGCCAAGGCATTCGGTGACACCGAGGCGCGCAACGGCGCCAACGGCAAGGAGATCGAGCGGTTGCTCGAGTCGGCGGCTCCGCCGCCCGCTGCCGGCGGCGTGCCCACCTACCCGTACACGGCCTGAGGGGGACGTCATGGCTGGAGGAACCTGGGAGCGGTGCGTCCGCGAGGTGACGCTCTCCGCGGACCCGGAGACTGTCGGATCGGTCGGGCAGGGGTGGGGAAACCTCTCCTCCGGCCTGACGCAGCTACGGGACGCGCTCGTCGGCCGATCGTTCGTCGGCCCGATCGCCACGGGTCAGGAGCGCCCGCACGTCGGTGGTCTGCCCGGGATGCTCGCCGGGTGGAAGGGCAGCGGTGGTGACGCCTACCGCGAGCATCTGGGTGAGATCGGCAAGCAGATCGAGGATCTGATCACCGATGCGACGAACGTCAGTGGCGCGTTGGCGCGGATCGAGACGGACATCCGCAGGGCGGTCGCCTCGATCCCGGTCCCACTGGGGGACGACTTCGGCATCAACGAGTGGAGCCTGCCCAACGGCACCGAGCTCGACGACGCCCGCGACGGCGAGAGCGCGTCGGGTTTCCTCGCCGCGCTGCGCAAGGACTACCAGAGCAACCCCGGTTCGTACGCCGATGGCGCGTTCCGCGACAAGGCCGACGACCTGGAGGCGACAATGAAGGTCGACGGCCAGGCGGGTGACCAGAAGCGGGGCGGTTGGTGGGACACCAAGGACCACCTGGACAACTGGTACCGGGACAACCAGCAGGCGGCCAACACCGCGATGTCCCCGCTGCCCCGGGCCGTCTACACCGAGCGTCCCAAGCTTGTGGTCAACGAGCCCTCGCCGGTCTCGGACGACTACCGACCCGACGATCGCGTACCGCCGAAGGGTCGACCTGACATCGGCGGCGGTGGTGGTGGCGGTGGTGGTGGCGGCGGTATCGGCGGCGTCCCGGACATCGGCAGCCGGCCGCCGGGCGGCGGCGCCGACTTCAGCGGTGGGCCGACGTCGGTCGGCGGCCCGTTCTCGCCGTCCGGTGCCGGATCCACCGGCGGTGACACCGGCTCGTTCACCCCGGGGTCCACCGGATCGGGTTATCCGGGTGTCGACGACGGCTACCGCACCGGCCTGGCCGGTGCCGCGCCCAGCAGCATCGGCGGCGTGGGTGGTGGCCTCGGCGGCACCGGCCTCGGCAGCGCCGGTCTCGGTGGGGCCGGCGGTGGTTTCGGCGGTGGCGTGGGCGCCGGCGGGATCGGGGCCGGTGGTGGTGGCCTGGGCGCGGCCGGCGGGATCGGCGTGGGCAGCATCCCCGGCATGGTGGGTGGCGGCAACGGCAAGGTGCCGCCGATGACGAGCGCGGCGAACGCGCTGCGCGCCGCCACCGGTGCGGGCGGCCCCGGCCTGGCGGGCGGCGCGCGTGGCGGCGCCGGGATCGGCGGTGCCGGCATGATGGGCGGCGGCATGATGGGCGGCGCGGGCGGCGCCGGGCATGGCGGTGGTACGGGCTCCGAGCACTCGTCGTGGTTGACTGAGGACGACGATCCGTGGGGCCCCGGTGACGGGTCGTCCCCGGGCATCCTGCGATGAGGACGGACGGATGAGGGTGAACGTCGCAGCGCTCCGGCCGGCCGCGGCCTGCCTGCTGGCGGGGCTCCTGGTGGTGGGGGCCGCCCAACCGGCGGTCGCCGCGCCCCGGCGGGCCGAGCAGTGGTACGTGGACGAGCTGCGGATCGAGCAGGCGCACGAGCTGTCCACCGGGCGGGGCGTGGTCGTGGCCGTGATCGACAGCGGCGTGGACGCCAACCATCCGGAGCTGAAGGGCCAGGTGCTTCCCGGTGGCCGCAGCGACGGCGGCAGCGGGGACGGACGCACCGACGCGCAGGGGCACGGCACCCACATGGCCGGCATCATCGCGTCGGCGAACGCCACCTCCGACGGCGTGGAGGGCGTCGCCCCCGGTGCCAAGATCATGCCCATCAAGCTGGACGTGTCCGGCGATGTGGGTTACGACGAGGCGGCGGTGAGCCTCGGCATCCGGATGGCCGTCGACGGTGGCGCCAAGGTGATCAACATATCGCTGGGCAAGCCGTCGGCAGTCACCCCCGAGGAGGAGAGCGCCCTCAGGTACGCCCTGGAGCGCGACGTCGTCGTGGTGGTGGCCGCCGGCAACACCGCCAAGGGCAGCGTCAAGGTCGATACTCCCGCCAACGTCCCCGGCGTGATCGCCGTGACCGGGACGACCCGGGGCGGCAGGTTCTGGTCCGGCTCGGTCCAGGGTCCGGAGGCGGTGGTCGCCGCACCCGGCGATGACATCTACAACGCCGGCCGGGACAAGGGCTACGGCTGGGGTGACGGCACCTCCGACTCGACGGCGATCGTCTCCGGTCTGGCCGCGTTGGTCCGATCGAAGTACCCGAACCTCGACGCCGCCAACGTGATCAACCGGATCATCCGCACCGCCCGGGACTCCGGCCCCGCCGGCCGCGACCCGCAGTACGGCTTCGGCCTGATCGACCCGGTGGCCGCACTGAGCGCGAACGTGCCGCAGGTCACCGCGAACCCGCTGCTCGGCCCGGCCGCCGCGACGGCCGCCCCCGCGCCGAGCCGGACCGCCGACGCGGCCGAGGAGTTTGACGTCACCGAGCACGGCGACCGCGGTGGCCCCACGGACCAGCAGGTCATGGTGGTCGTCATCGGTGTCGCGGTGGTGGTGGTGCTGCTGTTGGGGCTGACGGTGTTCCTGATCTGGAACCGACGTCGGTACCGTCGTGAGGCGGCCCTGGCGGCCAACGTCCCGGATCACCTGCTCGACCAGGAGCCTCCCGGCGGATACGGGCCGCCGGGCGCCGGCTACCCCCCACCCGGCGCCGGTTACGCGCCGCCGTCCGGTTATCCCCCACCTGCGGGGTACGCCCCGCCCAGCGGTGGCTACCCGCCACCGTCCGGCCACGCGCCGCCGGGTTACGGCCCGCCGGTGGGGGCGCCACCGCCGCCCCCACCGGGGAGCGGCAACCGGTCCTGATCGTGGTGGCTGGCCGGATGACCTTCGGGTCGCCCGGCCGGCCATCGGCGTTCCGGCAGGTGATCGTCGCGGTGTGGGCCGGTTTGAACCGGTTTGCCGGGGCGGGAGGACAGCCCCGGGTGCGGACCGGCACGGGCCCTGAGCCAGGATGGTTGGACACGCAGGTCCACCCGAGGAGCCCACGATCGCCAAGAAGCCTCAACCCGAGGGCGGCCAGGCACCGGTCGTCCAGCGCGTCCGCATCCGGTACGCCAAGCGCGGGCCGCTGCGGTTCACCTCGCACCGGGATTTCGCCCGGGCGTTCGAGCGCGCGCTGCGCCGGGCCGCCGTGCCGGTCGCCTTCTCCCAGGGTTTCCACCCGCACCCGAAGATCTCCTACGCCAGTGCCGCGCCCACCGGGGTGGCGAGCGAGGCGGAGTATCTGGAGATCGCTCTCCAGGCGGCGGTCGACCCGGAGCAACTGCGGGCCGCGTTGGACGCCGCGCTCTCGCCGGGGCTGGACGTGTTGGACGCCGTGATCGCCGAGGGGGGCAACCTCCCGGACCGGATCGAGGCGTCGCACTGGCACATCGAGTTGCCCGAGGTGGAGACCGCCGTGCTCCGCGGCGCTGTGGACGCCTTCCTCGCGGCGGACGAGGTGCTTGTCGAGCGGATGACCAAGCAGGGCCGACGCACCTTCGACGCCCGCGCGGCGGTGATATCTGTCGATGTCATAGAGCCAACGCCGACGCCTTCCGGGGCGCCGGCCGTACCGTGTGCGATACTCGAACTGGTCGTGCGGCAGGTCACCCCGTCCGTACGGCCCGATGACGTCCTTTCCGGCCTCCGCGTGGTGGCCGACCTGGAGCCGCCGGTTTCGCCGAGGGTGACCCGGCTGGCTCAGGGCACGTTGACCGCGCAGGGTGCGATCGTGGATCCGTTGGATGCGGACCGCGACGGGGCAGCCATCGTTGGGCACTGACCGACGGTCCGTGCTCTGGCAGGCAGACTTCGGCGGTCGCGCACCACGCGCGCCCGGCGGAAACACTTTTGCGGCGACCCTGCGTGGCAGCGCTCACCCGCGCCCGGGGCAGCCAGAACTGGAGAACGTCCATGCTCGAGAACGAGCCCGAGGGCGGCGAACGGACCGGTTCACAGCCGGCCGGGGAAACCGCCGACCAGAGCACCACGGCCGACGGCGCCACCGCTGTCGGTTCGGCTTCGCTGGACCCGGGTGGCGCGGAGAGCGCCGAGCCCGCCGCGCCGGCACGACGCACCCGGTCGACCCGCCGTCGCGCCGCCCCGCTGAGCCAGCCGGAGCAGACCGACGCGCCGGCTGAGGCGTCCACCGGCGAGACCGGCAGTGCCGAGTCGCCGCAGGCGGAGGTGTTCGCCCCGATCTCCGGCGACCAGGATGTCGCCCCCAAGACCCCCCGGCGGCGCCGCAAGGCCACCCCGGTCGAGACGACCGCCGAGGAGCCGCTCGTGGCCACCTCCGCGGAGTCGGCCTCGGCCGACGTGGTTCCACCGGTGAAGGTGACCCGTACCCGACGCAAGAAGGCCACCCCGGCCGCCGTCGAGGAGCCGCCCGCGGTCGAGGAGCCGCCTGCGGTCGAGGAGCCGGCCGTCGAGGAGTCGGCCGCCGAGGAGTCGGCCGCCGAGCTGCCGGCCGTCGCGGAGGAGCCGGCGGAGTCCGATCTGCGCGAGGCCGAGGCCGAGCTGAACGACACCCCGAGCGCGACCCCGGCCGAGTCGCCCTGGACCAGCTCCGGCGAGGTGTCACCAGGTGTCGCCGTTGCCGGTGTGACAGATGAGCCGAACGAGCCGGCCGAGGTCGAGCCGGAGCAGCCGCGTACGCGTCGTCGTCGGGCCGCCCTCTCCGCGCCCACTGTGCTGTTCATGGCACCCCAGCCGGACGCCGTGCCGGTGACCCGGCCGGTCGAGCCCGCTCCCGTCGCCGAGGAGCCGGCGGTGGAGGAGGCCGCCGAGCCGTCCCGCCGCCGTCGGCGTGGACGCCGCGAGGCCGAGCCGGTGGAGCCGGTCGAGGCGATCGAGGCCGAGGAGGAGCCGACCGAGGAGGCCGACGAGTCCACCGAGGCGGATGAGGACGACGAGGACAGCGCCGCCGCGCGCCGCCGCCGCCGGCGTGGTCGCCGGGGTCGGGGTCGGGGCAAGGGCGGGGCCGACGACGCCGAGGACGAGGATTCCGAGGAGGCCGCGCAGGCCGACGAGGAGGAGACCGCCGAGGTTGAGGCCGAGGGTGACGAGGACGAGGAGGCCGAGGGCGGGGACGGCCTGACCCGTCGCCGCCGGCGTCGTCGTCGCCGGGGCGCGGGCGACACGGAG
Source organism: Micromonospora sp. NPDC049230 (assembly GCF_040647875.1). Classification (NCBI taxonomy): domain Bacteria; kingdom Bacillati; phylum Actinomycetota; class Actinomycetes; order Micromonosporales; family Micromonosporaceae; genus Micromonospora; species Micromonospora sp. NPDC049230. The sequence goes on from NZ_JBEZCZ010000046.1 coordinate 24,975, forward strand.
GGTGCCGCCGACGACGGCGTACCGACCGTGGTCAAGATCCGTGAGCCGCGCCGGACCGTCGACGAGGTGCAGGGCGTGTCCGGTTCGACCCGGCTGGAGGCCAAGCGCCAGCGCCGCCGCGACGGCCGGGAGCAGCGGCGTACGCGGCCGCCGATCCTCAGCGAGTCGGAGTTCCTGGCACGCCGGGAGGCGGTCGACCGGGTGATGGCGGTTCGCCAGCGCGGCGACCGCACCCAGATCGCCGTCCTGGAGGACGGGGTGCTCGTCGAGCACTACGTCACCCGCAACTCCTCCGGCACCATGGCCGGCAACGTGTACCTGGGCAAGGTGCAGAACGTGCTGCCCAGCATGGAGGCGGCGTTCGTCGACGTCGGCCGTGGCCGCAACGCGGTGCTGTACGCCGGCGAGGTCAACTGGGACACCTCCGGTCTGGAGGGGCGGGCCCGCTCGATCGAGCAGGCGCTGCGCTCCGGCGACTCGGTGCTGGTCCAGGTCACCAAGGACCCGATCGGGCACAAGGGCGCTCGGCTGACCAGCCACATCGCGCTCTCCGGCCGGCACCTGGTCTACGTGCCCAACGGCAACGCCTCGGGGATCAGCCGCAAGCTGCCGGACAACGAGCGCAAGCGGCTGCGGGACGTGCTCAAGAAGCTGGTCCCGGACGGCGCTGGCGTGATCGTCCGGACGGCCGCCGAGGGCGCCACCGAGGACGAGCTGGCCCGTGACGTCAAGCGGCTCCAGGCGCAGTGGGAGGACATCCAGGCCAAGGCCGCCGAGGGTGGCGCCCCGGCGCTGCTCTACGGGGAGCCGGACCTGGTCATCCGGGTGGTCCGGGACCTGTTCAACGAGGACTTCCGCGAGCTGGTGATCGAGGGCGAGCAGTCGTACGACATCGTCGAGTCGTACCTGTCGCACGTCTCCCCGGATCTTGTCGACCGGGTGCGCCGGCACGTCGGCACGAGTGACGTCTTCGCCGAGTACCGGATCGACGAGCAGATCATCAAGGGCCTGGACCGCAAGGTCTTCCTGCCCTCCGGTGGCTCGCTGGTGATCGACCGTACCGAGGCGATGACGGTGGTGGACGTCAACACCGGCAAGTACACCGGCTCCGGCGGCAACCTGGAGGAGACCGTCACCCGCAACAACCTGGAGGCGGCGGAGGAGATCGTCCGTCAGCTCCGGTTGCGGGACATCGGCGGCATCGTGGTGATCGACTTCATCGACATGGTGCTTGAGTCGAACCGCGAGCTGGTGCTGCGCCGACTCACCGAGTGCCTGGGCCGGGACCGCACCAAGCACCAGGTCACCGAGATCACCTCGCTCGGTCTGGTGCAGATGACCCGTAAGCGGATCGGCGCGGGCCTGCTGGAGGCGTTCAGCGAGACCTGCGAGTGCTGCAAGGGCCGGGGCGTGATCATGCACACCGAGCCGGTGCCGGAGAAGGCGCGTCCCGCCGGTGCCGGGGAGAAGGTCAAGGCCGTCGCCTCGTCGGTGGCCGCCGCCCCGGCCGCCGAGCAGGGCACCGCCTCGTCCCGGCGCCGGACCCGCAAGAACGCCCCGGTCGAGCGGGCCGTGGTCGAGGTCGTCGACACCGACACCGACATCGAGACCGCCGCCGAACCGGATGCCGACTACCAGGACACGATGGGCTACGACCTGTCGCGCTACGAGTCGGACACCGCCGCCGCGCCGGCGATCTCCGACAGTCAGCAGGGGGAGTCGGCCCGGCTGGCCGCGGCGGACGACCCGGACGCGCTCGCCGACGGTGAGGGCGACGAGGACACCACCGAGGGGGGCGCCGGCCGCCGCCGGTCCCGCCGGGGTGGCGCCCGCCGGCGGACCCGCCCCTGACCGCCTGACCGGCCACGTGTTTGACGAGGTCCCTTCCCCGGCAAAGTGACGGGGGAGGGACCTCGCCGTCGCTGCCACCCCGGTCCATGACCGGCGGTCCCGGGTCAGGAGAAGAAGATGCGTCGTCTGCTTGCCGTCACCACACTTGTCACAGTGCTCTTCGGCGCGGCGGGGTGTGACACCAACCGGCCCTCTGGTGCCGGGCCGAGCGGCGTGGCCACCGAAAGCGCCGGTGACCCCTCCGCCCCGCCGGCCGGTGGTGGCGCGGCGGGGGGCGCCACGGAGGTCTGCGCCGCCGCCCAGCAGGCCAGCACCACCGCCGTCCGGACGTACGTGGCGGAGCTGGGCCAGTTGGTCGCGGCGATTGGGGCCGGGGACACCGGCGCCGCCGAGGCCGCTCGCGGACGGGCCGAGGCGGCGTTGGCCGGCTGGCGGAACGAGCTGCGCGAGCAGTCGGAGCGGGCCACCGATCCGCAGCTCAAGACACTGCTCACCGACCTCGGCACCGAGGTCGCCGCGCTCGGTGCCGACGTCGAGTCGATCGACGAGACCGAACTCGACAGGCTCCAGCAGCGCCTCGATCAGCTCTGCGCGCGCTGACCAGGGCCTGTCTCGTCAGGCCGCCAGGCCTGATGAAACGGGCCCTACGGCGGGCCGGTTTGGGGTCCGGGCCGGCGATGGCGTACTCTTGCCTGCGGCCCACCTTTGGTGTGCCGAGTTCCCGTGTGCCCGCGCCGCCGTGCACTGCTACCCGGCGAGCCGCCGCGGGGACGACCGCCAGCAGCCTCAACGACAGGGAGTCCGCCTCCGATGTACGCGATCGTCAAGACCGGCGGCAAGCAGTACAAGGTCGCCGAGGGCGACGTGATCGAGGTCGAGAAGCTCACCGGTGCTCCCGGTGACGCGGTGAAGCTCACCGCGGTGCTCCTCGTCGACGGTGACGACCTGGTGACCGACGCGGCGAAGCTTGCCGAGGTCGCGGTGTCCGGCGAAATCGCCGCGCACACCAAGGGCCCGAAGATCCGGATCCACAAGTTCAAGAACAAGACCGGCTACCACAAGCGCCAGGGTCACCGCCAGCCGTTGACCCAGGTCAAGGTGACCGGCATCTCCAGCGGGAAGTAGGTCGTCCTCCAATGGCTCACAAAAAGGGTGCGTCCAGCTCGCGTAACGGTCGTGACTCCGCGGCCCAGCGACTCGGCGTGAAGCGCTTCGGTGGTCAGGTTGTCAGCGCCGGTGAGATCCTCATCCGCCAGCGTGGCACCAAGTTCCACCCCGGTGACCTGGTCGGCCGCGGCGGCGACGACACGCTGTTCGCGCTGTCCGCCGGTGCGGTCCTCTTCGGCACCAAGCGCGGTCGTAAGACCGTCAGCATCGTTCCGCAGCAGTAGTTCTCTTCGCTCAAGCGGGCCGCGGACCTCCGGGTCCCGGCCCGCTTAGCCTTTTTCGCGTAGTGCGGGGTCGGACCTCGCTGGAAGGATTGACGCCGTGGCAACGTTCGTTGACCGGGTCGTTCTGCATCTGCAGGCCGGCGATGGCGGGCACGGTTGTGTCTCGATCCACCGCGAGAAGTTCAAGCCCTTCGGTGGGCCGGACGGCGGTAACGGCGGGCATGGCGGCAGCGTGTCCCTGGTGGTCGACCCGCAGGTCACCACTCTGCTCGACTTCCACTTCCACCCACACGTCAAGGCCGACAACGGCAAGGGTGGCGCCGGGTCGAACCGGGACGGGGCCAACGGCCGCACCCTGATGTTGAAGGTGCCCAACGGCACAGTGGTGCAGACCACCGACGGCACCGTGCTGGCCGACATGGTTGGCGCCGGCACCACTTTCGAGGTGGCCCGGGGCGGGCGTGGCGGGCGGGGCAACGCCTCGCTGGCCAACGCCAAGCGCAAGGCGCCGGGCTTCGCCGAGCTGGGTGAGCCCGGTGACCAGCTGGACATCGTGCTGGAGCTGAAGAGCGTCGCCGACGTGGGCCTGGTGGGCTTCCCGTCGGCCGGCAAGTCGTCGCTGATCTCGGTGATCTCCGCCGCGAAGCCGAAGATCGCCGACTACCCGTTCACCACCCTCGTGCCCAACCTCGGCGTGGTCCGGATGGACAACCACACCTTCACCGTCGCCGACGTGCCGGGTCTGATCCCCGGCGCGGCCAACGGCAAGGGGCTGGGCCTGGAGTTCCTGCGGCACATCGAACGCTGCGCGGTGCTGGTGCACGTCATCGACTCGGCGACGCTGGAGCCCGGCCGTGACCCGGTGGCCGACATCGACGCCATCGAGGCCGAGCTGAGCCAGTACGGCGGGCTGGCCGACCGCCCCCGGCTGGTGGCCGTGAACAAGGTCGACGTGCCGGACGGCCGGGACCTCGCCGAGATCGTGCGCCCCGACCTGGAGGAGCGCGGCTACCGGGTGTTCGAGGTCTCCGCGGCCACCCGCGAGGGGCTCAAGGAACTCACCTACGCGATGGCCGAGCTGGTCGAGGCGGAACGCAAGGCCGCGCCGCCGGCCGAGCCGACCCGGATCGTGATCCGTCCGATCGCGGTGGACGACGATGGCTTCACCATCACGGCCGAGGCGGACGGTTCGTTCACCGTTCGTGGTGTCCGACCGGAGCGCTGGGTCAAGCAGACCAACTTCGACAACGACGAGGCGGTCGGCTACCTCGCCGACCGGCTGGCCCGGCTCGGAGTGGAGGACAAGCTGGCCAAGGCCGGCGCGGAGCCCGGTGACCTGGTCCGGATCGGTGAGCGCGAGTTCGACTGGCAACCGACGCTCTATGCCGGCGTCGATTTCGTGCCCGGCAACCGGGGCACCGACGTCCGCCTGGAGGAGAAGTCGAACCGGCTCTCCGCCGCGGACCGGCTCGCTGCCCGCAAGGCCCGCCGGGTGCGGTCGGCCGACGAGGTTGGCGCGGACGCGACCGACGACCTCAACGACGACGAGGACGACGCCGAGTAGTCCGTTGCGCTCCGTGATCGGGTTGATTTCCGGAAACCTCCGCGAAATCCACCGGTCCTAGCGTGGGGTGATGTTGATCGAGTCTCGGCCCGCCACCGATCCGGAGATCGCCGCCCTGATCATCGCCCAGCAGCGGGAGCTGCTCGCGGCCGATGGCGGGTTGGACGGGCAGGTCTTCGTCCCCCACGACGACGTCCGCTACCTGGCGGCGGTGGTTAACGGTCGGGCGGTCGCCTGTGGCGGGCTCCAGGCGATCGATGCCGAGACCGGCGAGGTCAAGCGGATGTACGTCCGGCCCGCGTACCGGGGGCGGGGCATCGCCCGGCAACTGCTGGCCGCGCTGGAGGAGTGCGCGTTCCGGCAGGGGCACTCGGTGGTCTGCCTGGAGACGGGCACCTACCTGCCGGCGGCGATCGCGCTGTACACGTCGTGTGGCTACCACCAGATCCCGGTCTACGGCGAGTACGTGGGCAACCCGTACAGCATCTGCTTCGCCAAGCGACTGCCGGTCGCGGCCTGATCCCTCAGGCGCCGGTGGTGGCGTGCGTGACGGTCACCGGCTTCGACTCTGGCGAGGCGTGCTGGCGCAGGACGATGCTCAGCAGGATCAGCGCTCCGACGGCGAGGAACTCGCTCTGCCAGTTCTGCATGGACTGGAACCAGAAGTCGCTGGTGCCGAGGAACTCCCACACCCCGATCGGTGGTGCTCCGCTCTGTAGCGCCTGCTCCTGGTTGTACGCGGCGGTGCCACCGAACAGGTGACCGACGAACGAGCCGGCGAAGATCAGCAGCAGTGCGAGGGAGAGGCTGTTGCGGTAGATCACCAGGGGCAGGCCGCCGACGCGCGCCGGCCAGGGTGACTGCGGGGTCGCCCGCCGCTCGTCGTCCTCCGGCCGGTCGGTCTGGTCCACCGGCTTCGACTCGGCCGAGCCCCGCTGCACCAGGTGGGCGGTGAGCAGCACGTACCCGCCCATCTGGAGGAACTCCGACTCCCAGTTCTCGAAGACGGACTCGACGAAGTGCCCGCTTGTCAGGTACGCCGGCCAGCTCAGCGGCGCGGCCCCGAACTCGGTCAGCTCCTCGTTGTGGGTCTGCCAGCCGAAGACGCTCTGCAACACCAGGAACACCAGGAACGCACCCAGCATGGCGACGGTCAGTGCGTTGTCACGTAGCCAACGAGGCATGATCGTACCTCCTTCGCTGATCGAGTTACCCCGACGCGCGCGACCGCGAAACCCCAAATCTCCAGGTCAGTGCCGGTCGGCCGGGTTGTCCAGGCGCCCGCCGGTGCCCGCCTGGTTGGACAGCAGCAGCCCGAGCGCGAGCATGCCGAAGCCGAGTGCGAGGTGCAGCCAGTTGTCGGCGTCGTTGACCGGCAGGATGTTCGCCCCGCTCTCGGCGTCGACGGCCTCGATGCCCAGGCCGTACAGCCAGAGGCCGAGGTAGATCGCGCCGCCGCCGGCCAGGAACACGCGGGCGCCGCCGACGCTGCGAGCCAGCACCAGGCCGGCCAATCCGAACAGCAGATGCACCGCGTTGTGCAGGATCGACACCTGGAACAGCCCGAGCAGCCGCGCGTCCGAGTGGTGCCCGGCGAATCTCAGCTCGCCGTAGTCGGTGGTGATCCCGGGAATGAAGCCGAGGACGCCGATCAGCAGGAAGACCCCGGCCACGACCAGCGCGGCCACCTGCACCCGGGGTCGGGGGCCCGCCCGTCGGCCACCTCGCACGTCTCGTGCCATCGCTGCCCCCTTCGTGGATCTGCCAGCCTCGCGAACCGCACTGTCCGCAGCGGCGACGTGACGCAGCCCGACGATCCTCCATTTTGAAGTCGATCCGGTCGCTCCCGCAGAGAAATGCACGAAGAGGTATGGAAGCCGAAACGCAGGGTAGGGATTCGGTGAGCGGCTGAAGCGACACCACCGCACCCCCCAGCACAACCGCGACGACTTTCTGAGCGGAAGGGAAATCATGTCTTACGATCTTTCATCCACGTCTTCCACGTACGGGCCGGAGTCGACGAACGGCGGCGGCGTCCGTGACCAGGCACGCCAGGTCGGCGCCGAGGCCGCGCAGGCCGGCGGCGCGGTCGCCCAGACCGCCAGGGAGCAGGGCACCGAGGTCGGCCGTGAGGCGGCCCGGCAGGCGCGCAACCTGTACGGCGAGGCCCGCACCCAGCTCGCCAGCCAGACCGGTGAGCAGCAGCGCCGCGCGGCTGGTGGGCTGCGGTCGCTGGCCGACGAGATGCGCTCGATGGCCGAGCAGGGTGGCCAGGCCGGTCCGGTGACCGAGCTGGCCCGCCAGGCCGCCGACCGGGTGCACGGCGTCGCCGGTTGGCTCGAGCAGCGCGAACCGGGCGACCTGCTCACCGAGGTACGCGACTACGCGCGGCGCAACCCGGGCACCTTCCTGGTCGGCGCGGCCGTTCTCGGCGTGTTGGCGGGCCGGCTCACCCGGGGCATCTCCGCTGCCGGCGACGACTCCGGCAACAGCAACGGCACCTCGACCTACCGGGGTGCCGGGGCGTACGACCCGGAGCGGACCGCGGTGATCCCGACGCAGCCGCCGGCGCCCCGCGCGGTGCCGGACGCCGTTCCACCGGGCGGTTACCTCGACCCGACCCCCGGCACGCACACCGAGCCGACGTCCGGCGGCTACGCCGACCCGACGCCCGGCACCCACGCCGACCCCGACGGGGGCGGCTACCCGGAGCACTCCGGCACCGGGCAGCCGCTGCCGCCGGTGCAGCAGACCGACCCGCTGCCGGGCGTGCCGTCCAGCGGCAGCACCCGCCCGTGAGCCGCCGACTCGTCCGAAGGGAGGCGACGGCATGAGCATGCCGACGCAGGGGCCCGGCCCGGGCTCCGGTTACCACCCCGACGCGGGTGCCCCGCACACGGCGGCGGAGGTGAAGGGCAGCTCCATCGGTGAGCTGATGCGTCAGGTGACAAGTGACCTGTCGACGCTGATGCGCCAGGAGGTCGAACTGGCCAAGGCCGAGATCCGCCAGGAGGGCAAGAAGGCCGGCAAGGCCGCCGGGCTCTTCGGCGGTGCCGGCTTCGGCGGCTACATGGTGGCGCTCTTCGTGTCCATCGCCGTGTGGCAGTTCCTGGACAACGTCATGGACTCCGGTCTGGCCGCGCTGATCGTGGCCGTCATCTGGGCCGCGGTCGCCGCCGTCCTCTACTCGATGGCCAAGAAGAACGCCCAGCACGTACGCGGGCTCAAGCAGACGAACGACAGCGTGCAGCGGATCCCCGACGCGCTCAAGCCGCACCCGGAGGGAGTCACCCGATGAGCACCGATCCCGATCAGATCCGCCGGGAGATCGAAGCCACCCGTAACAGTCTCAGCTCCGATGTGGACGCCCTGGCGTACAAGGTCAGCCCCAGTCGCATCGTCGACGACCGCAAGCAGCGGGCCCGTTCCGCTCTACTGAATGTGAGGGACAAGGTCATGGGAACCGCGTCTGACCTCGGCCACGGCACCGGCCAGGCGGCCCACTCGGTGGGCGACCGCGCCTCGTCGGCGGCCTCCAGCGTCAGCGACGCCGCGCACTCGGCGGCGACCTCCGTCAGCGACGCCGCGCACAGCGCGCCGCGGGTGATCCGGCAGAAGTCCCAGGGCAACCCCCTCGCCGCCGGTCTGATCGCGTTCGGGGTCGGCTGGTTGGCGTCGTCGCTGATCCCGGCCTCCCGCCGCGAGCAGCAGGCCGCGACGCAGCTCAAGGAGCGGGTCGGCGAGCACAGCGGTGCGGTGAAGGAGAAGCTGGGGGAGGTGGCCAACGAGCTCAAGGAGGAGCTGCGCGAGCCCGCCCAGCAGGCCGCCCAGTCGGTGCGGTCCACCGCTCAGGACGCCGTGCACGCGGTCAAGGACGACACCAGGTCCGCCGCGTCCGACGTCAAGGATCACGCCCAGCAGGCTCGGCGCCAGGTCAGCCCCTGACCCCACCCGTCGCACCCCGACGACAGCTCGCGGTCACCGTCCCGGTGCCCGCGAGCTGTCCCAATCCCACCCCCGCCCCGTCGATCTTGCAGTTTCGTCGAGTATTTGTCCTATTGAGGGCCGTCTTGTCGCGGCCGAAAGTGCAAGATCGCGCGGGTCAGGGGGTGGTGTGGGGCGGGGTTGGCGGCTCGGCGGATGTGGGTGTCGCCGTAGCGGACGCCGCCGCGCAGGAACCGCTGGGCTACCGCCAGCCAGCCGCACACCCCGCGCTCCAGCAGCCAGAGTGGGGCCGCCAGCGCCGTGGTCGGCGGAAACACCCGGTCACCGCCGGCGCGACGGCGACCCGCCTCGGCCAGCGCGACCACCCCGGCCGCCGCGCCGAGCAGCAGCCGGGGCCGGCGCGACGCGACCGCCGCCGCCAGCCCCGGCAGGACCGCGAGCGCGGTCAGCAGGCGTGCCGGCTGGGCCAGATCGTCGTACGCCTGGCGGACCCGTTGGCCACGGAAGTGCGCCGCGTCCGGCGGTAGGCGGCGGACGTACAGCCAGGCCGGCTTGGCCTCGACTCCGCCGTACCCGCGCACGGTGCGGATCAGCTCCAGGTTCTCGAAGAGCACGTCCGGGTCGTACCCGCCCATGGCGAGGAAGGTGCCGCGCCGCACCGCGAGGGTGCCCGGGTAGTCGTCCCCGAGCGCCCGGTTGAGCAGTGTCCGGCCGGTGTCCCACCAGGCGTGCCAGGGCAGCGGGTCGAAGTAGTTCTGTGGTCGCACCAGATCGACCCGGCCCAGCAGCCGGTGCACGGCGGTCAGCCCGGCCTCGTCGTACCGGACGTCGTCGTCGGCGATCACCACGTGCTCGTGGCCCGCGGCGCGGACGCCGGTGCGTACGCCGATCACCTTGCCGTTGAGCCCGCGCTCGCCGGGGTCGGGCGGAACGTGCCGGACCAGCCCTCGCCAGGCGTCGGCGTGCCGCGCGAACAGGTCCGGTGCGGAGCCGTCGACAACGATCACCTCGACCCGTTCGGCCAGCCACCGCAGGTAGCCGGTCAACTCGGCCAGACCGCTGTCCGTGTGCCAGCGCAGCGGCAGCACGTACGTCATCGGCAGGTGGACCGGCGACGTGCCGGCGCTGTCGACGCCCGCCCGGCGTGCGGCGCGCCGGGCGTCACCAGCGGGGCTGAACAGGGACATCGTTGTGCCTCCTCGGCGGGACCGCTGCGCACCACCGGCTGAGCAGCACCTGCCCACATCCGTGCTGGCCAAACCGATGGCCGGGGACGCTGGCGCAGGTCAGGCGGTGCGTCGGACGTTGGTGAGGGTCAGACCGAGGGGCGGCAACGCCGGCATCCGGTGCAGGTCCAGGGCCAGGTCCTGGACGGGTACGTCGTAGCGCATGGCGCCGGTCAGGTTGGCGACCGCCCGTTTCATCAGGTCGATGGTGATCCACTCGCCCGCGCAACGGTGCCCCGCCCAGTGCTCACCACCGCCCTGCGGGATCAACTCGAACGGGTCCACGTGTCGGCCGGCGAACCGCTCCGGGCGGAACAACTCCGGTTCCGGCCAGAGGGCCGGGTGGTGGTTGGTGCCGTACAGGTCGAGCAGCACCCGTCGCCCTCGGGGAAAGTGGTGGCCCTGCCAGTCGAAAGAACGCCGGACCCGGGCCGCCGCGATCGGGAAGAACGGGTAGTAGCGGCGTACTTCCTGGACGAAGTTCTCGGTGGCCGCGTCGTCGTCGCGGACCCGTTCCCGCCAGCCCGGATGGTCGTGCAGGGCGAGGGCCGCGAACGCGATGTACTGGTCCACGGCCACCACCGGCCGCAGCACGTTGAGCAACTCCACAGCCGCGACCCGGCGGGGTAGGAGCCGGTCCTGCCGGTCCCGGTGCTCGGCGATCACCGCCAGGGCGCTGCCGGGCGGTGCCGGGAAGAGACCGGCCCGGGTCCGTTCGATCAGGTCGGCGAGCCAGCGTTCGGTGCGGCCTCGGGCGAGCCGTCCCCGCCAGTGTCGGAGGCCGACCACCGCCGGAGCCTCGATCATGGCGTGCAGCTCGACGGCGCGCCGCTCGACGTGTGCCGTGGGCAGCGGCACCCCGGCCCAGGCGCAGACCACCCGGGTCAGCAGGCGGCCCAGCTCGTCGTAGAGCGGCAGCGGCCCAGCCGCCTCCCAGGCGGGGAGCCGCGCCTGCCACTCGTCGTCGAAGAGCTGACCGAGCTGCCGGATGGCGGTCGGTGTCATGATCGACATGAACATGGCCTTGCGGCCGGCGTGCTCCGGGCCGTCCAGCCCCTGCACCCCACGTCGACCGGTGAGGGTCCGCTGCACCCGCAGCGGCATCGCGGTCGCCCGTTGGAAGCGTTCGTTGTCGTAGAACAACACCGCCGCCGGCCGGCCGCGCAGGCAGATCGTCGGTGCGAGCAGGATCCGGGTCTGGAAGACGTCGCTGCCGTACCGCTCACAGCGCGCACCGATGAACCGGTAGCCGGCGCGGAGCAACGCGAGGGTGCTGTCCGGGCTGCGGTCGGCCGGCATTGTCGCCATCACGTCTCCTCACACGCGGGTGCGGCCGGTCACCCCGGCCGGCTGCGTCTACCCCCGACGCCGCCGCTGAATCCCCGCGTCGGCTGGCCCCTCCCAGGAGCGGCGAAACCTGGTTAGCTGCTGGTGGGGCAACCACGGGGAGGGCGGATGCGCGACAACAGATCGCCGCAATGGCGGCAGCGGCGAGCGGGCGGGGCACCGGGTGCGGGCCGCGACGAGCGGCCACTGATCGGGCCGCCCCGACGGCCGGCCCGACCACACCGGTTCTTCACCGTGCACCTGGGCTTCACCGCACCGGACGCGGCCGACGCCCGCGAGCTGGCCGTGGCGTACGCGGAGGCGTTGACCCTGCTCCGCCCGGAGGTGGCGCTCGGGGCGGCGGCCCTGTCGCCGGCCGATGCCTGGCAGCGGGCCGTGCGGTTGTTCTGCGGGGCGATCGGCCCGGACGGCGAGCGCTGCGTCGACGTGGCCGATCATCCGGGCTTCCATCACGCCCCGGGCCCCGGCGGTCTCGGCTGGGGTGACGGCGATGGGTGACCCCTGCTCGCCGCGGCGCACCGACCGCCGTCAGCGGGGGCGGGGCCGACGAGCGGCACGCCCGACCACAACAGGTGTCGCCGTGCCGGCGCCCGGATCACCGGCACCGGCACGGCGACAGCGTGCGGGCGATCAGTCCAGATCAAACTCGCCGTCCTGGGCGCCGGCGACGAACGCGTCCCACTCGGCCTGGGTGAAGACCAACACCGGCCCCTCGGGCTCGGCCGAGTTACGCATGCCGATCAGATCGTCGACGAAAGCGACCTCGACGGCGCTGTCGGAGGTGTCCCCTTCGGCCCGCTGCCAGACCGCCCGAGAGAGGTCGAAGTCGCCCTTGGGGTGCTGCGCCATGGTTCTTTCCTCCAGTGCCGAGGGTCGTGTGGTGACCGGGTGTCGATCCCCATCGGGCAGGATAAGCGGATGCCGAGCCTGACCCGTGTAGAGGCGACCGCGCGTGGCGCGGCGATTACTGTCGAGTCCTATCAGGTGGACCTCGACCTGACCGGCGGCGCGGAGCTGTTCCGCTCCCGCGTGGTGATCCGCTTCCGGGCGGCCACAGACACCGCGACCTTCGCCGAGGTCAAACCCGCAAAACTGCTGGCGGTACGCCTCAACGACAGCGACCTCGACCCTGCCCTGTTGGCCGACAACCGGCTGCCGCTCACCGGCCTCGCCGAGGAGAACACGCTCGTCGTCGAGGCGGAGATGGCGTATTCCAACGCGGGGGAGGGCATGCACCGCTTCGTCGACCCGGCCGACGGCGAGACATACCTCTACGCGGTGAGCTTCCTCGACAACGTGCAGCGCATCTTCGCCGCGTTCGACCAGCCCGACCTCAAGGCTCCCGTCGTCCTCTCGGTGACCGCCCCTCCAGAGTGGACGGTCTCCAGCAACGCCGAGGTGGCTGCCACTCCGGCACCGGGTCGGTGGGAGTTCGCCCCGAGCGCGCCGCTGGCCACATACTTCTTCTCGCTGATCGCCGGTCCTTACCACGTGCGGCGTGCCGAGCACGACGGCGTGCCGCTGGGCGTCTACTGCCGCCGGTCGCTCGCCGAGCACCTGGATGCCGACGCCGAGGAGATCTTCACCATCACCCGGCAGTGCCTGGACCGGTTCCACCAGCTCTTCACCGAGCGCTACCCGTTCGGCAAGTACGACCAGGCGTTCGTGCCGGAATTCAACGCCGGCGCCATGGAAAACCCGGGCATCGTCACCTTCCGCGACGACTACGTGTTCCGCTCGGCGGTCACCGACACCGAGCGCGAGCAGCGGGCCACCACCATCGCCCACGAGATGGCGCACATGTGGTTCGGTGACCTGGTCACCATGCGCTGGTGGGACGACCTGTGGTTGAACGAGTCCTTCGCGGAGTACCTGGGCACCCGCGTCACCGCGGAGGCGACCCGCTTCGGCCAGGCGTGGACGACCTTCGCGATGCGTCGCAAGGCCTGGGGCTACGCGGCCGACCAGCGCCCCTCCACCCACCCGGTCGCCCCGGAGGAGGTCGCCGACGCCGACGAGGGCCTGCTCAACTTCGACGGCATCTCGTACGCCAAGGGCGCCAGCGTGCTGCGGCAGCTTGTCGCGTGGCTCGGTGACGAGGCGTTCCTCGCCGGCCTGAACGCGCACTTCGCCGAGCACCGCTTCGGCAACGCCACGCTCGCCGACCTGCTGGTCAGCCTCTCCACCGCCAGTGGCCGGGACCTGTCCGGCTGGGCCGAGGTGTGGTTGCGCCGTTCGCAGGTCAACACCCTGCGTGCCGAGGTCACCGTCGACGCCGACGGCCGCTACTCCGAGGTGGCAGTGGTGCAGACCGCGCCGGAGTCCCACCCGGTGCTGCGCCCGCACCGGATCGGCGTGGGCCGCTACTCGGTGGACGGCACCGTCCGCCGCGACGACGTCGACATCGACCCCACGGCCGACGGCGGCCGGACCGTGTTGGGGGCCCTGGCGGGCACCCCGGCCGCCCAGCTGCTGCTGCTCAACGACGGTGACCTCACCTTCGCCAAGGTGCGCCTCGACCCGGCGTCGGCGGATGCGGTCGCGCGGATGCTGCCCGGCCTGGCCGACCCGCTCACCCGGGCGATCCTGTGGGGCGAGGCACTGGACGCCGCGACAGACGGGGAGCGGCCGGTCGGCGGCGTGGTCGATCTGATGGCCGCCGCGCTGCCCACCGAGACAGAGGTGATCATCGCGGAGGACGTGCTCACCCTCAGCCGGTCACTGGTGGACCGCTACCTCGACCCGCTGACCCGGTCCACGGCGCTGGCCCGGGTCGCCGAGGCGTGCCATCGGTTGCTCGCCGGCGCACCGGCGGGGGAGTCGTTGCAGTTGGCCGCCGCACGGGGGTGGATCGCCGCGACCACCGACGCGGACCTGCTCGTCGGTTGGCTCGCCGGCCGTGACGTGCCGCCCGGGCTGCGGGTCGACGCGGAGCTGCGCTGGGCGGTGCTGCGCCGGTTGGTGGTGCTGGGTGCCGCGGGCGAGGCGGAGATCGCCGTCGAGGCGGCCGCCGACAACAGCTCCACGGGTGCCGAACGGGCCGCCCGCTGCCGGGCCGCCCTGCCCGACCCGGCCGCGAAGCAGGCGGCCTGGGAGATCATCGTGCGCGACACCGAGCTGTCCAACCGCCTGTTGGAAGCGACCGCCGAGGGGTTCTGGCAACCCGAGCAGGCCGAGCTGACCGCCGGGTACGTCGAGCGGTACTTCACGGACATGCCCGCCGCCGCGCGTCGGCGTACCCCGTGGACGGCCGACCGGGTCGCGAAGCTGGCGTTTCCCCGCTACGCCGTGGCGCAGCCGACCCGGGAGGCGGCCGCGGCGCTGCTGGCCCGCGACGACCTGACCCCCGGCCTGCGCCGGGTGGTCACCGACGCCGACGACGACCTGCGCCGCGCGCTTGTCGCGCGGACAGCGGTGGCCGCCGCCGCGGCGTAGTCCACGCGACTTCACGACTGTGGCGGGGTCCGGGACGGGTCGACACCCCGATTTCCCGGACCCCGAGTCGATCAGCACCTGCCACTCGCACCCGTAGCTCAGCGCGCCGCGGGCTCCGCCGTGACCGGCGCGTCCCAGTCGATGACGTACCGCTGCTCGTGGGCGATCGTCTTCTCCGGGTCCATCGCGGTGCGCACCAGTAGGGGCATCAGCAGAGGCATCAGCGTCCGGCCCACCGGCCCCGGCGCCTTCGTGTGGTTGATCCGCGCCGCGCGGGCGGCGACCTTCTCCACCCGGGAGCGGCGCAGCCGCTCGAACGCGGCGAATGCCGACGCCACGTCCGGTAGGTCACGCAGGCAGCGGGCGAGCTGGACCGCGCTCTCGATGGCCAGCGACGCGCCCTGCCCGGAGCTGTTCGACGGTGCGTGGGCCGCGTCGCCGACAAGCACCATCCGACCCCGGTGCCAGTGCGGCACCGGCGGCATGATCTGCAACGCTCCCACCACCTGGAGGTCGTCGGCGGTGCTTGTCGCCATCAGCTCCCGGCCCGGGTCGTCGTCGCCGTAGGTGCCGCGCAACGTGGCCAGCCACTGCGCCGACGGCACCGTGCGGACCTCGACCAGACTCACCGGCCGCTGGTACGGCAGGTTGGCCCCCCACCGGGTGCCACCGCCCGGCTCCGGCCAGTAGAGGTAGTAGCCGCGGCGCCCGAACGCGAACGTCATCGTGCCCGGCTCCGCGTCCACGTCGTGCCGGGCCACCGCCTCGAAGCCGAGCAGGCCGGTGAACCGGGGACCGGGCGCGGCCGGATCGATGAGGCCACGAACTGTCGACCGGATGCCGTCGGCACCGATCAGGACGTCGGCGGTGGCGGTGCCGCCGTCCTCGAAGTGGGCGGTCACGCCGCTCCCCGTCTGCTCGGCGTCGACCAGCCGCTTGCCGTACGCGAAACCGACCCCCTCGGCTACCGCCTGATCGTGCAGCGCCCGATGCAGCTCAGCGCGGTGCACCACGTGCAGCGGTGGCACCCCGGTCAGCGTGGGCAGGTCGATGCGACGTCGGCCGACCGCCATCACGCTGCGCGTGATCGGGGTGGCGGTCGCCGTCACCGCCTCGTCCGCGCCGACCGTACGCAGGGCCGCCACGCCGTTGGGCGCGAGCGCGAGCGTGCCGCCGATGCCGCCAACTCCGCTGGCGGTCGCCGGGTACGCCTCGTAGACGGTCGCCGTGATGCCGGCGCGGCGCAGTGCGAGTGCGGTCACCGGTCCGGCGATGCCGCCGCCGATGACGATCGCGGTTCGTACCGTGGGCATGCTCTTCTCCCTGGGGTGTGTGGTCGCGTGCGACCGACCTGGGAGGGAGCCCGGTTATCCTCTGGTTGCCGCTTCGGGCCGGGCGCCTTCCCAGGCATCGGTTCGGGGTAAGGGCTCCGGCGGGGTGTTGGCGCACCCCGCCGGAGCCGTCTTCAGTCGGCTTCCCGGCTGCTGGCTGTCGGATGGATGGGTTCGGCGTTGGCCTTCGGAGTGCTGGTGGGGTCGGGGCTGTCGGCGTTGGTCTTCGGCGTGGTGGTTCTCTCGGTCAACTCGATCAGCTCCGTGGGCATCTCGCCGGTCTCGTGGTAGGCCCGCCAGGTGTCCAGCCCCGGATAGCTGCCCGAGGTCAGCTCGGCGAGCAGGGCACGCAGCCAGGCCGCCTCCGCCTCCCGCAGAGCAAGGTCGTACTCCGACTCCACCAGGAACAGCCGCGGGATCTCCCGCAGGTGGGCGTCGAGCGTCTCGCGGTCCCGCCGGAGCGCGTCGTCGAGCAGGTCGAGCCGCTGACGAAGCAGGGCGGTGGCCTCGTCGGGGTGCAGCGCGGCGAGGACGGACAACCCGGCGCGGAAGCGGGGATGCTCCGGCATCGGGGTGGAGACCAGCTCGCGGGCCCAGTCGACAAGCTCGGCACGCCCCGCGTCGGTGATCCGGTAGACGGTGCGTTCCGGGCGCCTGCCCTCGCGGACGCTCTCCACCGCGTCGATCAGGCGGTGCTTCTCCATGTTGCGGATCACCGTGTAGAAGGAACCCCACTTGAACTCCATGTCCTGGTCCTTGCCCCAGGCCCGCAGTGCGGTGGCGATCTCGTACGGGTGCATCGGCCGTTGGACAAGCGCGGACAGCACGGCCAACGCGAGCAGATTGCCGACCTTGCGCCGCTTCGGCACGATGCCCTCCCCACCTCACTCGCGCCCAATTACTCGTCCGCAAGTATATGCACACGAGTAACCCTGCCGCCGATCCAGCGCCCGCCGCCGATCCCTGCGCGCGCCTTGATCCGTGCGCGCGCCTTGATCGACTCGGTTTTCATGAAGTCGGGGTCTCCGGGCCGGATTGACGCACCGATTTCCTGAAAGGCGAGTCGATCATCGCGGTCAGGGGGCGCTATTCCGGCATGTCGCGGTAGCCCGGGGCCGGGGTGGGCCGCTTGCCCGGGGCCGGGTGGGGCGCTTGCCCGGGGCCGGGTGGGGCGCTTGCTCGGGCGCGCAACCGGGCCGGGGTGGTTGGTCCCGACGGTCGGCCTACGATCATCTGGTGGAGGAAGATATCCGGCGGATCGGGATCATGGGTGGCACCTTCGACCCGATCCACCACGGTCACCTTGTCGCGGCCAGTGAGGTGGCGGACCGGTTCGGCCTGGACGAGGTGGTCTTCGTCCCGACCGGGCAGCCGTGGCAGAAGGCCGACGAACCGGTCAGCCCGGCCGAGGACCGTTACCTGATGACTGTCATCGCCACCGCCTCCAACCCCCGCTTCCAGGTCAGCCGCGTCGACATCGACCGTCGTGGGCCGACCTACACCGTCGACACCCTGCGCGACCTCCAGGCCGAGTACGGCCCCAAGGTGCAGTTGTTCTTCATCACCGGCGCGGACGCCCTGCAACGCATCCTGTCCTGGAAGGATCTGGACGAGATCTTCGAGTTGGCCCACTTCATCGGGGTGACGCGGCCCGGTTTCCCGCTGACCGACGAGCACCTTCCGGCGGACACTGTCAGCCTGATCCAGGTGCCCGCGATGTCCATCTCGTCGACCGACTGCCGCGCCCGGGTGGCCCGGGGCGAGCCGGTCTGGTATTTGGTGCCCGACGGTGTGGTGCAGTACATCGCGAAGCGCAGCCTCTATCAGGGCTGACCCCGCCGGATTTCGGATGGTTCGTGCATTCAACCGACCAGAACTGCACGGTCGGGGCGTCGTCGGGTATGAGACGCTTGGAGGATCGCACGCTTGATCGAAGGAGAACGGTGACAGTTTCCGAACGCGCTCACGAGCTGGCAATCGCGGCCGCCCAGGCCGCCGCCGACAAGAAGGCGCAGGACATCACGATCATCGACGTCGGCGACCAGCTCGCCATCACCGACGCGTTCGTGCTCGCCGCCGCCCCCAACGAGCGTCAGGTGCTGGCCATCGTGGACGCCATCGAGGAGAGCCTGCTCGAGCTGCCGGACAAGGCCAAGCCGGTGCGGCGCGAGGGCGAGCGTGGTGGCCGCTGGGTGCTGCTCGACTACGTCGACATCGTGGTGCACGTCCAGCACACCGAGGAGCGCGAGTTCTACGGGCTCGACCGCCTCTGGAAGGACTGCCCCACCATCCCGTTCGTCGACCGCGACCTGGTCGAGGCCGACGCCAGCGGGTCGTCCGCCGCCGCCGAATGACCCGACTGATCGTCTGGCGGCACGGCAACACCGACTGGAACGCCGCCAACCGCGTCCAGGGGCAGACCGACGTACCCCTCAACGAACTGGGTCGCGACCAGGCCCGCGCCGCTGCCCCGCTGCTCGCGGCGCTGCGGCCCGACGCGATAGTGGCCAGCGACCTGAGCCGCGCCGCGGAGACCGCCGCGGCGCTCGCCGCGCTGACCGGGCTTCCGGTCCGCACCGACGCCCGGCTGCGCGAGCGGCACTTCGGCCAGTGGCAGGGACTGCACCTCACCGAGGTCGCCGAGCGTTTCCCCGAGGAGTACGCGCGGTGGCGGGCCGGCGACCCCGACCCGGGCGCCGATCTCGAACCCTTGCACGTTCTCGGCGAACGGGTCGGCGCCGCACTGCGGGAGGCGGCCGAAGCGGCTCCCGGCGGCACCGTGGTGATCGCCACTCACGGCGGCGGCTCCCGGCAGGGCATCGGTCACCTGCTCGGCTGGGACACCAGCGTGCTGCGCACCATCGGTTCGCTGGCCAACTGCCACTGGAGCGAGCTGCGGCACGACGACCGCGCGCCGACCGTCGGGCGCCCACAGGACGTCAGTGGCTGGCAGTTGCGGGCGCACAACGTCGGCCTGGTCACCGCGCCGGTCGCCGTCGACGCGATCTGAGCTTCTCGCACCTCGGCGTTCGAGGCCTCGATCGGCTAGCGTGCCGGGCATGCCCGTCGCGGTTGTCATCGACTCCACCGCCTACCTTCCGCCCGAGCTGGTGCAGGCGCACCGGCTGACAGTCGTTCCGTTGACCGTCGTGCTCAACGGCGCGGAAGGGCTGGAGGGGGTGGAGACCCAGCCGGCCGACGCGACCCTGGCACTGAGCGCCCGCCGGGTCACGGCGACCACCTCCCGACCGGCGCCGGAGCAGTTCGCGCGGACGTACCGTCAGTTGCTCGACACCGGCGCCGACGGGATCGTCTCGGTGCACCTCTCCGCCGCGTTGTCGGGCACTGTGGAGGCGGCCCGGCTGGCCGCCGCGGACCTGGACGGCCGGGTCGAGGTCGTGGACAGCCGGTCCGCCGGCATGGGACTCGGCTTTCCGGCCATCGCGGCCGCCACCGCCGCCGAGGTCGGCGCCGACCTCGCTGGGGTACGCGACGCGGCGCTCGCCGCCGTCGCCCGCACCACCGTCTTCTTCTACGTCGACACGCTGGAGTTTCTCCGCCGGGGTGGCCGGATCAACGCGGCCGAGGCGCTGTTCGGTACGGCCCTGTCCGTCAAGCCGATCATGCACATGCCGGACGGGGCGATCGTGCTGCGTGAGAAGGTCCGCACCGCCAGCCGGGGGGTGGCCCGCCTCGTGGACCTGGCCGTCGAGGCGGCCGGGGACGACGACGTGGATCTCGGCGTGCACCACCTGGCCGCGCCGCAACGGGCTGAGGCGCTGGGCACCGCGCTGACCGGGCGGCTCGGCGACCGGCTGCACGACACGTACGTCTCCGAGGCGGGGGCTGTCGTCGCCGCGCACGCCGGGCCGGGCCTGGCCTGCGTGGTCGTCCACCGTCGACCGGAGCGCTGAGCGGTGCCCACGTCGTGTGTGGTGACCGGCGGTGGTCGCGGTGTCGGCCGGGCCGTGGTGGAACGCCTGGTGGCGACCGGTGCCACAGTAGTCGTGTTGGAGCACGACGCCGACGCCGCGGACTGGCTCGCCGGGCATCCCGCCGCCGACCGACTCGTCGCGGTGTTCGGTGACGCCGCCGACGAGCGCGTGGCCGAGCACGCCGCCGAGCTGGCCGAACGCGCGGCGCCCCTGACCGGTTGGGTGAACAACGCGGCGGTGTTCCGCGACGCCGCACTGCACTCCGCGTCGGCCGACACGGTCCTGGACCTGATCGGGCTGAATCTGCGGCCGGCCGTGGTGGGCGCCGCAGTGGCCGTCCGCCGGTTCCTGGCCCGCGCCGCCGGCGGCGCGATCGTCAACGTCTCGTCGCACCAGGCCCGCCGGCCCGTGTCGGGCGCCCTGCCGTACGCGACGGCGAAGGCCGCCGTGGAGGGGCTGACCCGGGCACTCGCCGTCGAGTATGGGAAGTACGGCATCCGCGCCAACGCGGTCGCGCTCGGCTCGATCGCCACCGAGCGGCACGCCGAGTTCCTGGCCGCGCAGGAGCCCACGCAGGCCCAGTGGATCGACGCCGAGCTGAGTCGGCTGCACCCGGTGGGCCGGATCGGGCGGGTCGACGAGGTGGCCGAGGCCGTCGCGTACCTGCTGTCGCCGGCGGCGAGCTTCGTCAACGGGGTGATCCTGCCGGTGGACGGGGGACGAGCAGTGCTCGGCCTCGACCCGGAGGCCCGCTGACACCGGATCGTTCGTGCCGATCAGATGTCTAACTGTCGGCGACGAAGACGCCCTGCCCCTGCTGACCGTAGACCAGGTCCCGCTCGTGCAACTCCTTGACGGCCCGGTAGGCCGTGGAGCGTGCCACGTTGTAAAGCGCACCGATCTCGGACACCGATGGCAGTTGTCGGCCCGGTGGGTATTCGCCCGAGCGGATCTTCTGCTCGATGTCGTCCGCCACGCGGTGGTAGTGCGGCGGTCTCGTCGGCATGATCGATTCTCCTGGACTTCAGCACTCCTGAGGTGTCTGGTCTGCCCGCCCATGGCGGGCAGGCGGGTGCCTGGAGTGCCACGGCCGCAACGATTGCCGACAGCTTGACTGGGCGCTCACGGTTATGGCGGACGTCGCTTCCATCATGTTTCAGAAGCGGTGAATGATTCGGCCCACGCCGTCGTGTTACCCTCCGTGCGCGCCCCAGATGGGCCTACCCCCCGGAGGTTCTGGCTACTTCAGCCACCACGCCGAGATCGACGCGATGACCGCGTCTCTCGTGCGGGATCCGGGGCGTCGGTGCCCTCGGGGTTTTGTCATCGCTGTGGCTGCGGAGGGCTCTGGGCCTCCGGTCGGGTCTTCGGATCGACCGGGAAGAGGACGGTACGGATGACAGTCACGTTCAACCACACAATCATCGCCAGCAAGGATAAGAGCGCGTCGGCCGCGTTCTACCGGGAGCTGTTCGAGTTGCCGGAGGCGCCCTCGTGGGGGCCCTTCGTCAACGTGCAACTGGACGAGGGGCAGCTGCTTCAGTTCGCCGAGCCACCGGTGGACATCCAGATGCAGCACTACGCGTTCCTCGTCGACGACGAGTTGTTCGTGCGGTGTCTGGCGTTCGTCGAGGGGCGCGGCATCACCTACTGGGCGGACCCGCAACTGAAGCGCGAGGGGGAGACCAACACCGAGCACGGTGGACGGGGCTTCTACTTCTTCGACCCGGCAGGGCACGCGATCGAGATCATCACCCGGCCGTACCTGTAGCGACCGATGTCGGGGGCGGCGCACCCCCGCTCGTCGAGGAGGGGTGCCGGCTTGGGTGGGCAGTCCACCGGGCCGGCACCAACGGCCGTACGGTCTATGCCTGTGGCTGCCCTCCAGACCGCTCAGGACCGCCTCTTCCTGGTCCAGATGACGTAGACGGCGCAGGCGATCAGCATGAGTACGGCGATGACGGTCCAGGCCCAGCGGGCGAAGTGCTCGTCGGCCACGAACGCGCGGATACCGGCCAGGACGGCGATCGCCAGCGGGCCCAGGCCGAACCACTCGGAATGCTCGGAGAAGGTCAGGTCTTTCAGCGCCTGCCGCATGCGGCCAGTCTAGGTAAGGACGGCCCGGAACCACTCACATCGATACACACTTTAGAACGCTTCGTCGGCCACCCCGCTGTAGCCGCGTAGTCCGTGCTGCCGAGCCAGCTCGTAGATGTCGTCGAGATGGCCGAGGATCCTTACCGGAAGGGTGAGTAGCACGTACTTCGCCGCGTCGTCGGGCGCGTCGACGAGGTCGTGTTCGGTCGGTTCGAGGACGTCCACCAGATCGGGCCAGCGCGACAACAGCTCGCCTCGGAAGCGGGTGACGTCGGGGTGCGGTTGGAGGACGTCGGTCTCGCCGTCAGCCAAGCCGTCGTAGATCTCGCCGGGGTCGCCCACGCCGACCTTCCAGAACGCGAAATCACTGCTCACGATGATGCTCTCCGACTGCTAGGACGGTGACCGGTCACTCCGGCCAGCTGCGATCATGGTGCGGTGAGTAAATGTTTTCAGGTCGGCGATCTGGTGCTGTGGAACCCGTCCAACGCTGTGGCGCAGTTGTTCTTCCGCATGACCGAAGCGATGGTGCCGGTTGCCGAGTGCCCATCGGGTGTCGGACCGGATGTCGGCCGGGATGAGTACCAGATCGACCCGGACACCTTCGCGGCGTTCGTCGACGTCCTGACCGCGCGGTACCTGTCGACAAACCACCCCATTCTCAAGTCCATGATCGAGGGGTATCTGTCCACGGCACTTGTGCTGGTCCGCCGTAGCGGCCTTGACGTCCCAGCACTCGACCAGCCAGTCACCCGGGCCAGCCGGGACATCTCGCTGCGGGACGCGTTCGACCCGGACGCCGACCGACAACGGCTCCTGAGCCTGGCGGTGAGCCACGCAATGGCAATGCCCGACTGAGACGGCGTACCCCGGCGCCCCAGGCTCGAACGCGGATGCCCCGGTGGCAGTCGCCGCTGCCCGGCACGCAGTGAATCACCGCGCGTCACACAAAGGTGCGCCCGCCGATCCGTATCCGCCGTAGTCGAGTTCGCACGCGGCCAACCTCCGCCATCGGATCTTTGCCGGCCCATCGTCTCCCGCGCCAGCGGTTTCTGGGACTCACGCGATGGCGGCAGCGCCTCCAGGGCCCACATTCCGATCCGAGGGCGGGAACCGCTAGCAGATCTGCGCTTGATCAGGGCGTTGTCCACAGTGGCGCGAGTTATCCACAGGGCGACGCTGCCACACCCCACCGTCTCCGCTGTCGCCGTAGCGTCGCCCTGTGTCACACGACGAGGAGACCGAGGTACGCCAGCGGCTGCGCCGGCTGACGCACACGCCGCTGGACGTGTCGTCAGCTCCGGCAGGGGCACCGCTCGTGGGCGTACCTCTGGATGGGGTGCTGCCACCCCGGGCCGGGGCACCGGTGGCGGAGCCGGACGCGGGCGTACCCCTTGCCGTGGAAGGCTCGGTGGCCCCGCGGCTGTCCGGGCCTGGCGCGTTCGACCCGGGGCGACGCGGTGTGCGGGCGTTGGCGGTCGTCGCCGTGGTGGTGGTGTTGGCCGCCGCCGGTTGGGCCTGGCGGTCCCGACCGCAATCGGAACCGGTCGCCCCGCTGGCCAGCGAGGCCGCGTCGGCCATCCCGGCGGGTGACCCCAGCGCGGCCGGCTCGGGTGAGCTGGTGGTGGCGGTGGCGGGCAAGGTCCGCAAACCCGGGTTGGTGCGGTTGCCGGCCGGGTCCCGGCTCGCCGACGCGGTGCAGGCGGCCGGCGGCCCACTTCCCGGGGTCGACGTGGCGCTGCTCAACCCCGCTCGCAAGGTCACCGACGGCGAGCTGATCGTGGTCGGGGTGACGCCGCCGCCGGGCGGGCCGGCAGCGGGCGGGGCGGCACCGCCCGCCGGTCCACTGAACCTCAACACCGCCACCCTGGCGCAGCTCGACGCGCTGCCCGGCGTCGGGCCGGTGCTCGCCCAGCGCATCCTCGACCACCGGGACCAGCACGGCGGGTTCAAGGCCGTCGGCGACCTGCGCCAGGTCGACGGGATCGGCGACGCACGGTACGAGCAGCTCAAGGACCTGGTGACGGTGTGAACAGCGGTGACCCGACGCCGTACGGCCAGCAGACCGCTGCCCAAGATCGGGCATCGTCGCCGGACCTGCGGCTCGCCGGGCTGGCCGTGGCCACGTGGCTCACCGCGCTCGCCGGCCTGCATCTCGGCACCCGCTCGCTCCTGCTGGTAGCCGGGGTGGCGGCCATCCTGACCGCGTGCGCCGCCTTGCACCTGCTCGGCCGCTTCGGTCGTCCGCGGGTCATCGCCCGCCGCCACGGCTGGATCGCCGTGGCGGTCGGCCTCGGTGTGGTCTGTGCGGGGGCGGTCACCGCCGCACAACTGGCCATCCGGGACGCCCCGCCGATCCGTGCCCTGACCGAGCAGCGCGCTCTGGTCACCGCCGAGGTGGTGGTCCGGGACGATCCGCGCCCGATCCGTTCCGCCGGGCGACCGGGGATGCTGCTGGTACCGAGCGAACTGGTCCGCCTCACCGGCCCGGACGGTCGACGCATCCACGCGTCGGTGCGGCTGCTCGTCCTGGCCACCGACCCGGCCTGGCATGGGCTGCTGCCCGGGCAACGCCTCACCACCGAGGGGCGACTCGGCGTCCCCCGGGGTGGTGACCTGACCGCGGCCGTGCTCAGCACCAACGGCCCGCCGCAGCGGCACGGTGTGTCGTCCTGGGCGCAGCGCGCCGCCGGCACCCTTCGCGCCGGTCTGCAACGGGCCTGCGCACCGCTGTCCGACGATCCGGGCGGGCTGCTGCCGGGGCTGGTCGTGGGCGACACCAGCCGACTGCCACCCGCCGTCGAGGACGATTTCCGGGCCACCGGGATGACACATCTCAATGCCGTTTCCGGGAGCAATGTCGCAATTGTGGTAGGCGCGGTGTTGTTGCTGGCGCGTTGGGCGCGGGCCGGCCCGTGGCTCGCCGTGGGGCTCTGCGTGGTGGCGCTTGTGGGATTCGTCATCCTGGTCCGCCCGTCACCGAGCGTCGTGCGGGCCGCGACGATGGGGGCGATCGGGCTCGCCGCGCTTGCCGTCGGTCGTCCCCGCGCCGCGCTGCCCGCGTTGGCCGCCGCCGTCACAGTGCTGGTGCTCGTCGACCCGGAGTTGGCCGGGGATCCCGGGTTCGCGCTCTCCGTGCTGGCCACCGGTGGCCTGTTGCTGCTCGCCCCGCGGTGGCGGGACGGGCTGCGGCGGCGTGGCGTGCCGCCCGGCCTGGCGGAGGCGTTGGCCGTGCCGGCAGCCGCGCAACTGGCCTGCGGGCCGGTCGTCGCCGGTATCTCCGGCACGGTCAGCCTGGTGGCGGTGCCGGCCAACCTGCTCGCGGTGCCGGCCATCGCCCCAGCGACAGTGCTGGGCGTGTCGGCGGCCATGGTGTCGCCGCTCTGGCCGTCCGGCGCCGAGATCCTCGCGTGGCTGGCGAGTTGGCCGGCCTGGTGGCTGGTGGTCATCGCCCGACAGGGCGCCCGACTGCCGGGCGGCACCCTGCCGTGGCCCGGCGGGGTCCCGGGGGCACTGCTGCTGACCGGGTTGACAGTCGCACTGCTGATCGCGGTGCGCCGCCCCCTCGTACGCCGACTGGTGGCGGTCGTCGGCGTCGCCTCGATGCTCGGTGCGCTTCCGGTGCGGCTGGTGCTCGCTGGCTGGCCGCCGCCGGGTTGGGTAGTGGTGGTCTGCGCGGTGGGTCAGGGCGACACAGTGGTGTTGCCTGTCGCTCCCGGCCGGGCAGTGGTGGTCGACGCCGGGCCGGAGCCGAGTGCGGTGGACGGATGCCTGCGTCGACTCGGCGTACGGGAGGTGCCACTGCTGGTGATCAGCCACTTCCACGCCGACCACGTGGGTGGGGTGGCCGGGGTGTTCCGGGGGCGACGGGTAGGCGCCGTGCTGACGCCGTCCTCGACGGATCCGGAGAGCGGCCGGGATCTGGTCCGGCTGGCGGCGACCGCCGGCCGGGCCGCGCTGCTCACCACAGTGGCCGGTGCCCGTCACCCGATCGGAGGCGTCGACCTGCTGGTGCTCGGCCCGCCGTACCCGCTGGCCGGCACCAGGTCCGACCCGAACAACAACTCGCTGGTGTTGCGCGCCACGGTGGGCGGGGTGCGGATCCTGCTGCCCGGCGACGCCGAGGCCGAGGAGCAGCACGCGCTGCTGACGCGGGCAGCGCCGGGGCAACTGCGGGCGGACGTGTTGAAGGTTGCCCACCACGGTTCGGCGTATCAGGACCCGGGCTTTCTCGACGCGGTGCGGCCGGCGGTGGCGCTCGTGCCGGTGGGCAGCGGCAACACCTACGGCCACCCGAACCCGGGAATACTGGCCCGGCTGAGCAGGGGTGGCACCCGGGTGCTGCGTACCGACACCGACGGCGACCTGGCGGCGATCCGGGCTGATGGTGGCCTGGCCGTGGCGCGGCGGGGAATCCCACCGGGCCGGCAGTCCTGAGCCGACGGCGTCACGGTGCGGATGGTCCGCCCATCATCGCTGGGACTCCGCGTCCGCCGGCGACTGCCCACGGCTGGATCCTGCACCGGGCTCCGGGGCGGCGGCCGGCCAGGCGCTGGTCAACCCTTGTCCGAACCAACCCGGTGGCGGGAATTGCGAATTAGGTGGCCAATTGAGATAGATGTCTGGATTTGCGCTGAGTGCGGGCTGCGCCGACCAAGCAGCGAATGAGCAGGCACGATCCCGGCGTGGGCCGTGCGAATATGGGCGGCGTGACCGCCGCCAACCTCGCACCCATTGTGCTCGTCCTCGGTGACGAGGAGTTACTCGCCACGCGCGCGGTCGCCGAAGCTGTCGCTAAGGTCCGCGGTGTCGACGCCGAGGTGGACGTCCGCGAATACCAGGCCTCTGCGCTCACCGTCGGCGAGATCGCCGAGATGCTCAGCCCTTCGTTGTTCGGCGGGAGGCGACTGCTGATCCTGCGTTCGGGCCAGGACGCCCGCAAGGACCTGGTCACCGCGCTACTGGCGTACGCGAAGAACCCCGACCCGGAGGTGCAACTGCTGGTGCTGCACCTGGGCGGCGCCAAGGGCAAGGCGTTCGCCGACGGGCTGCGGGCGGCCGGCGCGACTGTCGTCCCGGCAGCCAAGCTCAAGGGGCACCGCGACCGGGTGGCCTTCGTCCGTGACGAGATCCGCCGGGCCGGCGGAAAGTGCACCGACGACGCGGCCGAAGCGCTCATCGCGGCGGTCGGCAACGACCTGCGCGAGCTGGCTGCCGCCTGTTCCCAGCTGATCGCCGACACCGACGGGCGGATCAGCGCCGACACGGTGAGCCGCTACTACCGGGGCCGGGTCGAGGTGACCGGCTTCACCGTGGCGGACGCGACAATGGTCGGCGACGTTCCGGCGGCACTGGAGGCGCTGCGCTGGGCCCTGCACGTCGGGGTCGACCCGGTGCCCATCGCCGATGCCCTGGCCGACGGGGTGCGCACTGTGGCCCGGGTGGCGTCGGCCGGGCGGGGCAACGCGTACCAGCTCGCCAGCAGCCTCGGCATGCCCGCCTGGAAGATCGAGCGGGCGCAGCGGCAGGGGCGCGGCTGGACTCCAGAGGGCCTGGTCCGGGCCATGCAGGTCGCCGCCGAGTGCAACGCCGCCGTCAAGGGCGGCTCCGACGACCGGGCGTACGCCCTGGAGCGCGCGGTCTTCTCGGTCGCGGCAGCCCGGCAGGGCGGCACCAGGTGACGGGGACGAACCGCCCCGCGTGGGCCACTGTCGCCGTCGACGAGGAGCGGTATCGGCCGCTCTACGCCCGACTCCTCGGCCTCCGGTTCGTCAACCCCGGCGGCGTGCTGTGCTTCCTCTTCTTCGAGGGCACCATCGCGCTGGCCGTGCTGCTCGCCCTCGCCGAGCTGGTCACCTGGTGGGCGGTACTGGTGCTGCCCGCCGTGGTGGCGGCGATGGTCAAGCTCAACGACATGGTGGCCGCGATCGTGGTCCGTTCCGCCGCGCTCGTGCCCGAGCAGGAACGGGATCGTTTTCGCCGGCAGATGGAGCCGGTCGTCGGTCGAGCCCGAGTGGAGTGGGTCTCGCACAGCGTCAGCGGCGTGGTGATCACCGCCGACCCGGCGGCGCCCACCCGCCGCGCCGACCCGTTCCGCTGAGACCGGCCCGTCAGAGCGAACCGGGCCCGTCGGTTGAGCGTGGCCCGTCGGGTTGAGTGTCGGCCCCGGTCGGGTTGAGCGTGGCCCGTCGGGTTGAGCGTCGGCCCCGGTCGGGTTGAGCGTGGCCCGTCGGGTTGAG
Source organism: Micromonospora sp. NPDC049230 (assembly GCF_040647875.1). Lineage (NCBI taxonomy): Bacteria > Bacillati > Actinomycetota > Actinomycetes > Micromonosporales > Micromonosporaceae > Micromonospora > Micromonospora sp. NPDC049230. Next base: position 53,336 of record NZ_JBEZCZ010000046.1, read on the forward strand.
CGTCGGCCCCCGTCGGATCGAGCCTGGCCCGAGCCCGGATCGAGTGGCTGGTCTACGGAGACGATGCCGGCCCGCGGACACACGGAAGCCCCGGGCCGAGGCCCGGGGCTTTCCGAATCAGTCTGACGGTGAAGTCGTCAGGCGGAGAGCGCAACCACGCGCTTCGCGATCGCGGACTTGCGGTTCGCAGCCTGGTTGGAGTGGATCACGCCCTTGCTGACGGCCTTGTCCAGCTTGCGAGAGGCGTCCAGCATGAGCGCGGTGGCCTTCTCGACGTCACCGGCCTCGGCAGCCTCGTGGAACTTCCGGACGGCGGTCTTCAGCGACGACTTGACCGACTTGTTGCGCAGCCGGGCCTTCTCGTTCTGCCGGTTGCGCTTGATCTGGGACTTGATGTTCGCCACGCGACAGCCTCGTCTTGATAGCTCGGGTTGGTCAGCTTCTGCGCGAGATGACGAACATGCGTCACCGCTGCGCGAAGAGCCAGGTTACCAGGTCGACCGGGACGAGCCAAAACGGCTCGGCCCGAAACGGCGTCCGCCCGGTTCGTGGGCTCACCCGGACACCCGGCGCTTGATCCACTCGGCTTCCTGAAAACCGGGGCAACCGCTCGCGGCTGATAGCCCAACTTCAAGAAACCCGAGTCGATCAAGGGCCGCCGGGCCGCCGGGCCGCCGGGCCGCCGGGCCGCCGGGCCGCCGGGCCGCCGGGCCGCCGGGCCGGCGGGGGCGATCG
>NZ_JBEZCZ010000047.1:0-52560 GCF_040647875.1 Micromonospora sp. NPDC049230
AGGTCCGCCGGGTAGCCGGGCCCCTCGCGCAGAGCGAGCAGGAGCCGGGCGCGGACCGGGTCGGACAGGGCGTGACCGAAGCGGGCCAGGACCTGCCCGTGCGTCAGAGTCTCCACCAGCCGACAGTACATCATCTGGTGAATAAACAAGATGCTGAACTATTTGGTCTTGAGTCTTGACGCGGCGCGGATCAATCATCTTAGTATGCGCATGTGAGCATGATTTCCGATCTGATCGGCCAGCGCGACGATGCCGGCACCGTGAGGGAGACCCGCTGATGGGCCACGACCACGGCCACAGCCACCAGGTGACGGCGACCGGGCGGCACCGCCGAGCCCTGGCCGGCGTACTCATGGTGTCAGTGGTGATCTTCGGGGTTGAGGTCGTCGGTGCGGTCCTCACCGACAGCCTCGCGCTCCTGGCCGACGCGGGGCATGTGCTTGCCGACGCCGGCGGTGTCGCCCTCGCGCTCGGCGCGGCCATGCTCGCCGCCCGCCCGGCGACCGGGCGGCGCACCTTCGGCTGGGCGCGGGCGGAGATCCTCGCCGCCGCCGTCAACGGCCTGATCCTCGCCGGGATGGGCGTCTACGTCTTCGTCGAGGGCGCCCGGCGTCTGTTCGAACCGGTCGACGTGCGACCCGGCGGCATGGCCGTCTTCGCCGCGATCGGTCTGGTCGGCAACCTCGTCGGGGTGGCGTTGCTCTACCGGGCCCGCGACGCGAGCCTCAACATGCGCGGCGCGTTCCTCGAGGTTGCCACCGACACCGCCACCTCCGTCGGCGTCCTCGCCGCCGCCGCGGTCATCGCGGTGACCGGCTTCACCCGCGCCGACGCGATGGTGTCCCTGCTCATCGGCCTCGTCATCGCCCCCCGTGCGCTGCGGCTGCTGCGCGACGCGGTCAACATCCTGCTCGAAGCCGCCCCCGCCGAGGCCGACCTGGAACAGATCCGCCAGCACATCACCGACGTCGACCACGTCCTTGGCGTGCACGACCTGCACGTACACACAGTGACCTCGGGACTGCCCGTCCTCACCGCGCACGTCGTCGTCGACGACTCCTGCTTCCACGACGGCCACGCCCCACAACTGCTCGACGCCCTCCAGACCTGCCTGGCCGGGCACTTCGACGTCGAACACTCCACGTTCCAACTCGAACCGGCGGGCCACGCCGAGCACGAACACCCCACCCATCCCTGAACAGGGGAATCGAGGCCCCCCGGCCTGACCGGCACGCAAGCCGCTGCCACGCAACGGAGGCTCATGCGGCTCGTGGCAGGATGCGCCGGTGCGTCCTCGGCTGTTCCTCCTGTCCGCCGTGGCGGTGTGCGCCGCCGTCCATGTCGCAGGCGTCCTGACGGCCCGTCCGATCTGGCGTTACGCTCGAATCCGGTCTCTCCCTGAGTTGGCCTTCGTTGACCGTGGTGGTGGTGCTGCTCGTCGCGTGGCGCCACGGTGGCTGGCGTTGGCGGACGGCGGTGCCGGCCGTCGTGGGGGCAGTGCTGATCATCGGGTACGCGGCCGCTCGTGTCGTCGCCACCTGGCGTACCGCTGCCGCTGGACCTCCGCGAGCGAGCGCCACCGACGTGGCCGATCTGACGATGGCCGTGAGCATGGCGGTGGCCGAACTGACCGCATGCCTGCTGCTCGTCGTGGGCCTCGACGACTCATCCCGTCCGATGGGTGCCTCGCCGGCCAGCGCGTGAGAGGCGCTGCCGGGACGACGAGGTGCTGCACGAGATCGGCGATCGAGTCGGGTGGCGATGGGTGAACCTGTGGCGCGACACCGACTGGGTTGGCGGCTGGATATTCTCCGCCCACCGGACAGGCGCACCGGTCACCGTCGCCCACCACCCGGCGGCAACTGTGGACCACCGGCTACGAGATCCCGCCGTCGAACCAGAGCGGCTGCGGCCCTGTCCGCTTCCGGCGGGTGCACCAGTGACAGCGGACCGGTCACAGGGTGGCGAATCCGTCTCGCCAGGAGGGATAGGCCGGGACCCAGCCACGGTCCGTGCGGGCGAACTGACTGCTCGCTCCCCGCGCCCAGCCGTGCCGCTCGCCCACCGTCGACGCGGGTGCCGGGACCTGGGCCGCCGCGCAGAACGCGGGCACCCACTCCGAGGCGGCCGAGGGCTCGTCGTCGCAGACGTTGACCGCGCCGGTCGGCCACCGCAGAGCCGCGACCGCGGCGGCGACGGCGTCGTCGATATGCAGCAGGCTGCTCACGTCCGCGTCGGCGGGGACCCTCCCGGCGGCGGCGAACTGAGCCATCAGGCCGTCGCGGGCGTACCAGGTGCCCGGGCCGTAGAGCGTGCCGTACCGCAGCACGACCCACTCGGGCGCTTCCTGTACGGCGGATTCGAGCGCGGCGACACCTGCCACAGTGGTCTGTCGCGGCTCGGCGGCGTCGAGGTCGAGCGGGGTCTCTTCGGTCGCAGGAACGCCGGTCGAGGTACAGGTTGCGCTTGCGGAAGCCGGGCGCGTCGGCGGCGGGGCGGCCGTCGTGGACCACTGCGGGTGGCAGGACAGCGACATAGTCGGTGCCGCTCACCCCACACCGTATCGGTTGTCGAGGTCGTACCCCCGGCAACCGGGCGGTCGGGTGCCGTCGGCGTCAAGAACGTCCAAGACCGGCGCGGCGGCCCCGGGGGATGCTCGGTCCATGTCGATTACTCCCGCTCACCTGGCCGTCGTGAATCTGTCCGAGGCGCTGGCGTCGTTCGACGACGTCTACAGCCCGCGAATCGTGACTCGGACAAACGATTATGACGTGCGGATCGCCCACACCCGAGGCGAGCACGTCTGGCACGTCCACGAGGACACCGACGAGTTCTTCCTGGTCCTGGACGGCCAGTTCAATGTCGCCTACCGCGACGCGGCCGGGCAGGAACACACTGTCGTCCTGCGTCAGGGCGACACCTTCGTGGTTCCCAAGGGCACCGAGCACAAGCCGTCCTCGCCGGGCGGGTCGATTCTGATGTTCGAGCCGACCGGGACCTCCACCACCGGCGATCGCCACGAGGGTGCGGTTCCCGACCACGTGGACAGCACGGCGGGGAAGGCTCTGGCGACCCCGGGAAGGGGGCCCACCCCCCACGGCCCTGACGGTGTCCGCTACGACCGCTGGGTATCCACGCTGATGACGGCCCGTCTGCTCCTGCGGCCCTACCGGGAGTCAGAACTGCCGGCATTTCTCCTTCTGGCCCTTGATCCGGAGGTGACGCATCTTGTGGGCGACGGCGCCCCGTGGAGCCAGCAGCGCGCGGCTGACCGGTTTCACCGGGGCCGGGCCGCTCACGAACAGGGCAGCGGAGTGTGGCTCCAGGTGGCGGATCGCCACACCGACGAGCAGGTCGGCGTGGTGGCCGTCGAGCGTCGGGCGGACGACCTCGAGATCGGGGTCTGGATCACCCCCGCGCGGTGGTCGAACGGCTACGCCCGCGAAGCGCTCAGTGCCGTGCTCGGCCAGCTCCGGATCACCCGCGGCCTCGCGGGTCTTCCGATCGTTGCCGAGATCGACAGTCAGCACGTCCGGTCCTCGCAGCTCTTCCAATCCCTGGGCTTCCGGTTGGGAGGGCCGGGCATCGGCCGGTACGGCAATCGCGTCGATAGGTACGTCCTGGACGGTCATCGACTCCGCTGAGCAGGAACGGACGAGACGCCGACCAGTCGAGGCGCCGGGCCCGCTGCCTGTTGTCGGACGACCGACTGGCGGTGGGCCCGGCACCGTCGCCGTCAGCGGCCCTGTAGGCGCTTCACGTTGTCACCGAAGGTCCAGCCCTTCGACCCGTCCCAGTTCGCCGACCAGGTCATCAGGCCCTTGAGGCCGGGCACGGAGTTCCAGGCCTGTGTGACAAGCGACGTCGACAGGTGGCCGCCGCCCGCCCCGATCTGCGCGGGCAGGCCCGGGACCTGCTTGTCGTACGGCACGCGGATGGTGGTGCCCTGGATGGTGAGGCCGTTGTTCAGGCACTGCGTCTGCACAGTGAAGCCCTGCACGGTGCCCGCCGGGTACGAGTCGCCGGCGCAGCCGTACATGCTGCCGTTGTAGTACTGCATGTTCAGCCACCAGAGGCGGCCGTTGTCCACGTACCTCTTGATGATCGGCAGGTACGAGCCCCAGATCGAACCGTAGACCACACTGCCGCCGGTGACGTACGCCGTCTCCGGTGCCATGGTCAGGCCGAAGTTCGACGGCATCCGGGCCAGCACGCCGTCGATGATCCGGATCAGGTTGGCCTGCGACGTGGACAGGGTGTTGATGTTGCCGCTGCCGGTCAGGCCGGTCTCGATGTCGATGTCGATGCCGTCGAAGTGGTAGGCGGTCAGGATCGGCACGATCGTCGCGACGAACCGGTCGGCGACCGCGGTGGAGCTCAGGTCGATGCCCGCGGCGGCCCCGCCGATCGACATCAGGATGGTGGCGCCGGCCGCCTTCGCCTGGCACATCTCGGCCGGGGTGGCCACCTTCACGCCGGCGTCCATGCCGTTCTCCCAGAGGACCGTGCCGTCCGAGCGGATCACCGGGAACGCCGCGTTGATCACGTTGTAGCCGTGCTGGTTGAGCCGGCTGTCGGTGATCGGGATCCAGCCGAGGCCGGGGTGTACGCCGTTGGAGGCCCCGTCCCAGTTCTCCCAGTAGCCCTGCAACACCTTGCCGGTCGGTCGCGACTTCACCGCGCAGGTCCCACCGGTTGGCGGTGGCGTGGTGGGGGGAGCGGTGGTCGGTGGTGGCGTGGTGGGTGGCGGGGTCGTCGGTGGTGCCGTGGTGGGCGGTGGTGCCGTGGTGGGCGGCGGCGTGCTTCCCGAGCACGCGCCGAGGTCACGCCAGAGCGACGGGGTCGCGGCGGGGTTCCAGCCGGCGCCGGGGTGCGCGGTGTGGGTGACGAGCGCCTGGTAGAGCCGGCCGCCGTAGGTGACCTGGGCGCCCGCCTGGTAGGTGGGGCCTTCGGCCCAGGTCGGGGCGGTGCAGGCGACCATCGGGACGGCGTTGGCCGAGGGCACGGCCGCCATGCTGCTGGGGACGAAGGCGACGGCGGTCGCGACGGTCATCGCCGCCCCGGCTACCACTGCGAAAATCCGACGGCTTCTCATGGCTCACTCCCCAGGCATCGACGACCCGTGACCTCCACATATTGACGTCAGTGAGACTTAATAGCAAGGGTTGTTTACAGATCTCGGCTGATGGCCGCCCGCCGTGCCGTCAGCCCGGGCGGGTGACGATGGTCAGCGTCTTGCGGACGAACTCCAGTGCCTCGTCGCGCAGCGCCGGGGTCTCCGCCGAGACGATGAGGTAGCCGGCGCGTTCGGCACTCCAGGTCGCCGCCGGCACGACGTCACCGGGGTGCTTCCACCAACCGCACGCGACGAAGGCCGGGTGTGCCTCGATCTCGGCCATGCCCCGCATCTCGACGAGGATGCCGGCCGGCGCGACGGGGAGATAGCTCGCCGCGTACGCGACGGGGCCCGTCGGTGGCTCGGGTAGGGGCATCGCCATGGCGAGCCGGACGACCATCTCGAACCAGTCCAGGCCGTAGGTGAGGCTGAGCAGATCCATCAGGTAGTCGCCAGGGGTCCGGACGGCGACCTCCATCAGGGTCGGCCCGTCGGCGGCGAGCCGGAACTCAAGGTGCACGATGCCGGTACGCATGCCGAGGGCGGCCACCACCGCTGTGCAGAATTCCGTCACCTCGGCGGCGGCCTCGTGGTCGAGCTGGATGCCGGTGCGGTGCGCGATCTCGACGAAGTGGGGCGGCTCGGCGGTCTCCTTGGCAGTGAGGTTGGCCAGCCACACCCTGCCGTCGCTGAGCAGGGCTTCCCAGCTGTATTCGGGGCCGTCGACCGCCGTCTCCACCAGGAGCGGACCCTCGTGGTTTCGGCGTGCCACAGCGTCCTGGAAGGCGTCCAGGTCTTCGACGAGCTCCACGCCCTCGCTCCCCGCGGAGGACAGTGGCTTCACCACAACCGGCAGGCGGGCGGTGGCCCAGTCGCGCGCCGACTCCAGATCGTCGGTCATCAGATACTCGGGTTGGCGGATGCCCGCCGCCGCGAACAGGCCCCTCTGTAGAGCCTTGTTGCGGGAGAGGGTCGCGGCGTGCAGGGACGGGCCGGGGATGCCGAGCCGGTCCTGGAGCAGGGCCGCGCCGAGCACGTTGTTCTCGGTGAACGCCACCACTCCGGCCGGCCTGCGGTCCGCCGCGGCGGCCCAGGCTCCTTCGGCCCACTGCTCGTCGTGGTTGCCGGGGGCCACCCGGATGTGGTCGACGAGCCCGGTCGTGTCCGCGGCTCGCAACGCGCCCTCCACGGCCGCGACCCGCAGACCCAGCCGTCGCGCGGCGGCGAGGTAGGGCCTGCCCATGAAACCGACACCGACCAGCAACAGCTCAGACATGGCTGCCCGCCTCGGAGGCGGCCGTGACCTTGATCGAGGCGAACATGTCCCGCAGGAACTGGTCGAGCACGGCCGTGGGTGCCGGGCCGACGATACCGGCGATGGGCACGTCGTACTCGGCGTAGCTGAGGACCTGACTGACCGGCTCGTCCTCGGTGCGCTGCACCCAGCGCCAGGTCAGCGGGTTGTGCCGGAACTCGTCCGAGCCCTGGATCGCGCAGAACCTCCCGCCGAGGGTGTGGCCGGGGAAGATGAACCAGCCGTACCGGGCGTCCGGGCCGGCGTCACGGGCCTCGGGGGTGGGGACGCCGGGCGTCGAGAGAGCCCGCAGTTGCACCGACGGCATGTGTACGCCGGTCGCCAGCTCGAACGTGTCGGCCACGCCGGCCCCGCCGAACCTGCTGGCCACCTCCAGGAAGACCAGACCGTCGGGTGTCTCGATGCCTTCCAGGTGGAACAGGCTCGTGGTGATGCCGACGGCCCGTAGGCAGGCGGTGGTCCACTCCACGACGGCAGGCGGAGTGTCCGTCTGCACTGAGCCGAGCGGGCTGCCCTCGGCGTACCCGAGACAGCTGCCGACGTACCGGCTGGCCTGGAGCGTGACGGGTGTGCCGTCGACGGCCAGCCCGTCGACGTGGATGATCGGGCCGCCGACGAACTCCTCGATCTCGAAGCCGTTCGGGTCCGCGGCAGCGGGCAGGCCGTCCCGGCGTACGGCCGCAAGGGCTGCCTCGGCGGTGTCGAAGACGCGGACGTCCTGGCTGGAGGCGCCGTCGAGCGGCTTGAGGACTGTCCTGCCCGACCATGGGACGGCGGCTCCGGCGAGGGCCGAGGCCAGCGGGAGATAGCGCGGCACACGCAGACCCGCCCGGGACGCGGCGGCCTTCATCAGGACCTTGTCCCGGACGGGAAGCACGTCGGCCTCGCGCGGACCGGGCACGCCCAGCGCCTCCCGGATGCGGGCCGCCGCGATCAGGTCGAACTCGGACTGGGCGATCACCAGGTCGGGTCGCGGCTGGCCGGCGAGCGCCGCCACCACCTCGGCCTCCGTGGCGCCGGTGCCGGGCCGTTCGATCCGTGTGCCGGGCAGCCGCGCGGGCAGTGTGGCCATGCGCTCGGCCGTACCGATGAACGTCACCTCGTGAGCTTCGAAGTCGAGGCCATTCGCGTAGCGGATGATGTCATCGGTGATTCGGTGCAGGACCAGGATGCGCATGGGGATACCTCAGTTGAAGGACCAGCGGGAGCAACAGAACGGCGATGAGGACGGACCCGAGCACCGAGCCGAGCAGCACGGCCTGTGGGCCGTGCGCGGTGGCGAAGACGGCGACGACGAAACCCGAGACGGGCAGGGAGACCTGGTTCAGCAGGACGATGAGGCCGATCGTCTTGCCGAGGTGTTCGCGGGGGATGCGGCGAATTCGTTCGGCGCGGATGAAGACGTTGAGGATGCCGACAGTGCCGATCAGCAACGTGTAGCCGATGGCGAACTGCGTGAACGAGGTCGCCTGGCTGATCGCGAGCCCGCCCAGGCAGATGATCACGAACGTGCCCAGGATCGCGACCAGCGGGCTGATCCGCCGGGACAGTCGCGGGATGAAGAAGAAGATCAACAAGGAGAGCACGCCTTCGGCGAAGGACAGCACCCCGAAGTAGCGGTCGGGCTTGCCGAACGTGCCGGTGGTGATGGCGGCGCTGGTCGCCATGCCGACGCCGACCATGAGGTTCACCATCATCGTCAGCCCGACCAGGCCCACCATCGCGGGGAGCTTGAACAGGGTCCGCCCGCCCTCGGCCACCGAGGCCAGCACACCGCGTACCGTCGTGGGCTCCGCGTTGGTGACCGCACTGCTCAGGCTGCCGCGCAGCGTCAGGACGTTGAGTGCGGTGAGCGCGAACAGCACCCCGGTCACCAGCAGGAGGTCTGTCGTTCCCAGCAGTGTGGCCAGCACGACCGCGATGGCCGGGCCGAGCACAGTGCTCGCCTGCTCGGTGCCCTGGATGACGGACTGGGCCCGCACCATGTGCTCGGCGGGCACGAACCGGGGGAGCGTGGTCTCCATCGCGATGTACGCCTGGGCGCTGGCCAGCGACATGGACGCGGCGAGAACGCTCAGCGTCACCACCGTCGCGCCCGGCCACGTCAGGACGGCGGCGAAGGCGGCCGCGGCGAGCAACGCCCGGACCGTGTCGGCGACCAGATAGAGCCGGTAGCCGTCGACCCGGTCGGCGAGCACCCCGGCAACGGGGACGAAGATGACCCGTGGAAGCCACTCGACCAGGAAGACGAGCCCGCTCGCGGCGACACTGCCCGTGGTCTTGAAGACCAGCAGCGGAATGGCGAACAGCAGAAACTGGTCGGCGAGCGCGGCGACCCCCCGGCCGCCGACGAAGCGCACGATCTGGTGCGGCCGGATGTCGGTGGTCTGGGATTCTCTGCCGGTGACACGCAATGGCCCAGTCACCCAGAGATCCCCCGTCCGTCCATCGAGGAGAGTAACAGCGGCCCTTCGGCAGCGACAACCCCGTGCGAGGGGTACGCGGTGAGCAGACCGTGGCCGGTGGCGGGGTTCGGGCTCGCCCCGTCGCACTCGTCCCCGGTGATGGAACGGCCCCGCGTAACCGGCACACAGTCGGCCGTCAACGACTCCACCGTGGTCGGCCGGCCCTGCTGGATCGCCAGTGCCACCACGCCGGCGGCGTACGCCGTGGCACCTGACGTGCCGCTGGACACCAGCCAGCCGTCCTCCGCACCCGTACCGTCGTAGGCGCTGTTGCGGCGGTCGAACAGGCAGCCGGGCTGGGTCGGGAAGAGGATGTAGTTGCCGTTGGGCAACATGCCGCACGGGCCGGACACGTCCGGCACGGCCCGTCCGGGAAAGACCGCCGACCGGTAGCTGGAGGCGAGGTCGGCGGCCCGTAGCGCGCCGTCGGGGCCGATGTGCACCCCGCCGACGGTGATGACGCCGGGGGTGGCGACGGACTGGAACATCGCTGTCGGCCGGTCGGTCGAGCCGTTGCCCGCGGCGAACAGCACAGTGCAGCCCCGCCGGATCGCGTTGGCGACCTCGAGATGCAGATGGGGCTCCGAGCGCAGGGTGCCCCAGCTACAGGAGATGAGGTCGGGCTCCAACTGCACCGCCCGCTGGAACGCGGCGACGGGAAACGAGAAGCCCTCGGTGGCCATCTTGACCATCGTGAGGGACACGCCGGGCGCCACCGCCAGCAGCAACGCCGACATCGCGGTGCCGTGACCGCGTTCGTCGACCGCGGGATCGAGCTGCGGCAGTGCGGCGACGACGGAGGTCCGGTAACCGTGCCGCCGGTGGTGCGGGTGGTCGTAGAGACCGGTGTCCACCATGACGACCCGGACGCCCTGGCCGCGGACGCCGGCGGCGTGCAGCGCCTCGGCTCCGGCCACCCGGACCGCGTCGCCGGGAAGGCGGAGGTGGTGCCCGCTCCCGCGCACCGCCGGCGGCGACGCGGCCACCGTCAGCTCGAAGCCGGAACGCGGCGCCGAGACCGCGCTGATCAGGTCGGTGCACACCCGGGAGCGGAGCGGACCCTCGGCGACGAGTTCGTAGCGCGGGGAGTCGCGGATGTACTTGTTGCGCACCACTGTGACGGCGCTGCCGAAGACGTCCCGGAGCAGGGCCTGCGCACCGCTGACCGTCAGGCCCACGTCGGTGCGCGCCTCGATCGCGAGGCCCTCCCGGGTGAGCGCCTCGGCGACCCGGTCGACGGTGGCCGGCGCGGGAAGGAACTCCTCGACCGGGTGGCGGAGCAACTCGGCGGGATCGTCGGCGAGGACGCGCCCGGACGCCGCCCGGGGGACCACTGTCAGCACACCCCGCCGGGTGAACGCGGCGATCTCGTCATCGATCATCGGACGCCACCAGCTCGCGCAGGCGGCCCCTGTCGAGTTTGCCGGTCGGCGTCAGGCCGACGTCCCTCTCGTCGATCATGACGATCTCGGACGGGACCATGTACGGCGGCAACACCCGCGCCAGCTCGGCCGTCAGGTCCGTCTCGGCTCCGGGCCGGTCGGCGCCGAGGACGAAGAGGGTGATCGCCCGGCCGGCGACCCGGTGCCGGGTCACCACCGCGCAGCAGTCGACCACCCAGTCCACGGCGAGCGCGGCGGCCTCGACCTCGGAGGTGTGCACGAGGTTTCCGGCGATCTTCACGGCGTCGTCGCGGCGGCCGACGAAGACGAGCTGACCGTCGCCGGTACGCCGAACGAAGTCGCCGGACCGGTAGTACCGGATCTCCGGGGAGCCGCGCGTGATCAGCACCTGCTCGGTCTTCGCCGGCTCCGCGCAGTAGCCCAGCATGACCTGCGGGCCGCCGATGAGCAGCTCACCCGTGTCGCCGTCGGGCACCGGTCGCAGGTCGTCGTCGACGATCAGGACGTCGACGGCGGGCAGCGGGGTCCCGATCGGCAGGTACTCGTCGTCGTGGCTGGCGATGTCGTCGGTCACGTAGAGGGTGGCGCTGTGCGTGGTCTCGGTCGGGCCGTAGCCGTGCACATAGGTCAGACCCGGAAGCTTCTTGTCCATCTCCCGCAGCAGCGAGGTCGGACACGACTCGCCACCGAACCACAGACGCCGCAGCGAGCTCAGGTCGCGACGGCCGATGTCGCTGAACCGCCCGAGGAGCATCCGGATGACCGAGGGCACCAGCAACACGTCGGTGATGCGCCACCGTTCGCACGCCTGCGTGACCTGGCCGGCCATCGTCAGCCGGGGCAGCAGGTGCACGCTGCCGCCGACCAGGAAGGTGGAGTACAGATCGACAACCGACGCGTCGAAGAACAGCGGCGCCACGTTCAGGTACCGCATCCGTTCCTCGAAGCCGACCACCTCCTGGACGCCTTCGAGGAGGGCGCACACACTGCGGTGGCTGATCATGACGCCCTTCGGGCCGCCGGTCGACCCCGACGTGAAGATGACGTACGCCTGGTCGTCAGGCGTCCTGTCCCCGTACGCCGAGGGCCGGTAGTCGGCCTCGGCCCGCGTGTCCCAGGACTCACCGGCGACCACCACCCGGCCGGCCTCCGCCTCGGCGACCAGCCCGAGATGCCCCGGATGCGCCACCGTCACCGTCGGGCGGCACCTGGCGAACAGCAGGGCCGTCCGGGCCGGCGGCAACGACTCGTCGACGGGGACGTACCGCGCGCCGAGCCGAAGCGCCGCCAGCATGCAGACCACCGAGTCGATGGACTTGTCCAGCACCATCGCGACGGTGTCGTGCCGCCCGACGAGGGGAGTCAGCAGGTCGGTGAGCGCCTGGGTGCGCCGGGCCAGTGTCCGATAGGACACCTGCACGTTCGTGGCCAGGTCGACCACCGCCACGGCGTCGTCGTCGTGGCGGCGGTCGAGGACCTCGTCGACGAAGCGGAGCGGGTCGCCGGTCACCGGTCGGCCGTCTCGAGTTGCTGGCACACCGCCTCCAGCAGTTCCGGGAACGTGTCCAACTTCTGGTCGTAGGACCCGAAGTGGCCCATCCCCTCCATCAGGGTCAGGCGGCTGCCGGTCAGCCGGTGCAGCTCCCGGGCCACCTCGACGGGGACCCACGGATCGTCGGTCGAGTGGAACTGGACGATGAAGCGCTGGTTGCGCCTGATCGCCGCCCAGTCCCACGGCCTGTCGAAGAACCCACTGCGCCGTTCGAGTTCGAAGCCGCAGTCGGTGTGGTGCCCGGCCACCACGAAGGTGCCCAGCAGCGGCGCCGACTCCGCGTACCGCAGCGCGGTCAGGGCTCCCGACGAGTGCCCGACGATGACCGTCCGGTCGTCCGGCCGGATGACGTCGGTCAGGTAGGGCAGCCAGTACCGCATCCGACCCTTGATCGGGTCGGGAAAGGTCTGTGCCACCACGTTGTGGCCCCGAAGCTCGAGCTCCCGTTTGAGGTACGGGAACCAGATGCCGTCGATTGTCGCTCCGGCGTTGCCGTGCACCAGGACGACGCGGACCGCATCAGACATAGGAGTCGTCGTTGAGCTGGTCCTCGAGCATCGTCGCGAGCGAGCCGAGGGTGGCGAAGTGCTCCACCGTCAGCAGTTCCGGTTCGAGTTCGATGTCGTAGTACGACTCGAAGGCCAGCGTCAGCTCGATCATCTGGGTGGAGTTGAGGGAGAGCCCGCCGTTGAACAGGGGCGTGGTCGAGGTCAGCTCGACGTCGTGGTTCGGAAAGACCTCGGCCGCGATCTTCCGCAGGTCGTCCTCGATGTCCGCGTGGGTCTTCCGGTCGGCGGTCGTCACGTCAGCCCGCCTTCGGCGCGGCGCTGGCGTCGGCTGGCCGCGTAGCCAGCTTGGACTGGAGGAAGACCGGTGTCCGGGGGATGTTCATCTCGTCCTGGTGGAACGGGTTGCGCTTGTTCTTCAGGGAGAGGTACATGGTGCGGCGGGCCCGCGCTTTCTCCTCGTCGGAGTAGAAGAGGAAGGCGATGTTGCCGGCGTTCTCCCGGCCGACCTCGGTGAGGGTGATCGCCTCGTCGGTCTCGACCGCGTACCCGCTGGCCACCATCCAGTCGATCTCCCGGCGGTACTTCTCCAGGTTGGCGACGTCGGCCTTGCGGACGGTGCCGAAGACCGGGAAGAACACCATGACCCGGTTCTCCACCTCGTCCTCACTGCAGATCCGGCCCTGCTCGATGGGGATGATGCCGTCCTCGACATCCTTGATCCAGCGGTCCACGTTCGTGTGGTTGCGGTAGCTGCGCTCACCCATGTAGTTCTCGGCGGCCGGGCCGATGCCCAGTGTGTAACTCGCCCGGTAGCCGTTGCCTCCGCAGGCGTGGTCCAGCCCGATCGGGCCGGTCTCGTCCAGGTGGGTGAAGAAGTTGATCAGAAGCTGCCTGTCGTACCCGTAGTCGGCCAGGCTGTCCTTGATCAGGCGGTACTGGACCCGCTCGATGCTGCCGGACGGCAGCACGTCACTCACCTTGCCGGCCCGGATCTGCTTGTCGAGCCGGGTGCCCTCCCACTGGTTGAACCGGTACGTCTGGACGAAGCTGGGGCGCAGCTCGGCGCAGATGCCGTGGATGTCGGAGGCGAGGATCTCGTCGGTCTGGCCGGCGAGGTTGTACATGAGGTCCAGGGCGAAGGTCCGGATCCCGGCTTTGCGGATGTTCTCCGCGGTCTGGTAGACCTGCTCGACGGTGGCCTTGATGGTCAGCTTGCGCCGGATGTCCTCGTTGAGCGTCTGCACGCCGAACGAGATGCGGGTGATACCCAGCGACTTGAGCATCTCGATGTAGCCGTCCGTGGACAGGCCGAGCGGGCTGCCCTCCAGCGAGATCCCGTCGACCTCGCTCAGGTCGAACTCGCGGTGCACGGCCTGGATGATCGTCGCCATCGACTCCTGGTCGAGCGCCGACGGCGTACCCCCGCCGAACTGGACGTACTTGATCTTCGTGCCCTGGAAGTACGCCGAACGGGCGTTGCGCTCGATCTCCTTCACCATGGCCTTGACGAACCGCACCCGCTGCTCGCCCTGGTACTTCGCCGAGGACTCCTTGAAGCAGGCACAGAAGTTGCAGAACGCCTCGCAGAAGGGGATGTGGAAGTACAGCAGGATGTCCGTCTGCTGCGGGTGCGTCTGGCGGTCGAGGAAGGAGAAGTACTCCGCCTTCTCCTGCTCGGTGCGCAGCGCGTCCTGGAAGCCGCAGATCTTCGGGTAGAACCAGGTGACGTTCGTCCGCTTCTCCGGGCTCTCGAAGTCGTCCTTGAGGTAGAAGTTCGAGTCGAGACCGAGCATGAACGAGTTTTCGATGGTGGTGGTCATGTCTGTCGATCCCATCCCTTATGAGGCGGACTTCTTGCTGACGGAATTGGCGTCGCTCTGGTAGATGACCGGGTACTGCTGGCTCAGTTCGCCGTTGATCTGGATCCACTCGAACTTGTCCTCGGGCAGTTCGACGTCGGCCCAGATCGCCTCCGGCGGGCATTCGGCAACGCAGGCGTTGCAGTCGATGCACTCCTCCGGATTGATGTAGAGCATCTCCGGGCCCTCGTGGAAGCAGTTGACCGGGCAGACGTCCACGCAGTCGGTGTACTTGCAGCCGATGCAAGCATCGGTGACGACGTAGGCCATGATCTGGATCTCCTGATGGGTTGCGCCGCCGTGGTCAGGCGTTGACTGTGGAAACCTCGGTGAGTCGCCGCATCCAGCCGAACCGGTCGATCAGGTCGCCGCGGTGGACACCCTCGACCACCTCGCGGAGGTGCGACGCCACGGCGACGGTGCCGGGCAGTCGGTATTCCTCCCCGCGGTAGCCGAGGCCGTTGACGGACACGACACCCTCGATCGTCCCGGTGCCGAAACACTCGGTGATCCGGCCGTCGCTGATGCCCCGCAGCACCTCGGCCAACGGAACCGGCCGTTCGACGACAGTGGTCCCGGCATCACGCGCCAGCTTGATGATCGAGTCGCGGGTGATCCCCGGCCGCACGGTGCCGTCCAGGGACGGCGTGGTCAGGACGCCGTCGATGACGAAGAACGCGTTCATCGCGCCGACCTGCTGGACCCTGCGCTCCGGGTCGCCGCCGACCCACAGCACGTGGTGGTAGTCGTAGTTGGCGGCGATCTCCCGGGGGACCAGCCCCGGCCCGTTGTTGCCGACGGCGTTGATGTCGCCGGTGCCGCCCGGCCACGCCCGGACGTAGTTGTCGACAACCATCGCCCGCACCGGCAGCTCGGCCGGAGCCTGCCGTGTCAGCGGGCTGGCGACGATCGTGAACAGGCACTCCTCGGCGGGGGCGAGTTCGAGCGTCGAGCCGTTGCCGGCCAGCACGGAGTGCAGCAGCAGCGCCGACCCGGCCTCCGCCGGGACCCACGCCGCGTCCAGGTCCACAAGCCGGCGGATCGCGAGCCAGACGCGGTCGAAGTCCAGTTGCGGAAGGGCCATCCGCCGGGCTCCGTTGTTGAGCCGCTTGATGTGGCTGTCCGGGCGGTACACCGCGACGGACCCGTCGGTCATCCGGTAGGCCGCGAGGTCGTCGAACACCGCCTGCCCGTAGTTGAGGGCCGAGGACGTGGGCCGCACGGACGGCAGTCGGTCGCGGTCGGCGATGGTCGGGGCCTGCCACGACCGCCGCTTGCTCCACCGCATCGAGTACGCGTGGTCGGTGAGTGCGCTGCCCGGGCGCGTCGGCACGTCGGCCTCCGGCTTCGAGCGAGGTGCGGTCGTCGTCTCGACGACCAGATCGTTGTCCTTGCTCACGCTCAGTTGCCTTCCTTGTCGGATATATCGACCCGCACGTCGCGCAGCACGGTGCCGACCAGGTCCTCGACCCGGCCTGGAGCGCCGACGAAATACACCTGGGCGACCCGGTTGTGGAAGATGTCGTCGGGATCGAGCGCCGCACCGCGCTCGGCCTCGAAGACGATCCGTTCGAACTCGTCGGCGTCGAGGAACGGCTCGAGGCCGGACAGGGTGCCGGCGAAGGCGCCCGGCCGATCGGTGGTGACGAAGGCCAGCCCGGCACTCACCGACGAGACGGGCTCGTCTTCGTAACTGCCGCCGCGGGCCGCCGCAGCCGCCGCCAGGTAGAGGTCCACCCCCGGCCCCGCCATGACCAGTTCGGGGATGCAGTCGCCGGCCAGCCGGGCACCCACCTCGATCAGCACCGGCCGGCCGTCCGCGGCGATGCGGGTCTCGATGTGGAACGGCCCGACGGCGATGTCGAAGGCGGCGACCACCTGCGCGGCGAACTCGCGCAGCAGCCGTCCGTGCGGTGAGCTGTGCGGCGGTGTGGCGACGTGGCCCATCTCGAAGAACTGCGGCGGTGCGCTGACCAGCTTCGTGGTGATGCTGGCCAGATGCAGCCCGGCCGAGTCCACCCAACCCTCCAGGGAGAACTCGGGGCCGTCGACGTACTCCTCGACCAGGGCGACCCGCCGCGGATCGTTGTGGAACTTGACCTCGCCGTACCCGTGGATCTCCGCGCAGGCGCGTCGGTATTCGTCGGCGTCCCGGACGAGGCGCACCATCAGGCTGCCGCCCCAGTCGACGGGCTTGACGACCGCCGGGAACGCGAAGGGGCATTCGCCCACCTCGTCGGCCCGGATCGTGATCGATGCGGGGACGGCGATGCCGTGCTTGACGCAGCGCTCCCGCATGACGTCCTTCTGCCGGACGGCCTCGGCCGTGTCCTGGCTCAGCGCCGGCAGCCCGAGGGTGCGGGCCAGCTCGGCCGCCGCGCCGACGGCGTACTCGAAGCCCGCGATGACGCCGGTCGGCGTCACCCCCAGCCGGTCGACGACGTCGAGCAGAGCGGGCACGCCGTGATCCGGATGCCAGTCGACGACGCGCGCACCGGAGTGGACCTCCGCCGGCAGCAGGTCGGGGAACTGCGTCGGGATCAGGCACGGGACGCCGGCCGCCACCAGTCGGCTCGATAGCTGGATTCCGGCCGACAGCGGCTGGACGATGATCAACACGCCGGACCGGCCTTTCCCACGTGCAGGGTGAACACCATCGGCACCGGACCGAAGTTCTCCAGCGTGCGCAGCCCTTCGGCCCGTGCCGCCCGGTCGGTGGTCACGCAGGCGTCGAATTCCCCGGCCGCGCAGACGGCGGCGGCCACGGAGTTGCTGCTCGCGTACGAGATCGTGCCCCGATTCGTGACCAGGCAGCTGGGGGCGGGATGGGTGACGATGGTGCGGACGGACTCCTGGCCCGGACGCGCGGCGAGCACCATCTCGTACGTGTCCAGGATGAAGCTGTCGGCCATGGTGAGCCGATGCAGGTTGCCGAACACCAGGTCGTGCAGACGCGGGTAGACGGCACAGGCGAGGATCGCCTCGGTGCCGTCGAACGTCATGACGTCGAGCCCATCCTCGACCTCGGCGTGCAGGACCACCCGACCCGGGCGCTGTCGGTCGGCGAACCAGCGGTGCGCGGCCTTCTCCAGGTTCGTCCCCGTCGGCCCGAGGGTGTGGATGGTGGTGACGTGCGGCAGTGTGGTCGAGCCGGAACCCGCTGTGGAACGGCCGTTGGCGTCAGGCATCCGCCATCTCCCTTACTGTCGGTCGGTCGAGCTGTGCACGGATGCGAGGTCTTTGCGTACGCTCCGCAGCCATCCGTGGGTGTCCGGACGGATGCCGTGTTGGATCTCCATGAGCGTGTGCCGCACCCGGGCGGTCACCGCGCCTTCCTGGCCGCCGCCGATCAGCGCGTCGCCGTCTCCGTCGGCGATCCGGCCGACCGCCACGACCACCGCGGCCGTTCCGCAGGCGAACATCTCGACGAGTTGTCCGGAGCGGGCACCGGTCAGGACGGCGTCGATCGGGGTCGGCTCCTCCGCGACCGGAATGCCGAGATCGTCGGCCAGGGTGATGACGCAGTCGCGGGTCACGCCCCGCATGATCGTCCCCTGGCACGGCGGGGTGGTCAGTCGCACGCCGTGCGGCTCGTCGTCAGCGCGCCAGACGAAGAAGACGTTCATGCCGCTGAGCTCCTCGACCCAGCGAAACTCCAGGCCGTCGAGCCACAGCACTTCGTCGTACCCGCGCGCGTTGGCCTGCTTGCGGGTCAGCAGGCTGGCGGCGTAGTTGCCGGAACACTTCGCCTCGCCCACGCCGCCGCGTACCGCACGGACGGTGTCCGTCGAGGTCAGCACGGAGATCGGCGCGAAGGCCCGCCCGAAACACGGGTCGGCCGGATAGGCCAGGAAGGTGCACCGGTAGCGCCGGGAGTCACGCAGGCCGAGCGCGGACTCGGTCGCGATCATCAGCGGGCGCAGATAGAGGCCCTGCCCCGGCTCCCCGGGAAGCCACCTGTCGTCGGCGCGGACGAGGTCGGCGCAGGCGGCCAGGAACACAGAGGCCGGCATCTCGGCCATCGCCAGCCGCCGTGCCGATCGGGCCAAGCGGTGGGCATGGTCCGCGGGGCGGAACAGCGCGGCGGATCCGTCGGGCTGACGGAAAGCCTTCAGACCCTCGAAGACGCTCTGTCCATAGTGCAGCACGAGGGTGCCGGGATCCATGGTGATCGGGGCGTACGGTTCGAGGGAATGGTCGGACCAGCCGTGGTCGGACGACCAGTGGACGACGGCGGTGTGGTCGGTGTGGAAACGGCAGAAACCGGGATCGCGGAGGGCGGCGGCACTGTCGGTGGTGGTCACGGCCCCGTCAGACATGGACCTCACTGCCCCAGAGGCTCAGGGATGCCCGGGGGCCGCCGCACCTGTCCGTCTTGCTCGTCGGCTCCAGAAGCAGTCTCTCGTACAGGAAACTGGTGATCTTCTCGCGATAGGTCTCGTCGTCGGTGATCGCCTCGACGTCCTCGATCGTCCGGACGAGCTCCTTGGCCGAGGCGACGATCTCCGCCTTGCCGGCCAGCCTGCGCCGGCCGTCGTCGCCGACAGTGAACAGGCCGTGCTCGGCAAGCCAGGTGCCGAGGGCGAAGCCGGTGCCGGAGTCGAAGTTGCGCAACGGGCGCGGCTCGGCCGGGTAGCGGAAGAGCCGTTCCAGAATGATGTACTCGAAGATGACGTCGCCGTACGGCACCGACTCCTCGTGGCAGGCGATCGCCGATTTCAGATCGACCTTGAGCTCCTCGGCGAGACCGGTGCGCCACTTGGTCTTCAACGCCAGGTGCTGATCGAGGGGACGGGGGCCGGTGTGGTGGTAGTAGTCGTGCAGGTAGCCCCAGACGCAGCGAGCCTGATAGACGTCCTCCGGGTCGACGTCGGCCGACGTCAGCACCTTGGAATCGGCGAACGGGGAGTCGGCGCCACAGAGCCGGGCCACAATTTCCAACGTGCGGGCGTAGATGGTCGTGTGTCGGTTGAAGAAAAACCACGCGAACGACTGGTCCACTGTCGGCGTGGCCGTCGGAATGTTTTCCGGGAAGAAGACGACGCAGTTTCCGTCGCGCAGCCCAGGAGAAGCGGAAAGGAGTCGAGTCGACTGGAAAACCGCTTTGTCGTGCGGATAGCGGGATTGCAGCTCGGCGGTGCAGTCCGGGTCCTGGCGAACGACGGTGAATGCCTCGAGGAAGGCGCCGCGGGAGCCGTCGCCGTTCGGGAGGGTGACCGGCCCGACGAAGGCGGCGGCCTCCCCGTCGCGGGGTGCGGGAACGGTGTCACGTGTCGCATCGAAGGCCGGCTTCTCCAGGAAACCGGAGTCTGACCAGGCCCGCAGGTCGTGGACGGTGGCTTCGATCTGGCTCGCCGGCATCAGCGGGTCGAGCTGCTCGACGTCGCGGCAGAGCTGGTCGAGCTGCGCGGTCGCCTGGTCGCCGTCGCCGCGGATCTGGGCTGCGCGGATCAGGCCGACCACCGGCACTATGCGACGCTCGAATTCCAGGATCTGAGAGAGCGTGCGTGGCTCCACATTATCCTCTCGGTAGCATCGATGCCGTCTCGGCACCCACCCGTGATGCACCCCGAAGTTTGTGCGAAAGTAGCCCATCCCCCCGAGGAACCGCTTGATCAGAATCTTCCGGCGCGGCCCCGGCTCGGTCAAACGGCTCTCGCTATCTGGGATATAGATGGCAATGTCTCGCCAGAATTGCTGATCTTGACTGCCTCTTGTTTTGCCCGATTGTGCTGCAATTATCTGTTCATGGTCACGATCGAACCTTCGTGCCGATTAGCCAAAAGTCATTAATGCGGCATCGGCCGTCAATCAAATGATATGAGGCCGTATGTCCAACTTGGACGGGCAGATAAATGGAGGCGGCTCAGGACGGACGGCCGACACCCGCGACGAAGGCATAGGCCAAATGCCGGCTGTGCGTCAGGGTGATCAGCCAGGAATGGACACCTGCCGCTTCGGCGAGCGTCGCCGCACGCCCGGCCAGGGCCAGTGCCGGCTGCCCGGACTGACGGCGGACCACCTCGATCTCCCGCAGGCCCGCCCCGCTGAGGCCGGTCCCGAAGGCCTTCAACACCGCCTCCTTGGCGGCGAAACGGACGGCGAAACGTTCCGCCGGGTCGCGCACGAGCAGGCAGTAGGCGCGTTCTGCCGGGGTGAAGTGCCGCTCCGCGAAGCGGGGCTGCCGGGCCAGCAGCGCCCGGACGTCGTCGACGTCGACGAGGTCGGTGCCCGCACACACGACCACCCGGCCCAGCACCTGACGGGCGGCGTCGGCGGCGGCCGCGGCGATCCGCTCGTCACCCTGGCTCACTGCCGCGCCGCCCCTCCGGGTCGCTGAGGTCTGTCTACGATCGGCGACAATACGATCGGTATTCTCCACCTGTCATCTGACAAATTTTCCCCTGCGTGTTCGTTCTCGGTGACCTGAGCGCTCAGGGACGCGGACAGTGAGAGGACCCGGCCATGACTCTGTCGTTCCCGTTGCAGCAGAACCCGAGCCCGGCGAGCGCCCAGCAGCGAGCCGAGATCATGGCGAATCCGGGGTTCGGCAGGTACTTCACCGACCACATGGCACGGGCGGTGTGGAGGCCGGAGGGCGGCTGGCAGGACTCCGAGGTCATCCCCTTCGGCCCGATCCTCATGCACCCCGCGGCGGCCGTGCTGCACTACGCGCAGGAGATCTTCGAGGGGATGAAGGCGTACCGGCACCGGGACGGCTCGATCTGGTCGTTCCGGCCGCACGCCAACGGCGAGCGCTTCGCCCGTTCCGCCCGGCGGCTGGCACTGCCCGAGTTGCCGGTGCCGGACTTCATGGCCTCGGTCGAGGCACTGGTCCGCGCCGACCAGGTGTGGGTGCCGGATCAGGACGAGTACAGCGTCTACCTGCGGCCGTTCATGTTCGCGTCCGAGCCGTTCCTGGGGGTCCGCCCGGCGCAGGAGATCACCTACATGGTGCTCGCCTGCCCGGTCGGCGCGTACTTCTCCGGTGGCGTCAAGCCGGTCTCCATCTGGCTCTCCACCCACTACACCCGGGCGGCGCGGGGCGGCACGGGCGAGGCGAAGTGCGGCGGCAACTACGCCTCCAGCCTGGCGCCCATGGTCGAGGCCGCCGAGCACGGCTGTGAGCAGGTCTGTTTCCTGGACGCCGCCGAGGGCCGCTACGTGGAGGAACTCGGCGGCATGAACCTCTACTTCATCACCGCCGACGGCAAGATCATCACTCCGGCACTCGGCACGATCCTCGAGGGCGTCACCCGGGGGTCGATCCTCGTCCTCGCCAAGGATCTCGGCCTGGAGGTCGAGGAGCGCCCGGTGGAGATCAGGGAATGGCAGGAGGGCGTCGCGTCCGGCGCGATCACCGAGGTCTTCGCGTGTGGCACCGGCGCCGTGGTCACGCCGGTCGGGCGCCTGGTCTGGGAGGGCGGCGAGGTGACGGCCCCGAAGGCCGGCGCCGAGGACTCGGTGACCATGCGGGTGCGCCGCCATCTGCTCGACATCCAGTACGGCCGGGCCGCCGACCCGTACGGCTGGATGACCCGCCTCGTGTGACGACGAACGTCCGCGGCTGGCTCGTCCGCACCGCCCGACCCCGGCCGCCGAAATTCCCGGAGAACATTTCCGGGTGGGCGGCAACCTCCGGGCAGCGGATCGCGTGTACCCGGATGTAAGCGACGATCGCCACGATCCACAGGGGTCCGGATTATGTCTGCGCGTCCTCTTCCGGCTGCTGCCCCCGCTGGGGATACCAAGGCGGCCACAAGTGCCGCCCACCGTCGACCGAGCCGCCACACTCGCCCGACTGCTCCGGCTCCACCAACCCGTACCGCCACGCGCCGCATGACCTGCGCCCGCCTCTCATGGGGCGGGCGCAGCCCTCTAGGCTTCCGATCCCGTCCCGCTCAGCTCGTGACCGTCGCTGTCGGTCGGCAACGCGAACCACGAGATCGGGCAGCATCCACCGTGGGTTGCGCGGCACACCCGGAAGCACCCGGTCGACGGCTTGATGAACGTGGTGCCGGCCTCCTGGCGTCCGGAGCACGGTTCGACCTGACCACACGTCACGCACTCTCCGGTCGGTCGGACTGTCAGGTGGCGTTCAAGTTCCGCCTGGGCTCGTTCGACCTCTTCCAGTGCCACACTTGCGAGGTAGGTCGTGCTCACATCGACCTCGACGTTGGCGTGACGCGCCATGAAGTCAGATTAATGTTTCCGTTCACGTAATCCTGCTTCCCGGCCTCGATCTCGTCGCCCAGCTATTACGGATCCGGCCAGGTCGAGCGCTACGGAAAGTTGATCACTCGCCGTTGCTGGCAGGTAGCCCTGGTCTAACCCGCTCGCCTTCAACAAGGGACGTAGCGTCCCGTGGCTATCGGCCGCGACAGCCGAGTGATTGATGAGGTCGCGCGCCGCGTTCGCGTCCTCGTCGTGAACAGCATCTGCCACCAGTTGTTTGGTGAGGCCATCTACGACGTCGATTGGCAGGTCCACCGAGAGGTCCAGGGCCGCCAGTCCGAGGCGAACGCGAAAGACGGTTAACCCGGTGGTTCGTGGTACGACTGACACTCGCTCGATGAGGTCAGCGTGGTTGACGTGGGTGCGACCCGCAGCCAGTTCCTGCCAGCTCTTGAGGAGCCCATGCACCGCTTGCTCCCACGGCGTTTCGACCTTGGTGGCCGTGAGGAGAGCCGCTGCTGACGGCCCTTCGTCCCGCAGGAGGTGAGCAACGACCGCGACCTGTCGTCCGTCAAGGAGGGTAGGCCCGATTCCGTCGTATCGGCGCACATGGGTCGCAGCGTCGTCCCACCGTCCGGCGAGGGCGAGGGCGCGAGTTCCGTCGGAGAGCAGTGTGTCGCGCAGCCAACTCCTGATCTGATTTAGTTCTTCGTGGTCGGTGGGAAGGTGGCGAGGATGGATCTCCAGATCGTCCAGAAGAGCGTGAGTGCCGCCGACGATGGCCGCGTGCAGGTGGGTGAGTAGGCGGTACGCGCCCTCGCCGTCGCCTTCACGAATGCGGAGGCGAGCGAGGTTGACGACTGGTTCGAGAGCGAAGCGGGCCGTGTAGCCGTTCAGCGGGGCTTGGTTGAGGTAGAGGCGTGCGTGGCGGCGGCACCAGGTGCGGGCAAGGTGGGGGTCTCCGCAGTCGGAGGCGATGAGGGCGGCCCCGTTGAAGACCATGGACGCCTTGTCCGGATCGCTCTCGCGGTGTGCGGTCTCGGTGAGCCTGACGAGCCGGTCTACCCGAGCGTCCAGAGGTTTGGCGGGCGGTCGTTTGCGGGCGACAAGAGGGAAGCGGCCGGCGATGGTGGCGGCAAGAGACGGAGTCATGGTGTCCTCATCTGCTGCGTAAGGGCCGCATGGTGGCAACAAGGTGCTGCGCTCGTCCCTGGAACGCCGGAGCGGGACAGGGCCCCACCGCCCCGGCGTGGATGCGGTCAGAAGGAGATGGTGAGGATGGTGTCGGATCGCCTGATGTCGTCACTTCCGGCTGGCCGGGTTCCTGCGCGATGGGCGGTGACTGTGGGCTGGTTGGGGCGGCCTGCGGCGTCCCATTGGTCGAGCAGCCCGGTCAGGTCGGTGGCGAGCGCCTTGGCGTCCGGTCCGTGGGCGATCGCGCCGAGTTCGTGGTGGCCGTTGCCCGCGTCCTGGAAGGCGAGGTAGGCGATGGTGCCGCCGTGGTAGATGGCGGCACCGGCCCATCGGTAGGCGGGGGTGACCAGTCTGCTGGTGCGGGCGGTGTCGCCGACGCCGAGGCGGCCGAACGGCTTGTTGGCGTGGACGAGAAGCCACAGGTCGAGGTGGCCGATGGGGTCGGCGTCGTTGACCTGGATGCCGGTCCAGCGTTCGAGCCGGGGGTGGCTCAGGGCGTTGGCGAGGGCGGTGCGATCGGGCTGGTCGGTGGCGTCGAGTTTGAGGGCCACGTCGGTGTCGAGGCGTACGTGGTGGCCGGCGTGTTCGGTGCTGCCGCGCATGGGGACGAATCCACAGACCAGCGGTGTCGTGGTGCTGACGAGCTGGTGGGGGCCGGTGCGGTCGAAGGCGAAGCAGCGGGTCAGGCCGCTTTCGTGTACGCGCAGGGGTACGACGATGCGGCCGTGGTCGGCGAGTTGTTCCCACCAGGCGGCGGAGATGTCCCACGCTCCGGCGGTGACGATGATCCGGTCGTAGGGCGCGTGATCGGGGTGGCCGAGGGCACCGTCACCGCAGATCACCTTTACGGTGTCGTAGCCGGCGCGGTCGAGGCCGGCGCGGGCGCCGTCGGCGAGGTCCTGGTCGAGTTCGATGGTGACGACCGTGCCGCCGGGGCTGGTCAGCTCGGCGAGCAGGGCGGCGTTGATGCCGGTGGCCGCGCCGATCTCCAGGACGCGGTGGCCGGCTTGTGGGGCGAGTTGTTCGAGCATGTCCGCGACAAGGCTGGGGCTTGACGCGGACGACAACGCGGCACCGCTGGGGTCTCGTTTGGTGACGATCTGGCGGCGGGTGTAGACGGTTTCCAGGTCGACGCCGGGGAGGAACTGCTCGCGGGAGACCGTACGGAACGCGTGCGCGACGGCGGCGGATCGGATGTGGCCGCGCTGTTCGAGCGTGCTGGCGAGTTGTTCGCGCAGCGTCGCGGCACTCGACGTTCCCGGTGCGGTGGGGGAATTGTTCACTGCGTTGACCCTACTTCCGATCTTGGCGGCAGGTTGACAGCCGGATGGGGTGTCGAAGGGGTGGTGGAAGGTGAGGTTCACGGCCGCCGTCGCGAGTAGCCAGGTGTCAGCGGCGGAGATGCCGAGCCGGTTGAACAGGAACACAAGGTGGTGGGTCAGCACCTCGCGTAGGTCGCGGGTCAGCGCGCCGTGTCGGTCGAGGAAGCCGAGGTCACTGCCCGCCTGCTCGTGGGCTCTCGGCCATTGCGGGGTGATGACGAGCGGGCTTCTGGCCGTGTCGTCGGCTGCGGTGAGTAGGCGCTGCACTGCCGCGATGAGCCGTGGGCTCGGCGCGTGGGCGTTCGGCTGGTGCCGGCGCGAGGCGAGGAGCCGCCAGACGTCGCCCTGCTCGGAGAACTCCAGTCCGGCGGCGCGCAGGAGGCGAGTGGCGAGCAGGACGCCGAGTTCTCGCCGATGGGTGCCGCCGCCGGCGGTGGCGAGATGGCCGAGGATGTGGCGGCTGTCGGCGTGGAAGAGGGTGTGGGCGATCGTCATGGCCTGTTCCCCGCCGAAGGCGTACGCCTCAGGCCGGTAGACGGGCTCGGTGACACCGCGGATGCGGTCGTCGTCGGTGATGGCGGCGAGGAGGGCGTAGACCTGGGCGAGCCGGTCGCCGGGCAGTAGCCGCAGCCGCCACGTCGCGCTCTTGCGGATGAACCAGAAGGCGACGATCGCGCGGTGGTCTTCCGCAGCGGTGAGCTCGGGGGCGAGCCGCGTGGCGGCGAAGTCCTCAGCGGTCTGCCAGTCCGAGAAGGTCAGGTTGAGCTGGCGCCATCGGCTTACCGCCGCTACGCCTGGTGGCTCGGTGTCGGGTTCGTGATCGAGATCCACAACGCTCTCCGTGTCTAGTTGATCAGCAGGCTGGTGGCCCAGCGGACGTCGGTGCCGGTCGCGACGGTGTGCAGGGTGAGGGCGATTCCGGCGGGGCCTGCGATCAAGCCGGATCGGGCCGGGGTGGTGTCCGTGGCGTGCTGGATCAGCAGGCGCACGATCTGGGGCAGCTGGTTCTTCAGGCGGGTGGTGGGGGCGTCGGCGGCGGCGTACCAGGCCGTAGCGGCGACCCCTGCCCAGCCGTGACACAGCGACGGATCGACGATCCGGCTGAGTTGGCGGGGATCGGCCAGGCAGAAGGCCAGGGCTTCTTCCGCCGCCTCCTGTCGGGCGGCGTCGTCGAGAGCGATCCCGGCCAGCTGCTGGGCGCGGGCGACGCCGGGGGTGCCGTAGCACCAGGACGGGCGCGCCGGTCCGCCCATGGAGGGCTTCCCAAGGCGTAAATCCGCGACGGTGATCTTCTCTGGCCACCACGGTCCCGCAGGGCTTGCCTGCTGCCAGCAGTCGAGCCACGTGCAGATCCGGCGAATCGCCTCCGCGTGCTCCGGCACCCGGATGTTCTGCCGCATGGCCAGGGCCAAGAGAGCCAAAGGGCCGGCGATGCCGTGCGCCATGCCGACGTTGGCATGTCCGCCCTGCTCTGAACCTTCGCGGTCGGCGGGGTCTGCGCTCCACCACCCCGGCGCGAGCCGGCCCGCCTCATCGTCGGTGTGCACCGGCTCGGTGAGTCGGACCAGGTACGCCAGCACCCGCCGAAGCAGATGTCCGTCCGGGGCGCGGCGCAGCAGGTGGGCTCCCAGGCCGGTCAGCCCACGTACAAGATCGAACTCTGACAGCGAGGGCCGGGCACGCGCCGTGAGGCGTGCCGTGGCAGCGGCCAGGCGGCGTTCCACCAGGTCATCGAGGGCATGATCGAGCGCGTCCAGCGCTGCCGGGCGGGAGTGCGGCATGGCCATGGTCAGCGCGTGGGTGACAGCGGGTGCGCCGAACCAGAGTCCGGCTCCGCTGCCGTTGTTCAGCGGGTCAGCGGTCGCGCGTCGCAGCCAGGCATGGACCGGTTCCCACCCACCGTGTCCTGTCTGCGCTCGCACCCCGTGCAGGAGTGCCACCCCGGCGGCACCCCGGGACAGCGACTGGGCGTACCAGCGGGTACTGCGTGGCCCGTGGTCGTCCGCCGCGAAGTCCGGGGGCGGCGGCTCGGTCAGGGTGTCGGTGATGCACGCGGCCATCGCCTCGGTCGCCGGTAGCAACGGTGTCCTCAGCGGTGTTCCGGTCATCGGGATGCTCCTACGGCGCGAACCCGGCGGCGCACCGCCGCCAGCGCGACATGGCGTGCCAACCGATACGTGAGCTGCTCGGCGTCTTCGTCGGGGCCGAGAGCGCGAACGACGTGCAGGTGCATCAGCGACGCAAGCACCGAGGCGGGGGTGAGCGGGCCGGCGACGGCGGACAGTTCGGCGGCGTACCGATTTGCGGCTCTGGAGCGTTCCTGCCATGCATGCTGGATGGGCTCGGGAAGTTCGCTTGGGTCGAGGGTGATCGCTTGACGCAGCACGTCTCGCTGGACCGGTGCCTGCCCAGGCTGCTCGGGGCGCGCCACCAGCCACTCGCATCCGTCCGTGCGGCTGCCGAGCAATGAGGCGGCAAGGTCGACCAAGCTCAGGGCGGTCAGTGCCAACCGATCGATCCCAGACCCGGGCTGTGCTACGAGTTGCGCCGTGGCTGCGCTGGAGTCGGCGGCGAACAACTTCTCGGCCGCTGCCAGCGCGGTGCCGCAGCCGTAGCGACCGGACTCGGGATGGTAGGTGTCCAGGCTCCAGTCGCCGGCAAGGCGCTGCTGTCGGAGCCCGGCGACCCACCGCCCGACCCGTACTGCCGCGTCGCCGTAGTCGTCGGTGTGCAGTCGTAGTCGAAGCTGCGGGGTGGGGCGTTGCAGGCGCACGAACCACCACAGCGGCGGCTCGGGCCAGTCGGCGAACAGCGCGGGCAGCCCTCGGGCCACGACCAGTTCCATCGTCGAAGGCTCGACGGCCACCGAAGCGGACAGCAGGCCACTGGCACCAGGTAGGAGCGGCTCGGCGGGAGTTGGTGGCGGCCACGCGTCCCGCGCGGTAACCGCAGCCGGCGCGGCAGCGGGCGCAACCGTCGAGGCGACGGGCACGACGATCTCGTGGGCGCGGCTGGAGAGCCAACCGAAGTCCTCCGGGCTCGCCGCGTCCACCACGGTTTCCGGTCCGGCGCTGGCGTCCAGGTGGGCACGCAGCAGGGCACGATCCATGGACTGACCGAGGTGGAGCCGTAGCCGCTGGTCACCGTTGCCGACCTGCACCCATGCTGGCAGCCGCAGCCTGGTCCGCAGCGCCTCCCAGGCGGTCGACCATTCGCCATCGCTTGCGTCCGCATCGGGCAGGGCCGTCGGATCGACGCGCCACCGGGCCGCCGTCAGAAGGACGCGGCCGTACTTCAGCGCGGGTCGAAACGGCAAGCAGGAAGCCGCACCCCAGTCGAACGGTTTCAGCCGGGCATCCGTGGCTCGCGGCAGTTCCAGGAGGAACCGGCCGAGCAGCGGCATCGTGTGTACGGCGGCGGCATGCGCCACTGTCGGCTCCACCACCCGCCGCCGCGACATCGACACCAGCACCAGCCGATCGCGCCCGGCGGTCACACCGAGGTCGTCGAGGCCGATCACGTTCTCGGCCACGGGCCGGTGCTCGGCCAGGCTGACCAGCCACGGAAGTACCTGCCGAGAGTTGAGCACGTTCTGGGTGTGCAGCTTGCGCGGCGGGAAGCTCAGCTGCGCCGGAATGGCCCCGTCCACCGACACAGGAAGGCGGGCGAACTCCCGGCACATCAACTCCCGATCGGCGTAGGGCAGCCCGTCGAGGAAACGCCCGCTCGTCGCCATCGCCGAGCGGCCCATGCCGGTCAGCGCGACAAGGAACCGGCCCTGTGTCAGCGCCTCCAGCGAGATCGCGCGGACCTCTGCCGAAACGTCGACGTGCGGGCTGACGGGCCCCGTGACTCGGCTGGGGCCGGCGAGCCATTCGACGGCCGTGTCATCGAGAACCACCTCACGAGCACCGTCGATCACCGCCTGCTGAGCCATCGCGAGCAGGCGCTCGTCACGGCCGGACAGTGGTGCCGCAGGCGCTTCGGCTACGGTGCCGAAGTGTTCGGGGAAGCCCAACCCCACGAGTGGATCTACCAGCCGAGCGAGCGGCACCACGGCCGTCATCCCGTAGCGGTCGACGAACCGGGCACGGTACGCACGCCACTCGGGCCGCCCCGCCGGATCTGGCGTCAGCCGTCGTAATACCTCCGCTGATGCGGCGATCTCGGCGGCGACCTGCTTCGGCAGGGTGACCTGATCCGCGAGCTGAAGATCCACCGCGAGCGGCTGGGTGGCCGGTGCCAAGGTGCGCATGTGGTCGGCGAGCCCACGAAGGTACGTCGCGCTCCCCGCGCTGGTGACACCGAGACGACCATGCAGAGAGCCCAGCTCGCCCCGGAGGGCTCGCTGTCCCTCAGGACCACCGTCGAACACCGCATCGAGGGTGTCCAGGACATGCCTGATCGAGTCTGTGCACGTCGATGGTGGTCGGAGCGCGGAGATCAAGACGCCGTGGTCCACCAGGCCGGCAACCATCGCGTCAGCGGACGCGCGTGGGAAGCCGGGAAACGCAGCAGCGACCGTGTCGACCAGTTCAGCCCACGGCAAGGGGGTACGGGCGAGTGACACCGCCAGCCGTACCGCTTCGGTGTTTCTCACCGAGGTCGACTCCGCACTTGCAGAGGCGTGCGGCCGGCGCGCCACAACGATCCGAGGCCCGTTCACCAGCGCCAGGTTGTTTGCCTGCACGGGCAGACGGCGGCGCACGTCGGGCTCAGTTTCAAGGCGCGCAATCAGGGACGCGAGCCAGCTCGCGTCCGGCTGTACCCGGATCGCCGGCTGCCCTGCCGGCACCACCGTAGCCACCCCGTCGAACCGCAGGGCCGCAACCCCTGAGAACAACCCGAAGGGCGTCGCACGCCGCTGCGCACGGACCAGGTACCGCGCCAGCGCCAGCGCCATCCGCCACCCTCGGTGCGAAGCAGCGCCTCCTGTGGCGAGGACCGCTTCTACGCGAGCAGCGAACTCAGGGCTGGCGGCCCAGACAGCCTCGGCCAGGCCGACCTTCCGCCACGTTGTTTGCAGCCAGTCCGCGATGCCGGAGGCGTCGCTCCGGTCCGTCCAGGGCGCTGGGCCGTCGGGCCATGAGTGAGCGGCAATGCGGATCGTCGCGGCATCGACCGACCGAAACATGAACAGTCCTCCTTCCGACACGGGCGCTCCTCCGGGGACGGGGCTGGATGTGGGGTGCCGGTTCCGGCAGGCATCGGGGATCGCCTGCCGAAACCAGCGGGGGGTGTTCGGGTCAGCAGTCGCTGCCCTTCACGGTGTCGCAGCCGTCGTCCGTGTCGGCCAGCAGAGCGGCGGCGACCGGACCCTCCGTGACGATCTGCACGTCGAGTTCGAACGGGTCGTTGCTGACGGCGAGCAGGCTGTTCATGGCAACCTCCAATGGGCTGGGATGATGGGTGGGCAGGTAGCCCCCGCAGCTACCGGCACGTGGGCCGGCGGATCGATCCGCCTTTCCTGGAAGGGCGTCCAAAAGAACTCGCGACGGTCGGCCTGCCGCCGCGACGTCCTCCCCGGCAGTCACAGCGAGCAGGAGCCAGGGATGCCGGACGGCGATCAGTGTTGCGCTCGTGGCGTCCATGCCGCTCTTCCCGCATCTCGGACCGTCGGGACTCCGCCGAATCTGTCGCTGCGTGACCCCCACTCCAAGCCGTAGACACATCGCTTGTGGTGCTTCCACGATCGCGTTCTTGCGTATCTCCGGGAACACCGGCCAATGGGGAGAGTTATGGGGAGACTTACTGGTCGCCGTGCGTCCGGTGGTCGTTGCGGTCGGCACCATCACCGGCGACCTCGTACTCACCGACCCGGACGAGGTTGCCAACTACGCCTACCTGTACGAGCGCCTGCGTTCCGCGGCCATCAGTCCCGCCGAGAGCCTCGACTCCTTCGCCAGCGTGGCGGATGGACTGCCCGCCTACACCAGGAGATGACCATGCCCCCGAGACGTTCACCAACTGGTGGGAGTCCAGCCGCTCCGGCGGTGGCGACAACTGCATCGAGGGCGCCTTCGCGCTCGACGGCACCGTGGGAATGCGAGACTCTAAGGACCGGACGGGGCCAGTGCTGGGGTTCACCCCGAGTGAGTGGACGGCGTTCACCGACGGCATCCGTGACGGTAAGTTTGACGCACACTGAGCTGCTACCTCGTCGGCGCGCCCGGCTTCCCGGGCGCGCCGTGCAGACCTTGGCGGCAGTGAGTTCCCTGCGTGCAGGCGCAGCTCATGCTGGTCGGCGTAGTGCCCTGCCCGCCAATCTCACGCCGGCTCAGCAGGCAGCCGGACGTTGACGCGAGCATCAAGTGGGAGTTGCGTGCTCCTGTCGACTGTCTCCCGCTCAGCGCGTCGAGACGAGTGTCTGCTCGATGTATTCGAAGATGTCCGAGTCCGTCTCTCGGTGCCACTCCGGCATGTCTGACCAGTCGGCCACGTAGGAAGCCTTCGGGTTCGGAAAATGCTTGAATATCTGCGCAATCCAGCACAGGGCAACGAAGCGTCCTTTTTGTTCACGGGTCAGCTTCGCCGTTGCGCCGTCGGTCGCCTCGATGAACTGACGGACCTGCTCATACACTGCGGCGGCACTCTCTCGTTCCCATCCGGGCGTATCCTCCCAGGGCGTGACGTAGCCCGGTTTCGGTTCGCCAGGGTAGTGCTTACGGACTCCCGCGATCCACGCCTCGCGGAACACGCGCCCCGGTCCTTCGACCTGCACGCTGGTCCTCCCTCTGGTCATGTCAGTCCCCTGCACTTATCAGAGCACTGATCTGGCTGTTGAGATGCCGCACGTGAGTGTCGGCAAGGAACGGCTGCAGGTGGTGGTGTAGTCGGTTTAGTTTGGAGCCGACCACGCCGGAGCCGCTTTGACGGGCAGCATCGAGGGCGGCGCTGCCGTAGAGCACGATCTGGTGTACGTCGCTGCGGTGAACTCCGACCAAGGCGAGGTCCGTCAGGACGGTTCCGCGTCGTCGTGTGGAGAGGCTTTGCGACAGGGCACCGGACAGCACCGGCTCGGCCAGGTCTGGGCGCCTCAACTCGACGTAGCAGGCTCCGCGTTCTTCGGCGAGCCGGGAGCCGTCGAAGCGCAACCAGCCGCCGTTGTGCACCTGCCCGGGCAGGTGGTTGACCTCTTCGGCTTGGTCGAGCGCCCGCTGGCATCCGCTGAGGTCGCCGAGGCCGGCGAGAGCCTGTGCCTGCACAGTGTGTGCCCAGTGTCGGGTCGACAGGGCTCTGTCCCCGTTTTGGGCCAGGCCGGCGGCAACGTCCAGCATCGGTGCGGCGTGCCGGAAGTCGCGCTCGTAGACGCTGATGAACGCGTGACGGATCATCGCGCACGCCCAGAGGTCGTAGGCAGCGGCTTCCCGGGCGGCGGTCGCTGCCAGGGTGTAGCAGTGTGCGGCCTCACTGTACGCGTTCGCGTCGAAGGCGACCTCGCCGGCAAGCTGGAGTAGGTCGGCGGTGACCCCGCAGAGCCTGCGGTGCACGGGTGTGGCGTGGGAGCGACGTAGGTTGGCCGTGAGCGCGGTCAGCTGGCGGTTAACCAGCGGTGATACGGCCGCCTTGGACTCGGCCGCGCCGAAGGCTGCCCACAGCTGGGCATTAAGCCCCTCGTACTCGTCGAGGGTCGCTGGATCTAGTTGCCTGTTCCCGTCACTGGAGGACTCGATGCGCGCCCAGTCGAGCTGGCTGCCCGAGACGGGCGCGGCCAACAGCGCACCTGTCAGGCTCAGCAGGCGTAGCAACTCGCGGCGGTTCATGTCGCCAGTGTCCGTGATCTCCCTGCCGGTCCGCGACTCGCCAGCGTGATCATCACCAGCGGTGCGCATCTCGCCAGGGGGCATCTGGTGCGCAACGGGATCAGAATGGCGTTGGCCACGGGTGATGTAGAAGCCCAGATCGGCGTCCCGCGATGCCCTTAGCACCGCCCGGAATGCCTCTCGGGTTGTGGGCTTGGGCCAGCGATGTTCTCCTCGCTCAAGCTTCCCGACGTGGTTGGCGTCCATGCTGGTTCTCGTGCCGTAGGTGTCCCACAGGTAGTTGTTGACCGCCTCGGCGACCTCCTGCCGGGACATCCGTCGGCCCGAACCGCTCGGGGACAAAAGCCGTCGGCGGGCGTCGCTGAGCAGGGTGTTGGGCCTATCTGACGCACCCGGCTTCGGTGCCAACCCATCACCGCCCGTCGAAACTCGCTGGTAGTCCTGTCGGGTGGCCCTGCGGGATCGCTGCCACCCTCGTCCCGGGTCCGCCGGACCTCGGCCTCTGTCCTGACGAGGCGACCCGACGGTCCGGTTTGCCGGTGTGCGACGCAGCACGCCAACGGGGTTACCTGATCTCACGACAAACTACCAATGGTGACCAGGACCTGGAAGACTCCGGGCGCGGTTTCACCAGGGTTGCGAAGCTTGGGCTGAACCCCGATGGGCCTGTCGTCTGATCAAGCCCCGTCTAGATCGAGCGCGGTTAATTAGCTGAGTTCCGACAGCAAAGCGTCAGTGTTTGCGAGGATGAATTCCTTCAGCGCCTCAGGCTTCATCTACCTGTTCCATTACTCGGCCGGCACGGGCTGGCGATACCACGATCAGGGCAGCGGGTGGAACTGCACGGACCTCGACCTCATTAGGCCGGCGCCGTTCTGCACGTTCTGACCGTACGGGAGAGCCGCGGTCACCGACGGCGTCGGTCCTCCGGTGCCTTCCGGTCCGGTGCTGCGGGTGCCTCGTCGGTCCGCCCGCCTACCATCTTCGGGGTTTCCCGGTCGCCGGTAGAAGCCGCCCCTGCGGTCACCCGCTACGGGCGGGGTCTTCGGCATTCTTTGACTATCGCCTCGACGAGCTGCCCGGCGTGGTACCAATACCCGGACAGGCGAAGCCGGTAGAAATGGGCGGCCCATGTCGACAAGGGCAGCAACGCTGCTGCGAAGGCCGGGACAACCGCAACGGCCGAGCCTTCTGGAGCTCTTCTTCGACCTGGTGTTCGTCTTCGCGCTCAATCGGGTCGCACAGCGCCTGGTCGAGGAGCTGACCGAGCGGCGGGTCGTCCTCGTCGAAGCCGCCGAGACGCTGCTGTTGCTGTTGGCGTTCGTGGTGCTGTGGTTCGTCACGGCGTGGGTCACCGACCTCTACGACCCGCAGCGGCCGCCGCTCCAGTTCGTGGTCTACGTGGCCATGCTCGGTGCGCTGGTGATGGCGGTGGCGGTGCCGCAGGCGTTCGGCGACCGGGGCCTGGCCTTCGCCGGCGCCTACGTCGCGGTCCACATCATTCGTGGTCTGATCATCGTGCCGATACTGCGCGGCCACGACGCCCAGCGCCGAGCAGCCGGGGTGTTCTTCTGGTTCACGGTGTCGGCAGTGCCGTGGATCGCGGGAGCGATCGTGACGGATCTGGCCCGCGGGCTGTTGTGGACGCTCGCGATCGCCATCGACGGCGCGGCACTGCTGCTGTTCTATCCCGCGCCGTGGTCCCGCTCCACCCAACGGCAGTGGCCCGTCCTGGCCGAGTACCTGTCGGAGCGCTACCGACAGTTCTTCATCATCGCGCTCGGTGAGCTGATCCTGACGACCGGATCGGCCTACAGCGACACGTCCTTCCGACGCGGCGGATCCGCGGCAGCCTTCGCCG
Source organism: Micromonospora sp. NPDC049230 (assembly GCF_040647875.1). Lineage (NCBI taxonomy): Bacteria > Bacillati > Actinomycetota > Actinomycetes > Micromonosporales > Micromonosporaceae > Micromonospora > Micromonospora sp. NPDC049230. Next base: position 34,535 of record NZ_JBEZCZ010000047.1, read on the forward strand.
TCGCCTTCATCACGACGGTGCTGCTGTTTCGCGTCTACCTCTTCCGGGCGGGCCAACTGCTGCCCGAAGCGATCATCGCCGCCGCTGCGCCCGCGCATCTCATCCGCGAGGCTTTCCTCGCGCACGTCCTCATGGTGACGGGGACCGTCGCCGTCGCCGTCGGCTACGAAATCGTTATCGAACATCCGTTCGGGCACACGCAGGCGGCGTGGATCGTCGTCGTCCTCGGCGGGCCGATGTTGTTCCTGATCGGGCGAGCCCTTGTGGAGCATGCCGTGTTCGACAGGGTGTCGCACTCTCGGATCATCGGCGCGCTGGCGCTCGCCGGCGCCTCGCCGTTCATGATCCTTATGCCGCCGCTGGCCGTGGCCGGCACCGCTGTCGCCGTCCTCGCCGGCATCGCCGCGTCCGACGCCGCTCATGCGATCGGGAAACCGCCGGAGCGGCCGCACCCGGCCCATTCCCGGCACTGAGCGGCAGGCGCAGCCCCACGGGGATGCGTGCGGCGTCCGGTGCTCCGGTCGTCGTCGCCGAGGTGGGCGGCGGGACCCGTCTCCAATCCGGCGGCTCAGCCGACCAGCCGGTCGACGTATGACTGGATGTCGGCGTCGGTGACGACACCGCGGGCGGCGAGAATGTCGAGGCACCGAATGACGAGTTCGAAGGAGAAGAAGACCGCGTCGGCGAAGATCGCGAGATTCTTCAACTGCCCGGTGGTCATCTCCGGCGCGGCCGGATTCCTGATGTAGACGGCATCGCCGTCGACCGCCTGGTTCACCGTCAGCTCCTTCGGCAGCCTGCCGAATCGGGAGTGGTTGATGAGGGTCGACTTGATGAACAGGAACTTGTGGAGCATGAACCCCTGTGCGCGCAGGTATCCGTCCAGGCCGCAGAGGTTCGGCTCGTTGTCGTACAGCTGAAGGAACCGGACTTCCGGGATGATCGTGACCGCGCCCGCGAGCCGCTTCTCCGCGCCCCGCATCGCCTCGACCTCGTAACCCTGGCAGTCGATCTTGAGTAGGTCGATGTCGACGATTCCCGGCAGGTCATCGATCCGATGGGTTTCCATGTCGATCGTCTCCACCAGCGTGGTCTCGTCGCGCCACCTGTCGAGAAAGTCGATCGAGGGTGGATGGATCGGGTACATGCTGCTGAATGCGCCGTTCCGGAAGACGTGCAGGGTCGCCGGGCCGCCCCGGCCGATGGCGTACGGCAGGTAGTGCTCGTTGTCCCGCTTGGTCCTCAGCAGCTCCCGGTACGCCTTCTCCTGCGGCTCGAAACCCCACACCTCGCACAGGCCCTGCTCGACGAGGGTCTCGTACGGGGGCCGGTCCAGGGGGTTGGCGAGCGGGTTGGCGCCGACGTCGAGAATGTGCGGCCGCCGCTCGGGCCGCAGGATCTCCACAAGCGCCGACGATCGTGTCGGGTCGATGTGGTCAGCCATGATCGGGTCACCTCCGGACGTGCGACGGATCTGGTCGGGTGCGACGGTTTCGACGAGGTGTCACCGCGCACCGGTCAGGAGTTCCGCGGCCAGCGCGGTGACCACCTCCGTGGGCGATGGCATGGCGGCGATCTGGTCGGCGATCCTGCCGGCGTTGTCGCGGTAGCTGGGTGTGTCGAGCACCGTGTCCACGGCCCGGGCGACAGCTTCCGGGGTGACGTCGTCCGCCCGGAGTTGCACGGCGGCGCCCGCGTTGGCCGCCCGGCCGGCATGCATGGACTGGTCCGCTCCCTGTGGTACGACCACCATGGGCAGCCCGGCGGCCAGCACGCCGAGCACTGTTCCGGCACCGCCGTGACAGACCACAAGGTCGATGTCGGCAAGCAGGTCGTGCAGCGGTACGAACGGCTCGAAGACGACCGCCGCGGGGTCCACGTCGAAGTCGTCGGCCGAGGCGGTGAGCCCGACGGGCACCCGCAGCGCCGCGCCGGTGGAGACGAGCGCTCGCAGGATGGGGTCGAGTCGCCGGGCGTCGGTGAAGAGGGTGCCGAAGGTGACGAGGATCCGGGGCTGCCCGACAAGTGCGCGGAGCACGGGGGTGCGTTGGCCGGGTGGGGCGCGGTGGGCCTCGGGGCGCAGTGGCCGCCACCGTTCGGGGGCCTGCCAGTCGTCGCGGCGCATCGCCGGAGGGCAGACGTCCAGCACCCAGCGGGCCGGCCGAGGCGTCAGTCCGCGGCTCTCGTACTGCCCCGACACCTGTTGCCGCAACCTCTGCTGGAACTCCGGCGAGCCCTCCGGCCCGACCGTCAGCGTGGCGGTGGGCACGTCCAGGGCGGTGGCGACGAGCGGTCCGAGAACGTCCGTCGGATCGGTGACGATGAGATCCGGCCGCCAGGCCCGCGCCGCGGCGAGGCTGTCCGCCATGGAGAGGTCGATGCGGGTGTTGCCGAACGCCTCGAGCTGTGCGGCGAGCGTCGCCCCCGCCATGACGTCCTCGCCGGTACGGCGGAGAACTTCGGCACGGAGGACACCCGCATCCGCGCCGGCGGGAAGCATCTCGAACTCCTCGCCGCCGAAGACCGTCGTGACCGACTCCGGCACCAGCACCGACACCGCGTGCCCCTGGTCGGTGAAGGCTCGTGCGGTCGGCACCTGGTGCAGGAGGTGGCCGAGCAGCGGAACCCCGGTGAAGATGACCCTCAGGTGTCGACGCCTCGGTGTGTTCATCAGTACCGCTCAGACGAACGCGTGGTCGAGTGACGGGCCGAACGACACGATCCTGGTCTGCGAGAGCAGGTCGAGGTCTGCCGGCTGGTAGGTGTGTCGAGAGGTGTCGGTGTGGCGCACGTACACGTAGTTGAAGCGATCGGTCGCGTAGGTGGCGAACCCCTGTCGCGCCGCGTCGATGACGAACCTGATGTCCTCGCCCCTGGTCTGGTCGGCGAACTTCACCACGTCGCACAACTCCCTGCGCATCAGGAGTGTCCCGCCGCACAGGGGTGTGCCGTAGACGTGCTCGGTGCCGGGGAAGATCACGCCGAGGGCGGGAAGCCTCTCGAGGAAGATGAATCTGGTCCATTTCCCGACGATGTCCGCCTCGGTGTAGTCGAAGGCGCGCAGTTGGTCTTCCAGATAGTTCGGGCCGTAGAGGTCGTCGTCGTCGAACCGGGCGACGTACGGCGCGGACGCTGCCCCGATCAGCTCGTTGCAGACCGACCCGAGGGACAGCTCACTCGGTAGGCGCACCACGGTGAGGTGCTGGATCGACTGGGCGGCCGCGGCGTCGCGGATGCGGGACTCCGGTTCGTCGACGCCGTGCAGGCCGAGGATCAGCTCGACGTCCGCGTAGGTTTGTCGACCGACGTTCCTGATGATGCTCTCGTATCCGCCGCGTCGATGGGTCGGTGCCACGATCGAGACACGGGGCCGAGGCTTCGGGCTGACGTGGAGGCCGACGGTCCGCAGGAGATCGTCGACGCGGTCCGCGTACGTGTGTTCCCGCATGACCCACCGGACCCCCCGCACGGCCTGACGGTCTCTCAGCTCGGTGCTCGCCAGGAGGGCCTTGACCAGCAGCCGCGGCGATGACCCGTCCGAGTCGACCTCCACCGCCCCGGGGCCCACCAGCGCGACGCCCGCCGGTGACGAGCCGCTGATCACCGGAGTGCCGCAGGCCAGTGGTTCCAGGAGGTCGGGTGGGAGCGTCGCCGTGGAGTCCGACACCGGGTCCACCTGAAGGAAGACCCGGTAGCGCCGGTACGCGCTCAGTAGTTGGTCGTACGTCACGTGACTGACGACGTGGTCCTTGAGGTCGGGGGAGAGCGCGGGGCGCGACCCGGGCTCGCCGAGCAGGAGGACGTGCGGCCCGAGACCGGCGGCGACGCTCAGGAACCCGGTGTCGACATCGTGACGTGGTGCGACGTACGCGATGTCGCCGACGCTGTCCGAGAAGGCCCCCACCGGATTGTGGATACGCGGTTGGATCGCGAACGGCAGGACGCCGACCCGCTCGTGCCCGAGGTCTGCCCGGTACCGGCGCGCGCAGCTCGCGTCCACGGTGAAAACCCAGTCGAAGTGACGGGCGACGGGCAGGAACGACTCGTAGCCCGACGGGTCGTCGTTGTTCCAGAAGAGAGTGGGAACCCCGTGTTGCCGGCAGTGGTCCAGCAGGTCCACGACCCACGGGCGGAGCAGGCCGTCGGTGGTGAACGGCCCATCCGCACCATCGGCCGGGCAGCTGGACTCGATCAGGAGGAGGTGCGGCGGGGCCGACCGAACGGCCGCGCGCCACGAGTCCCGCGAGACCGGTTGCACACCGAACTCGTACCGCAGCGCGGACCGGGACCGCTCGCCGAGGACGGCCGCGACGCGCAGCTCGGGCCGACGCGGTGGCGTGGTCGGAAGGCTTGCCGACTCGAACCGGACCGCGTGCGCCGGTGCGCTGTCGCCGGCCGACACCTCGATGCGCCAGGGCCGGTCGGTCGTCGACGAGCCGTCGCCGTCGGCGGGAGGCGTCGCGCCGGGCGGGCCCGGCGTTCCTGACCGTTCGATGTCGCGGTCACGCATCATGCGCAGGAGCGCGGCCGCGGCATCGGCTGCCGAGTCGGCGCTCCCGGTGGTGACGTCGCCGGGTCGTCTCGCGGAGTCGTTCCGTGTGCCGATGACGAGGAGACCGTCGTCCGACGCGACGGCGGAGACGTCGAACGCCCGCAGGACCGCCGCGATCAGGTCGGGAAAGCGCATCTTCAGACCGTCGACGGGTTCGTCGTCCCGCACCACGAACTCGATCGCGCCCCCGTCGACCACCACGCGACCCAGTTCGTCGAACAAGCGGGGGAGCCGCGCGGCCTGGAGCGCGTCCAGCCCGACGACGGCACGATCGAAGGTGTCCGCCTGGAACGGCAGGACGTCTGGCGTGACACGGGCCGGCCAGAGGCCATTCGGCGGCGGGAGCCGGGAAAGGTCGAGCGTGCGGCTGGACGTCGAGGGCTCACCGGGCATCTCGTGCCTCCGGTGCGTAGCCCCAGCGAGCGCATCGTTCTCCGAGGTAGTCGGGAACGGGTTGGGCGGTCGTCGTCTCCGGCCGGGGCTGCACCTGACCGGAGCGGATGGCGTCGCCGAAGTCGCCGATCCCCGGCTCGAACGGGCCGTGGTCCGCCTGGCCGTACTCCAGCATCGTCGGTTCCCAGTCGACATCGAGGTAGGCGCAGACGGCCTTCGTCGACGCGACAGGATCGGACAGCAGGTCCTCGTAGCGAATCGTGAGGCCCGACAGCTCGCGCCGCGCGTCCTCGACCCCATCGATCATGTCGAGCACGATCGGAATGACGGTGGACTCCGGATCAGGCCCGACCCGCAGCGCGGACCGCACGATGTCTGCCGGGTCGCGCAGCAGGAAGATGTACCTGGCACGCGGCCAGCACTGGCTGAGCCGGCGCCAGGACAGCGAGTTGCCGGGTGTCTTCTCGACGAGCACCGACTTCTTGCTGGCCTCCAGCAGGCGATGCAGGATCCGGTCCCACAGGAGGAAGTTGAGCTCCTCGTCGGGGAATCCCGCGGTGCGAAGCGCCAGCTCGGTGTACCAGGTCGTGGTGTCGACTCTCGTGTGCGGCAGGTGAAGTTCGTGGGGGGCGCAGATCTGTGAGTGGGTGTTGAGAATGCATCGCAGCAGGGTTGATCCGGACCGGATGGCCGACAGGATGAAGGCTGGCTCCTCGACGAGCCGAGCTCCCGGGTCAGCGTGCACACGTCCTCCGTCTGTTGTTCACCTGGGCTCGTGCGTACTCAGTTGCCGACCAGGTGGTCCACCGCGACGACGGTCGCCGCCCGGGCGGCCGGTGTCGTGGACCCGGTGACCTCGCGGAGCCAGTCGGGCAGCTTCCCCTCGTCGAGCAGGTCCAGTGCGGCAGCCTTGCCCATGGGATTGGAGAAATGGATGTGCGCGGCCTGGCTGGGGGTCTTCAGCACCTCTTCGAGACGCGCACGCTCCTGCCCGTAGCTGGCCGCCTTCCGGTCCTGTGTGTAGAACTCGTAGTGGCCGAGCAGGATCTGTAGGTCCCACACATCCGGTATCGGCGGGCCGAGGTTTTCGAAGAGCAGGGCGGTGTGGTCCAGTGCCACGGTCTCGCCTTCGAGAAGCTGCACCAATGTCCAGTAGTACTGGTCACTGAAGGCGTACCGCTCGTTGGTGTCGTAGCCGAACTTCCGCAACTTCCGCAGGAGCCCGAACCGGTCACTCGGTGGCTGCGGGTATCTGTCGAGCAGGTCGAGCAGAACGCCGGCCGGGCCGATGTACCCGCCGCTGTTGAGGAAGGGGTACGGCGGGGTGGGGGGAGCGTCCAGGATGGCGAATCCGAGGGAACCCAGCGGCCAGCTGCCGACTTCCGCGCTGAAGACGACCGGCTGCGCAAAGGTTTTGTAGGCCTCTTCGATGTGCTGCTGGCCGCGAACGAACAACGTGTCGTACGCGTCGGTGAACACGATGAGTTCATCGGCCTCGACGTGCCGCGCGAGGTAGCCCGTGATGATGGACCGCTTGTCGCTGTGGCGGAAGCCGTCCTTGGTGGAGTGCAGGATGACCAGGTCGAGTCCGAGAATACCGCAGGACGGGATCAGGAGTCGTTGGAGGAACGGCTGGTCGAGGTCGGATGCTATGGTGACAATCTTCATGTCGCCCCTCGGGTTCAGACCGTGAATGACGGCCGTGCGCGGCCGATTCCGATTCCGCCGGCCAGGATCTGTCGTTCGAAACCGATGTCGAGATCCTGCTCCCAGCGCTTCATGATGTCCTGCTCGCCGGGCCGGTCGATGTCGTCGAGAATGATTGCGTAGTCGTCCGCGAGCAGCGGAGCGAGAAACGGGATCGCGGGGTACCGGGAGTGTTGCCGGGTGGCGTCGCTCGCCGGCGGGCCGTCAATGATGAGCAGGTCGATCGGCTGGTCGCCGATCCCGCGGCGAATGGCGTCCGCTTCGTACCACGCGTTCTCCTCGTGGGGCCACGCGGACGCCGTCGGCGCCAGGGGTGCGCGCACGACGGTCACCACGTCGTCCAGCGACTCGTCCGCGAGCTGTTGTTCTATGGTGTCGGCCCACTGTTCGTCGTGCTCCACCGTCCAGACCTGCCCCCCTCGCTGCCGCGCCAGGCGTCCCAGGTAGATGGACGAGATGCCACTGCCGAGCTCCACGATGCGACGCCGGCGGTTGATGACGACCTCGTTGAGCACGGCGACGACACCGCTGGGACGCATTGCGGCAACATTCCAGGGCAGATAGTTCGATGACAGCGGGGCTAAAACCTGTAGTGCCAGCAGGTCGTGCCAGACTTGATCATTCATAAAGTCTCCGCCCGGGGTAGGGATTGCGCCACCTGGGGATCGCTCCGGCGCGGCCTGGAGTAAACAATCGACGGCCGACGATGGCAGTCATTGTGCCATTGCTTGGGCGAGTGCGGTAGATGCCGGCCCGCCGAGTTGCGTTGGCGGCAGGCGGCTGATTCTCCCGCGATTTCGTCGTGGTGTGGCTTTGTCCGGTTCGATAATGGAATCGCCTGTGTTGTGGGCTGGGTGGTCAATGGGTACGGCTTCTGCTGGTCTTCGGTTGTCTGGGCCCAAAACATGGTGTTCAAATCCGCTGGTTACGGCGTCGTGGCTGGTGGGGCGTTTCTCCAGGCCGCTGCCGCTGTGGCCGCCGCCGCCACAACGACGTCTTCGCCGTTCGAAATACGTTACCAAGCCGGACAAACGCTAACTGCGACGGAACCCTGTGCGGGTTTCCCCTGCCTTGACCACCCGCTGGATCGTGGCTAACATATCAACGCCCATCGCTAGGCGGAACGAGTATTCGATGGATCGGATGCAGTTCGGGCGACGTTGCCTGCGATTTTCTTCTTCTGATTTCTCGTTTCTCGGCTCCCCTGCGGTTGGGTGCCTGGCGGACACTGCTTCGGCATAATCAGCACGAGGAGGGTCGAGTGTCGAAAAGGGGCGGTGAGTCGACCGTGGAATCGTCCTTCGCCGGCGGCGACACGGCACCGCGGGTTTCCGTTGTCGTGCCCACCCACAATCGCGCCCACGACCTGCGCCGCACGCTCGAGAGCCTCTGCGAGCAGACGCTTGGAGTCGACGAGTACGACGTGATCGTCGCCGACGACGGCTCGAACGACGACACTCGGTCCGTCGTCCACTCCTTCGCCGACAGACTGCGGCTCAAATACCTCTTCCAGGAGGATCTCGGGGCCCGGGCCGCGCAGGTGCGCGACAACGGCGTCACGCGGCTGCGCAACGCCGGCGCGCGCCTGGCCACGGCACCACTGCTGGTGTTCCTGGACTGTGCCACGTTGGCGGGCCCGGACCTGCTCACGGCGCATCTGCGCGCGCACACACCACCCAGCGTGCCCGGTCGGGCGATCGCCGGGTACGTGTACGCCTACCCTCCACGCAAGGTCGACGACCCGAGCTACGTGCCCCCGGCCGGGCTGGCCGAGGCCGTCCGGACGCTGACACCACAGCAGGTGGCTGACCGCTATCGGAACGAGCCGAGGTTTCTCGACCCGCGGCACGGGGAGTTCGAGAAGGTCGGGTTCGACCTGGGTGAGCGCATCTTCCCGGAGGAGTTGTTCTGGAGTTCGAACTGCTCGATACCCGCCGTCGACTTCTGGGCGGTCGGCGGCTTCGACGAGGACTTCCGCGGTTGGGGCCTCGACGACGTCGACCTGGGCTACCGGCTGGCACGTAACGGCACGGCGATCCAGGTGAGCCTGGACGCGTGGGCGATCGAGTCGCCACACGAGCGGGACGGGGCGGTGAACTTCGCGGGCCTCCTGCGCAACGCGGAGAGCTTCTTCGCCAAGTACCGGTTCGCCGAACCCTCACTCGAACTCGGCTGGCTGGTCCTACAGTCGCCCACCGAGCCCGCCCTGTGCACAGTGGAGACGCTCAGCCGCCGGGTCGCGGACTGGACCCGCCAATGCGCCGGGCGCACCGTCACCGCCGAGTTGGAGAAGGCGTTCGGGTCGATCGCGCCGGACGCACGCGTCGCGGTGCTCGGGGCGGGGGCCGTCGTACCCGCTGTCCGGCAATCGTGCGTACTCGCCGACTTCGACAGGCAGGTCGTGGACCGGCTCGTCGCGGACGGGAGCCGCCACGACGTGCGCCACAACGTGGGCATCCGCACCGCGCTGCCGGACAAGGCGGTGGACACCGTCGTGATCACCTCAAGGCTCGACGGGCTGTGGAGTGACTTCGGCCCGGCGATTCTGGCCGAAGCGCGCCGAATCGGCACTGGGGAACCCGTCCGCACGGTGGATCGCTAGCATGACGCGCCTCCGGGGATCCGCGATGCGAAGCGACGACGACGCCCAGGGGATCGACGCGGTGGAGCGGGTCACCCCGCACACGGCGAGGCCCGTGCCCGCCCGCAAGGTCCCGCCGCTGAACGTGCGGGACGCGGGCGTCCTGGAGGGCGTCGCCTCGGGCGCGTCGAGCGTGCAACTGGCGGCCAGCCTCTTTCTCAGCCGACAGGGCGTCGAATACCGCATCGGGCGATTGCTGCGCAAGTTCCGGGTGACGAACCGGACGGCGCTGGTCGGCAGGGCGTACTCCCTGGGCATCTTCGAGAGCGGATCCTGGCCGCCCAAGGTGCGGCGGGAGTTCGTGGCCGGTGAGTAGGGTCCGTCGGCTCAGCTCGCCCTCCAACTCATGGAAAGACTCCGGATGAACGAGACGGTGAAGTTCTCCTGCGTCGTCGACGGCTCCCCGAGATACCGGCACGAGGCCTGGATCTGGAGTACGACGCTCCTGCGCATCGCCCGGCGCCAGCCTTCCGAGGTGGTCATGCACCTTGTCGAAGGGGTGGACGGCCGAGAGTTCGACTTCCTCCGTGACCTGGGCGTGGAGATCCGCACCGTCCCACGGTTCGACGAACGCCACCCGTACTCGAACAAGCTGAGCCAGCTGCACAGCGAAGCGCTGCGGGATGCCGACCTGGTCGTCCTCACGGACTGCGACATCGCCTTCGCCGACGACGTCGACGGGCTGTTCTCCGGTCTGAAGATGGTCGCCGCCAAGACCGTCGACCTCGCGCGGCCGTCCTACGACCACTGGCGGCGAATCTTCGCGGCGGCGGGCTTCGACTCCGAACCGGGGCTCGCCCTCGCCACCCACTCCCGCGAGCCGACCTTCGCGCGCAACTTCAACGGCGGAGTCTACGTGCTGACCCGCGAGGCGTTCGCGGCGATCGGGAGCGCCTGGCCGCGATGGAACCGGTGGCTGCTGGACCGCCCGGAGGTTCTCGGCGATCTGACGTTCCACACCGACCAGGTCGCGTTCGGGCTGGCGACACACGAGCTGGGTCTGGCCGTGTACGAACTGCCGCCGCGGTTCAACTACCCGACGCACCTTGTCGACCCGCTGCCCTCGGATCCGGTGATGCTGCACTATCACCAGCACCTCGACGATGCCGGCTACCTCAGAACCATCGGCCAGGATGCCGTGGACGCCAAGATCCGCCGGGTCAACCGGGTCCTGGCAGCCGAGCGGCACGCGGCGTCCTAGGGCACGTCTCGTCGTACCGTGGCGGGTGTGTGCCGCCCTCAGGCCGCGTCACGGCGGCGCGCGGTCGCGGCATCCAACACCACCCGGGTCGCCGCTCGCGCACCGTCCGGGAAGCGCCAGTAGGCGGCCATCAGTTCGCGGGCGCGCTCGCGGTACGCCGGCCGGGTCAGCACCGTGTGCACGGCCTCGCGCATCTGCTCGGCCGTCTGCCGTTCCTTCCGCAGCCAGAGGCCCGCGCCGGACCACCGCACCCGGGCGTTGTTCTCCATGTGGTCCTCCGAGTCGCCGACCGCGACAAGCGGCACCCCCTGCGCCAGGGCGGTCTGCACGCCTCCGAAACCGCCGTTGGTGACCATCAGGTCCACGTGCGGCAGCACCTCGGTGAACGGGATGTACGGCTCCAGCACCAGGTTCGGCGGACGGCGGTCCGTGGGCAGCACCTCCTGCGGGTCGCGCCCACCCGACGTGGCGATCACCAGCACGTCCTCGTCGGCCAGACCGTTGACCGTCGGCAGCAGGAGGTCGAGCGGATCGGTGGCGGCGGTGCCCTGGGTGACGAACACCACCGGCCGGCCGGCGGCCCGTGCCTGCGCGATCCGGCCCCACCACGGGGGCTGCTCCCAGTCGTCCAACCCCTCCAACCGCATCGGTCCGCAGAACACCACAGAGTCGGGCAGGTCGCGCCGGGGATACTCGAGTTCGGGGATGCTCGACTGGATGTAGCGGTCGACGATCTGCTGCGGCCAGGAGAAGAAGAAGCCCGGCAGCGGCGGCAGGCCGAGCGCGGCCCGGATCCGGGTCGCCTCCCGCTGCGGCTCGCGCATGACGACCCGGCGGACCAACTGGTAGAGAACGCGGTTGCGCACCCGGCCGAGCGGCCCGCGCGCCGGCGGCAGGCCGGTGCCGTACGGCGCGGTGTCCACGCTCGACACGTGCAGTGCGCCGGTCGAGAAGACCACCAGGGGGATGTCCCGTCGTTCGGCCGCGAACATCCCGGCCAGGAAACTGTGGTCGGACACCACCACCTCGGGCGCGAAGGAGTCGATCAGCTCGTCGATGTCCGCGACGAAGGCCTCGACCGGGCGAACGAACACCTCCAGCACAGTGGTGCCGTAACCGCCGAGCCCGCCGGCGCGGTCCGGCGCGTTCCGCAACGCGTCCCCCGCCACGGCGTCGGCCCCGGCGCGCGCGGTCATCGGGGCGAACCTCGCGCCGGTCCCGACGACCAGGGGTTCGAACGCCCTGCCGGTGTACCAGAGCACGTCGTGGCCCGCGGCGACCAACTCCCGGACCAGGGGTGTCGCGTAGCGCAGGTGCCCGGTGATGGCGTGCGTGGTTACCAGAATCGAGGTCACGTGGGGGTCACCCTCCTGCCATAGTGGCGAACGTTGCCGCGCCGGTGACACACCGGCGCGGTCACTCGGCGGTGCGTGCGAAGAGCCGTCCGGTGTAGGTGAGCGACACGACCGCTCCGACGACCGCCAGGCCGTACGCCCACGCGACTCCGCTGTTCCAGGCGTGTCCGGCGTACAGCTCGCGGGCGCCCTCCACCACTGTGGTGAGCGGGTTGGCCAGCGACAGCCAGCGCAGCCAGTCCGGCGCGTACGTCATCGGCACGAAGATGCCCGACAGCAGCGTGAGCGGCATGGTGATCAGGCTGATCCCCGGGCCGAGCACCTCGTTGGTCTTGAAGATCAACGCGAGCGCGTACGACAGGGGTGCGATGCCCAGGGCGAGCAGCAGGAGCAGACCCGCCATCTGCAACACCTGGAGGGGGTACAGGTGCAGCCCGAACGCCACCGCCGGCAGGGTGATCATCACGCACTGCATGAGCAGCACCGACGCGTCGCGCATGGTGCGCCCGAGCAGCAGGGCGAATCTGCTGACCGGGGTCACCTGGAACCGCTCCAGCACACCGAAGTGCGTCTCGGCGACGAGCGAGAAGCAGGCGTAGAGGCAGGTGAAGATGGCCAACTGCACGAGCAGGCCCGGGACGTACAGGTTGAGGACCCGGTCCGGGTCCGCCCCGCGCAGGCTGCTCTTGAGCAGGGGGGCGAACAGGATCAGGAAGAACAGGGGCTGGACCGTCATCACCACCACCCCCCGGAAGCTCTGGAAGGTGCGGATCATGGCGCGCTGGTAGACCAGCCAGGTCTCGGTGAGCAGCTTCACTGTGCACTCCTTGGTTGTCCGGGGAAGGCGTCACTTCGCATCGCGAAGCGACCTGCCGGTCTTGCGGAGGAACACGTCGTCGAGCGACGGCCGCTCCAGGGCGATCGATCTGAGCTCCGCCCCGTGGGCGTCGAGCAGGCGCATCACGTGCGGCAGCGCGGTCTCGCCCTTCTCCACGAACAGGCGGACGGTCTGCGGATCGGGTTCGTCAGCGTCCCGAACGAACGGCTGCTCGGCCAGCACCTTGCGGATGGTCTTCGCGTCGCCCTCCACCCCGACCACGATGATGTCGCCCGCGATCTCCCGCTTGAGGTCCTGCGGGGTGCCCTCGGCGGCGATCTGGCCGCGGTCGATGATGACCAACCTGTCGCACAACGCGTCCGCCTCGTCGAGGTAGTGCGTCGTCAGGAAGACTGTCATCCCCTCGTCGCGCAGCCTGCGCACCTGGACCCACAGGTTCGCCCGACTCGGCGGGTCGAGGCCGGCGGTCGGCTCGTCGAGGAACAGCAGCTTGGGCGAGTGCATCATGCCGAGCGCCAGGTCGAGACGCCGACGCTGACCGCCCGAGTAGGTGCCCGTGCGCCGGTCGGCGCACTCGCCCAGCTCGAAGGCGTCGATCGCCCACTGGGCGCGGGCCAGCGCCGCGGACTTGTTCATCCCGTGGAACCGGCACTGGATGATCAGCTCCTGCCAGGCTGTCATGGACGGGTCGGTGCCGCCCCGCTGGCCGACGTAGCCGATGTGCTTGCGGACCTCGCGGGGCTGCCCGACGAGGTCGGCGCCGCAGACGGTGGCCCGACCGAAGGAGGGACGCAGCAGGGTCGCGAGCATCCGTACCGTTGTCGTCTTGCCCGCGCCGTTGGGCCCGAGGAAGCCGAAGACCTCCCCGGCCTTCACGACGAGGTCCACGCCGCTCACCGCCTCGACCTTGCTGCGACGACCGCGGAAGGTCTTGCCCAGCCCGATACTCTCGATCATGTCTCCCGCTCTCAGGGTTGTGGCGGTCTCCGCGCACTCACGCCACGTCGGCCCGCGACGCCGGTGCGATGAGCACGCCCATGTGCTCGATTCCGTAGGTGCCGGGCCGTGATCGCAGACGCGGCGGACGCTCCGGGTCGATCGACATCCGGTCCAGATGCGGGTAGAGAGCGCGGAATGCCCTGCCCGCGAACATCTTGCCGAGCACGGCGCCGGGGCAGAAGTGCGGCCCGGCGCCGAAGGCCATGTGGTCTTCCTTGTTCGGGCGGTCCAGGTCGAACACGTCTGGTTCGGGAAACTTGCGCGGATCGCGATTGGCCGCGGCGAGCAGCGCGTGCACGAGGGCGCCGCGGGGGATCACCGTGCCGTGCAGATCGACGTCCACCTCTGCCCGGCGCAGCAACCATGGCGTCGGAGTATATAGACGAAGGTATTCGTCGATAAAGTCGTCGGTGCGGTCCGGATCGGCGGCCAGCACCCGGCCCAACTCCCGGTCCTCCAACAGCATCCGCACTCCGCCGCCGAGCAGGTTCATCGTGGTCTCCATGCCGGCGGCCACGTAGGACCAGCCGAGGCCGACCATCTCGTCGTGGTCGACGTCCCCGGACTCCTTCCGACTGACCAGATCGCTGAGGATGTCGCCGCGGTGCGGGCAGCCCACGCGCTCGGCGGCCAACTCGTCGATGTACCCCACCAGGCCCATGAAGTCCTCGAAGAAACCCGGCACCTGTTCGGGGTCCAGGCCGCCCATCACGGAGAAGACCTCGATGACGGCCTGGGACCAGCGCTGCATCTCGGCCTTGCGTTCCATCGGAAAGCCGAGCATGCCGCCGACGACCCGCAGTGGCAGCGCGGTGCTGAACTGGTCGACGAACTCCACCGAGCGCTGGGCGAGCAGGTCGTCGACGAGTTCCTCGACGGTCTGCTGGATCCATCCGTTCAGGGTGCTCAGGGCGCGCGGGCCGAAGGCACGGTTTGTCACCCGGCGCAGCCTGGTGTGGTCCGGGGCGTCCCGGTTCACCATGATCGGCAGATCGAGGAAGTCGCCCCGCCGCACGTGCGACGAGAACTGCCTGCGGTCGCGCAGCGCCATCGCCACGTCCTCGTACCGGCTCAGGAGGTAGAAGTCCTCGCCGTCCGGGGTCGTGGCTGTCGTACGGTGGACCGGAGCCTCCTCAAGCAGCCGGCGGTACATCGGCCAGGGCAGGACACGATGCGTGGGATCGGCCGGGTCATAGTTGATCGGCTCGTGCGTCACGGAGTGCACGGACTGCTCCCTTCGGAGGGTCGACGAACCGGGCGGAGACGAACCGTCGCAGGTAGGTGTGCAGGAGCCCGCTGGTCATCGGCGGGCAGGTCAGCCCAAGCCCGGCCAGGGCCTGCCGGGTCGACGCCGACTCGAACCGTGGCACCCGCGCGTCGTCGATGGTGTCCACGAGGAAGGGCACCAGGCCGAGCAGAGCCATCGTCCCGGAACGCGACCCGGTGATCCGTTCGCGCCAGTCGTCCCACGTGGTCAGGTCGATCGGATACCCGAACGCGCGGACCATGTCGAACAGCCGCGGCCAGGTCAGCTCGCTGTCGTTGACAAGGTGGAAGGTGGAGCCGTTCAGTTCGGGGCGGCGGGACGCCTCCACCACGGCCGCCGCCACGTAGTCGATCGGCGCGGGTTGCAGGTGGATGTTGACCTCGCGCGGTCCCACTCCGGCCTCGATGCAGCCCTTGAGCATCATGTTGAGGTGGTCGTGCCGGTTGAACGCCCCGGTGCGGCTGTCCCCGCCGGCATTGACCCGGTGGATCGTGATGGGTACGCCCCGCTCGTGCGCGGTGCGGACCATCTGCTCGGCGACCCACTTCGACTGCGCGTACCCCACCGACAGCGGACCGCTCTCGATCGGCAGCTGCCACTCGTGGACGCTGTCCGGCTCGTACTCCACCGAGGAGAACACCCCGACTGTGGAGATGAGGTGCACCGGGAGTGCCGGGCCGGCCAACGTGGCGAGGCGCAGCACCTCCAGGGTGCCGTGCACGTTCGCCCGCTCCAGCGCCCGGTACGGATATGTCCACTTGACCTGGGCGCCGCAGTGCACGATGTCGCCGCAACGCGCGTGCAGGTCGGCGAACGCCTCGTCGCCCAGGCCGAAGCGCGGCTCCGTCAGGTCACCGGGCACCGCGACGATCCGGGCCCGGTGCCGGTCGACGTCGATGCCGTAGGTGTCGAGGTTGGTGAGGATCCGCTCCAACGCGCGGTGCGCGTTGCTGGCCCGGGCCAGGCAGTAGACGTCGCCGTCGCGCCGTTCGAGCAGTTCGGCAAGCAGGAAGGCGCCGACGAAACCTGTCGCGCCGGTCAGCAGGGTGCCACGCGGGGCGCTGTCGGGATGCCGCGCGGACGCGTCGGCGGCGATCGACGGCGGGAGCGCGGCACGCGCGGCCATCTCGTCCACGCTCATCCGGGTGAGCTTGCCGGTCTTCAGTATCGACAGCGGGCGGGGTTGGGCGGCGAGGACGGGATCCAGCGCGGGCGGCGCCGGGGCCACGACTGGGCCTCCGTCCGGCGCGGGCCCGGGGCCGGCGGCGCGGATCTCGTCGGCGAGCATCGTGGCGAGCGTGGCCGGCGAGGCGCTGTCGAAGAGGACGTCCATCGGAACCCGTACGTGCAGATCGCGTTCGACAGCGCTGCGGAACTCGGCGATCATCAGCGAGTCGGCCCGTGCGGTGACCGGTCCGGCCGGGTCGATGTCCTCCGCTTCGCATCCCTCCACCGAGGCCAGCAGCGCGCGAAGGTAGCGCTCCAGGCGTTCGCGTGCCTGCCGCGGGCTCGTCCGGCGCAGTCGCGACACGTCGGGTCGGGCAACCTTCGGACCGGTCTGGGCCCGGCTCGACGAGCCGTTCGACATCGAGGACGGCCGGGCGGTCAGCCGCTCGACCGTCGCCCCGGTGAGTGCGCTGAACGACACCCCACTGATGAGGGCGTGGAGCAGGCCGTCCTCGTCGGTGATCGACACGTCGCCGACCAGGCCGTCGTCCCGGCCGGCAGCGTCGTGTAGAACCGCAGTGCAGCGTATCTCGCTGTCGGTGAGGGCTCGGTGGACTGTCAGGCCCTCGAACCCGGTGCCGACGTACACCTGTCGTTCGGGTCCGGCGTCCGCCCCGGCCGCCACCGCGATCAGTTGCACGCAGGTGTCCAGCAGGAGCAGGTCGGGCCGTACGCCGGCGGTCAGCGCCGCGCACGACGGGTCCGGCGCGGCGACGTACCCGACCGCGGCGGCCCGGCCGCGCAGCGCCGACTGCACCAGCCGGAAGCTCGCGCCCAGGGCGAAGGACGGATGCCAGGCTCGCTTGTAGAACTCGTCGTGGTCGATGTCGTCGAGGCACCGGCCGCGGGCCCGCTCGAACCCCTCCGGTTCCAGCTCGTCGGCATCGCCCGAGTCGGCGGCGACGATGTCGGCCTCGAGCAGTTGCTGCCAACCGCTGTCCGGGTCGTGCGCGAAGACACGGACGCGGGCGCCACCAGCGTCGTCCGGGTCCAGGATGGTCTGCACCGTGCGCGCGGCGTCGTCGGCGAGGATCAACGGTCGGCTGAACGCCAGGCGCGCGACGGTGAACGGCCCGTCGAGGGCGCGTTGCGCGCAGCGGTGCATCAGTTCGAGGAAGACGACGGCGGGGACCAGGATGCGGTCGTGCACGCGGTGCTCGTCGAGCAGCGGCAGTGCCGCCAGCGACAGGTGCGTCTCGGCGATGAGCTGCCCGGACGCCGTGTCGGTGAAGTGCGGGCGCAGCCCGGTGCCCGCGTCGGCCGGTGCCGTCTGGTGCGGCGACGTCGGCACCGGGGTCATCTCGTGCCGCAACGTCGGCACCCAGTAGTCGCGGTGTTCGAACGGGTAACGCGGAAGCTGCGGGATCCGCTCCGGACGCTGGCAGACCGCGGACCAGTCGACCGGTACTCCCCGGGTCCAGAGCACACCCAGCGACTCGTGCATCAGACGCCGGTGTTCCGGGTCCGGGTCGTCGGGGGCGTAGGTCGGCAGGTAGAGGGCGGTGTCCCCGCCGGGGGAGTCCCGGACGAGATGCTCGAGAGCACGGGGTCCGAGCTCGATGAGCAGCGCGGTGCCGCTGGCCGTGGCCGCTTTGACAGCGGTGCGGAACTCCTCGGGATCGTGCTCGGTCAGCACAGTGTCCGCGACGACCCCGTGCGTGCGCCACCAGGTGACAAGGGGTTCGGGGTCCGGCGACGCGGCGGGCACGAGGAAGGTGATGTGGGGGGTGGTGGTGGGTGGGGTGTGGTTGTGGGTGAGGTGGGGGTGTGGGGTGTTGGTGGTGAGGGCGGTGAGGGCGTGGGTGAGGTGGGTGGGGTTGGTGGTGGTGATGGCGGCGCGGTGGGG
>NZ_JBEZCZ010000048.1:0-51621 GCF_040647875.1 Micromonospora sp. NPDC049230
CCCGCCCGCGCGCCGTTTCTTCTCCCCTCTTTTCTTTCCCCGGCCGCCGGCGACCGTCAGCCGTAGATGATCTTCATCTGCACCAGGTTGTCGGCTCTGCTGACGTCCGGCAGAACGTCACGTTCGCTGTCCATCGGCTGGACCTCCACGTCCGCCTTGTCCGTGCTCACCGTGTCGCCTTTGAACACATGGAAGTCCAGGTCCAGCCGTATCTCCGCCCCGGCGGCGAGCTGACCCAGACCGCAGACGATCGGGTCGATGGTCTCTGGGACGCCCGTGCACCTTTCCCACCCGTCGACGTCCGCGCGCACCACCGCGGGCACGCCCAACCGCAGCGCCACGTGGGCGACCGGGCCCGTGCCCCGGTTGCGGATCCGCACCGTGGCCGTACCCGTCCGGGAGCCGTCGTCCGCGACTTTCAGCACGAGGTCGCCGGTGGTGACCGCGACATCCGCCAGATTCGGGTTCGGGCCGAAGCTCGTCGGCCCGGAGACCTGGGTGAACGAACCATCCTTCCAGCGGTAGCCGCGCCACTGCCGCTGTGACCACTTGGCGGCCCAGCCACCCCCGGGAGCGATGTCACCGACCTGCACCCGGACCGTGCCGTCATCCACGACGTCGAGTGCGAACAGCCACTGCGGCTTGTCGATGGTGGTCGCGACCACGCGGCCGAGCGTCACGACCTTTCCCGTTTCGTCCCGGTCGAAGGCGACCACCTGCATCGGGCCACCGGTGCCGAGCCCGCACTGCACGAGCGCCATCGTCTCCACCGCCCCGTCCCCGTCGACGTCGCCGTGGTCGAGTGCCACGAGCCAGTTGACGCCCTCGCGATTCTCGCCGGAGATCTTTACCCCCGACGTCGGGCAGCCGCGCCCGGCCCGCCACGCGGGCAGCGTCACCGACGCACCGAGCAACTGGGACCTGCTGAACCGCCCGTCGGGCACACCGGGGGTGGGGCTGCCGCTTGGCGCGGAAGGGCTGGGGGTCGGGCTCTCCGGGCCACTCGGTGTGGGTGCCGGCGAGCCGCTCGGCGTCGGCTCGACCGGACCCGGCCGGTGGTCGGGCCCGTTCATCGTCGCGTACCCGAGGGCCGACCCGCCGAACAGCGCGAGCACCGCCCCGGCGGTGGCCACCCACCGACGACGGCCACGGCCTCGCACCGTCCGCCGGACGGCGGCGGGCCCGGGCACCTCGACCTCCTCCAACACGGTACGGCGGTAGCGGGTGAATTCTTCGGCCAGGCCAAAGGTCTCCTGCTCAGACATCCCGCACCTCCTCGTTGGTGTCGCGTAGCTGGCTGGCGAGTGCGGCCCGGCCCCGGTGCAGCCAGGACTTGACAGTCCCCTCGGCGACCTGTTCCTGGGCGGCGATCTCCGCGACAGTGAGGTCGGCGAGGTAGTGCAGGACGACGGCCCGCCGCTGCTTCGCCGGCAACGTCGCCAGCGCGGATTCGAGAGCCACCCGGTCCGGGCTGGGCTCCGGGACATGGGTCTCCCGCTGTCGCAGCAGCCACGTCTGGGCGGTGCGCAGTCGCCGCCAGCGGTTGTGCCCGAGATTCCAGGCGACCTTGCGTACCCAGGCCAGGGGGTCCTCGTATCCGACGATCCGGTCCCAGCGAGCGTACGCCCGGCAGAACGCCTCCTGAACCAGGTCCTGCGCCTGCCCACGGTCACCCGTGTACGCGGTCAGCTGCACCACGAGTCCCCGGAAGTGGGCGTGGTAGAAGTCGTCGAAGACCAGCTCTGCCGACGTGGTGGTTGTGCTTTCCGCTGGGTCTGGTGGGCGTCCACCCACCCGCACGTCTCTCGTCACAAGCACCCGTCCTCCCCGTGGTGGCCACCGGCGGTGCGTTCGCCAGCACCAGTCACACCTGCGGGCGTGACGGCGGGTTGCACGTCGGTTGGCGTCGATTCGTTGTCTGATCCGGGACATCGGGCCGTGCGCTCAGGCTGGTCACCGCCGGACCGCGAGGACGTCGCCTGTGATTCACTGTCGATGAGGAGAGGGGGCGCTCGTGCAGCTACCGGGAGTGCTCGGCGAGCCGATCCGGTTCGTGCTGAACTGGGGCCGCCGCTACTCGCTCTGGGTGTTCAACTTCGGTCTGGCCTGCTGCGCGATCGAGTTCATCGCCACCAGCATGGGTCGGCACGACTTCATCCGGCTCGGCGTGATCCCGTTCGCCCACGGCCCCCGCCAGGCCGACCTGATGGTGGTGTCCGGCACGGTGACCGACAAGATGGCCCCGGCGATCAAGCGGCTCTACGACCAGATGCCCGAGCCGAAGTACGTCATCTCGTTCGGCGCCTGCTCCAACTGCGGCGGCCCCTACTGGGACTCGTACTCGGTGACCAAGGGCGTCGACCAGCTCATCCCGGTCGACGTCTACGTGCCCGGCTGCCCACCCCGGCCGGAGGCCCTGCTGCACGGCATCCTGCGTCTGCAGGAAAAGATCGCCGCCGAGCAGTCCGGCCTGGGCGGTGTGCCGCAACGGGATCTGCTGGCCGCCCCGCTGGACGCCCCGCCCCGCGAGGCCGCCGCCCCGCGCTCCGTCGACTCCCTCACCGCCCCACCGGTACGCCCACCCACCGCGACCTGACGGCAGCCGACCGTCACCCGGGAGAAGTCGGGCGGAGGTCTGCCGCACGCTCATCAGCTGTTGGCCGCGCGACCAGCGTGATCTGTCCGAACCCAAGTCGGGTCCTCCCCTCATGGCAGCCGGAGCGGAACGCGCCCGACACCAGATAGACGTCAGCGAACCCACTGTTTGGTTGCCCTTGCCCGACAGCCAATTCGCCTTGATCCAGAATCGGCGATGCGATACCCCGTCGCCCCTCGCCTCAACCCGTCGGCCGCAGGGGCAAAGCGGATGTCCGACGTACGGGATTGCCGGGCCGGGCTAGCCTGCCCAACATGACCAGCTCCACGGACCAGCGGTCCGCCCACATCGTCGACGTGCTGACCGAGGAGTTCGGTGCGTCGATGGCGATCGACCCGGCCGCCTTCCGCCGGAAGTTCCGCAAGATGGCGGCCTCGCCGTTCGCCTTCTACCGGGGTAGCGCCGCCCTGTTCTACGCCGACCAGCTCGGCGACTTCGCCGACGACCGGTTCCTCGACGAGCGGACCAGCCGGGTGTGGATCCACGGTGACCTGCACGCGGAGAACTTCGGCACCTACATGAACGCGTCCGGGCAACTCGTGTTCAACGTCAACGACTTCGACGAGGCGTACGTCGGGCCGTTCACCTGGGACCTGCGCCGGCTCGCGGCAAGCGTGGCGTTGCTCGGCTACGGCAAGGCCCTCTCCGACAGGGCGATCGGGGACCTGGTCGCCGGCTTCGCCCGGTCGTACCTGACCGAGCTGCGGGCCATCGCCGCCGGCGGCGACGACGCGATCGGCTCGATCACCCTGGAGAACGCCGACGGTGTCCTGCGCCGGGTGCTCCAGCAGGCCCGGCTCAACACCCGCGTCGACCTGCTCGCCGCGCAGACCACCATCGACAACTACGAGCGGCGCTTCTCCGTCGGTGACGGGGTCTTCGAGATCGACGACGCCACCCGGGACCGGGTACGCGCCGCCTTCCAGGACTACCTGGGCACCCTGCCGACCGCCTCGACGCAGCTCCGGCCGGTGGCGGCGCGGATCAAGGACGTCGTGTTGCGCAAGGGCGTGGGCATCGGCTCGGCCGGGCTGCCCTCGTACAACCTGTTGCTGGAGGGGCACACCCAGGCCCTGGAGAACGACGTCGTCATCTACATGAAGCAGGCGCAGGTGCCGGCCGTGGCCCGGTACGTCACCGACGAGTCGGTCCGCGGCTACTTCCAGCACCAGGGGCACCGGACCGCCGAGTCGCAGCGGGCGTTGCAGGCGCACGCCGACCCGTGGCTGGGCTTCACCGAGCTGGACGGTGCCGGCCAGCTCGTCGCCGAGGTCTCCCCGTACGCCGCCGACCTGGACTGGTCGGACGTGAACGAGCCGGAGGAGTTGTCCGGAGTGCTCGTCGACCTGGGCCGGGCGGTGGCCCGGATGCACTCGGTCGCCGACGACGAGTCCAGTCACGACCTGGTGGACTACTCCACCGAGGAGGCGATCGTGGCCGCGGTGCACGACGACGAGTCGGGGTTCGTCACCCACCTGGTGGACTTCGCGCACGCGTACGGGGTGCGCGCCCGGCAGGACC
This sequence comes from Micromonospora sp. NPDC049230, assembly GCF_040647875.1. NCBI lineage: Bacteria > Bacillati > Actinomycetota > Actinomycetes > Micromonosporales > Micromonosporaceae > Micromonospora > Micromonospora sp. NPDC049230. The sequence continues at coordinate 4,178 of NZ_JBEZCZ010000048.1, forward strand.
ACCAGCTCTTCGTCGACCTGTTCCGCAACGGCCGGCTGCCCGGCATCTGATCGGGCGGCGCGTCGCTCAGGACGCGAACTCCAGCACCACCTTGATGTCGTCCGGCCCGGGGGTGTACGCGTCGGCGTACCGGTTCACCGGCACCCGCCGGGTGATCAGCGACTCGAGCCAGACCTGGTCCGCGCGGGTGAGGGCCTGCGCGGCCATGTCCCAGTGCCGCCGGTTGGCGTTCACCGAGCCGAACACCACGTTGTTCTCCAACACCAACGCCCGGTTGAGCGCACCGGCGTCGAAGTCGATGCTCCGACCACCGCTGGACACCCCGGCCAGGCAGACGATCCCGTTCGGGGCCGCCTTGCACATGACGTCCAGGACCACAGTGGGCGCGCCGGTGCACTCGATCACCACGTCCGGCTCGAACGGCAGGTCGTTGACCGGCACCGCGTGGTAGGTGGCGCCGAGCCCGGCGACCAGCTCCGGCTTCGGCCCGTCGGTCGCCCGGTCCAGCACGTGCACGGTGAGCCCGCGCTGGGCGCCGAGCAACGCGGCCAGCAGACCGATCGGCCCGGCCCCGGTCACCAGGACGGTCTGCGGCTGCCACTCGGCCCGGTGCCCGATCCGCTCGATGTGGTCCCAGGCCTTCGCCACCACACTCGTCGGCTCCAGCAGAACGCCGACCTGGGCCAGCGCCGGGTCGAGCTTGACCGCGAACTGGGGTTCGATCCGCCAGCGGTCGCGGGCGAACCCGGGTAGCGCCTTGATGCCGTGCTCGGTGTACCGACCGTTGCGGCACATGTCCCACTCGCCGACCGCGCAGTTCGAGCAGGGGACCGGGTCGGGATGTCGGACGATCCCGGCCACCAGGTCACCGGGTCGCAGGGTGCCGCTGGCGTCCTCGATCACCCGGCCCAGCGACTCGTGCCCGATGACCAGGCGGTCCGCACCCGGCGGCGCCTCGCCGTAGTCTCCGGCGATGATCTCGTGGTCCGTGCCGCAGATGCCGACGGCCAGCGCCTCGACCAGGACCGAGCCCTCCTCGGCAGGCGGCTCCGGCCGATCCTCGACGAGGCTCAGCGAGTTGGCGACCCCGGGTTTCACAGTCACAGCGCGCACGCCCTCATCTTTCCCCGCCGGGGGCCGCGCCGCGCCCAAAGCTGGCAGTTCATCTGGCGTCGGCGTCGGCCAGCCGGGGACCCGACAGGCCCTAAGATCAGCGGCATGACTCCCGAAGAGGTCGGCGCTCGGCTGGTCGCGCTGCTCGCGCCGGTCGCGGTGACCCCGTCGGTCTCCGGCGGGCAACGGTTCGCCCGCGCCACCGTCGACGTGCCGCCGGAGAGCTGGCTGACCGCCGTTCGTGCCGCCCGCGACGACACCGAGCTGGCCTGCGACTTCTTCGACTGGCTCTCCGCTGTCGACGAGTTGACCGACGGCTTCGACGTGGTGGCGCACCTCTGGTCGACGCGACTGCGGCACGGAGTGCTGCTGCGCACCAGGCTGCCGCGCGGCGCTCCCACCGTGGCCTCGGTGGTCGACGTCTACCCGGGTGCCGCCTGGCACGAGCGGGAGACACACGAGATGTTCGGCATCGACTTCGCCGGCCACGGGGAGTTGCTGCCGCTGTTGCTGCCACCGGAGTTCGAGGGCCACCCGCTGCGCAAGGAGTTCGTGCTCGCTTCCCGGGTGGCGAAGCCCTGGCCGGGCGCCAAGGAGCCGGGCGAGTCCGAGGCCGGTGGCGGACGCCGGCCGATCCGCCCGCCGGGCGTTCCCGCTCCGGGCGAGTGGGGGACCACGCCCACCCCGGCCGGCGCCGGCGGCCTGGGGGAGGGCCCGCGCGGCGGCACCCCGGCCCGCCCGGCCGGTGAACGTCCGGCGCGGCCCGCCCCGGGGGCCCGTCCGGCGCGTACTCCCCGGTCTGCCGCGGGTGACAACGGCCCGGCTGCGTCGGCGCGGCCCGCGCCCGCTGACGACCCGGCCTCGCCCGCGCGGCCCGCGCCCGCTGACGACCCGGCCGTGCCCGCTGACGGGGGCGGCTCGGCTGACCCGGCGGGGTCGGGTCCGGTCGCGGACCCGCCGGCACGGGACGACCGCACCGACGACGACGGGGGTACGGCCTGATGCCGCTCTGGGTGGAGCTGGTGCTGCGGGTGGGTGGCGTGCTTGTCGCGTTCCTCACCCTGCCGTTGCTTGTCGGCCAGGCCGAGCACAAGGTGATGGCGCACATGCAGGGCCGGCTCGGTCCGATGTACGCGGGCGGTTTCCACGGGTGGGCCCAGTTGGTCGCGGACGGGGTCAAGTTCGTGCAGAAGGAGGACGTGACCCCGCGCGAGGCCGACCGGGCGGTGTTCCGGCTGGCCCCGGCGGTGGCCCTGGTGCCCTACCTGCTGGTGCTGCTGGTCATCCCGCTCGGCCCGAACGACCTGGTCGGGCAACCGTTGGACATCGGCCTGTTCTTCGTGCTGGCCGTGGTCGGTGTCGGTGTGGTGGCGGTGCTCATGTCGGCGTGGGCGTCGGCCAACAAGTACAGCCTGCTCGGTGGGCTGCGGGGTGCCGCCCAGTTGCTCGGTTACGAGCTGCCGCTGGTGCTGGCCGCCGCGTCGGTGGCGATGGCGGCGGGCACGCTCAGCCTCTCCGGGATCGTCGAGGCGTGGCAGCCGTGGTGGCTGCTCTGGCAGGCACCCGCGATGATCGTCTTCTTCGTCGCCGGGCTGGCCGAGATCCGCCGGCCGCCGTTCGACATGCCGGTGGCCGACTCGGAGCTGGTCTTCGGCTACATGACCGAATACACAGGTCTGCGCTTCGCCTTCTTCCTGCTCGCCGAGTACGTCGGCATCGTGGTGATCGCCGCGCTGACCACTGTGCTGTTCCTCGGTGGGTGGCAGGGCCCGTTCGCCGACGATCAGTTGGGTTGGCTCTGGACGCTGCTCAAGATCTTCGCGGTGTCCTTCGTGATCATCTGGCTACGGGTGTCCTACCCCCGGCTCCGCGAGGACCAACTCCAGCGCCTCTGCTGGCTGGTGCTGGTGCCCGCCTCCCTGGCACAGCTGGTCCTAACCGCAGCAGTCCGAATAGCCCTGTAGCAGCCCCACCCCACCCCACCCCACCCACCCCGCCCCGCCCCGCCCCCCCTGCTTCGCGTCGATCATGGAGTTGTGGTGCCCGGAATGTGGCGGACAACACCGACTTGTCACCCACCACAACTCCATGATCGACGGGCTGGGCGAGGGCGGCCCGGTCAGCGGAGCGGGGTGTGGGCTGGGTCTACTGGTTCGGTGGGGGGTGGGGGTGGGGTGCCTTCGCCGAAGGGGCGGCCGCCCAGGGCCTCCCGACCGTGTGGGGTGACCCAGTTGGACAGGTCGGGGCCGAGCGGCACGATCCCGGTCGGGTTGATGTCGCGGTGCACCTCGTAGTAGTGCCGCTTGATGTGGTCGAAGTCGATGGTGTCGCCGAAGCCGGGGGTCTGGAACAGGTCCCGGGCGTACGCCCACAGCACCGGCATCTCACTGAGCTTCTGCCTGTTGCACTTGAAGTGGCCGTGGTAGACCGGGTCGAAGCGGACCAGCGTGGTGAACAGCCGCACGTCGGCCTCGGTGATGGTGTCCCCGACCAGGTAACGCTGGTCGGTCAGCCGCTCGGTCAACCAGTCCAGTCGGTCGAAGAGCCGGTGGTACGCCTTGTCGTACGCCTCCTGGCTGCCGGCGAACCCGCACCGGTAGACGCCGTTGTTGACGTCCCGGAAGACCACGTCGTTCACCTCGTCGATCTGTTCCCGCAGGTGTTCGGGGTAGAGCTGCGGGGCGCCGTCGCGGTGGTACGCGCCCCACTGCGTGGACAGGTCCAGGCTCATCTGCGCGTAGTCGTTGGTCACCACCTGCCCGGTCGGCACGTCGACGATCGCCGGGACGGTGATGCCGCGCTCGTAGCCGGGGAAGCGCTTGAAGTACGCCTCCTGGATGCGCTCGATGCCGAGCACCGGGTCCCGCCCGCCCGGGTCAAGGTCGAAGGTCCAGCTCCGGGCGTCGTGGGTCGGCCCGGCCACCGCCATCGAGATGGCGTCCTCCAGGCCGAGCAGCCGGCGCACGATGATCAGACGGTTGGCCCACGGGCAGGCGCGACTGACCGCCAGTCGGTACCGACCCGGCTCCACCGGGTACCCGTTGCGCCCGTCCTTGGTGATCCGGGTGGCGATGTACCGCTGGTCGCGGGTGAACTCGCTGCCCGGCTCGACGTACTTCCCGCCTGGTTCCTCGCCCACGTCACCCTCCCGGTCCGGTCAGTGTCTCTACCCCATCCTTGCGGATCTACTGCCCAGCGATGCCGGATACCCTGCCGGCATGACGGATGTGGAGGCTGCGGCACGGCGGTTCGTCACCGACGTGTGGAACGCCCGCCGGGAGGAGTCGGCGTACGAGTTGATCGCCGAGGAGTGCCCGGGGCTGGGCGGCACCGGCCCGGAGGCGACGCTGGCCTGGCACCGGGAGCGGCGGGCGGCCTTCCCGGACCTGCGCTACAAGATCGTGGACGTGGTGGCGGCCGGCGAGCGGGTGGCGGTGCACTGGCGGGCCGCCGGCACGCACGCCGGGCAGTTCGGGCCGGTGCCGCCGACCGGGCAGGTGGTCAGCTACTCCGGTGCGTCGTTCCTCCGCTTCGACCCGACGGGCCGGATCGTCGAGGTGTGGAGCTGCAACGAGCTGTTCCAACTCCTCCAGCAGCTCGGCGTCGAGATGCTCCCACCGGCCGTCAGCGGACCCGGGGCCTGATCCGGCTGAGCGGCAGGTTGATCGGAAAGGGCTCGCCGGTGTCGACGACCGTCGTCCACCGCCCCGTCTCGCGGTAGACCTGGCTCACCGCGTCGATCCGGTAGGTCACGACCTCCAACGCGCCACCCTGCGTCTCGATCCGCCAGTAGAAGGGGATGCCCGCCTGGGCGTACAGCGCCGGCTTCACCAACCGGTCCAGTGTCTCGGTGCCCTCGCCGACGACCTCGACGGCGAGTACGACGTCGGCGGGGGCGTACCAGTGCCGGTGCCCTTCGTCGTTCGCGGCGTGGAGGATCACCCCGTCGGGCACGAACGTCCGTCTGTCGCTCAGTCGCACCTCCACGCCGTGGACGCCGTCACACCCGTCTGGTGACATGTCGTCAAGCGCGGCCATGAGACGTGCCGTGAGCTTCTGGTGCGTGGTTCGCGGAGGCGGCGGCACGAGCAGAATGCCGTCGAGCAGTTCACGGCGGCGATTGTCGTCGGGAAGTCTGTCGAGATCGTCGGTGGTCCAGCCGCCCTCCGGAGTGCAAAACCTTTCTAGTTCGGTAGTCATCGATCCTCCGGCCGGTTCGCGCACCCTACGTACACCCTAGGGTCGTCGACCTGTGGGTGGTGGTCGCGCGCGCCGGGGCCACAGGGCAGGATGGTCGACATGACCGACCCCAGCGAGCACGGCGACCCGCCCGGCGCCACCAGCGCGCGCGGCCTGCCCGGTGCGGGCCTGGTAAAGGGGCTGGCGGTCACCCTCAAGACGATGACCAGCCGCTCCACCACCCAGCAGTACCCGGACGTGGCCCCCGACCTGCCGCCCCGCTCGCGTGGCGTGATCGCGCTGTCGGAGGAGAACTGCACAGTCTGCATGCTCTGTGCCCGGGAGTGTCCGGACTGGTGCATCTACATCGACTCGCACAAGGAGGAGGTGGTGGTGCCCGGCGCCGCCCGCCCCCGGCAGCGCAACGTGCTCGACAAGTTCGACATCGACTTCTCACTCTGCATGTACTGCGGCATCTGCATCGAGGTCTGCCCGTTCGACGCGCTCTACTGGTCTCCCGAGTTCGAGTACGCCGAGTACGACATCAAGGACCTGCTGCACGACAAGGACCACCTCGGCCAGTGGATGGCCACCGTCCCGGCGCCACCGGCGCACGACCCGAACGGGGAGCCGGCCAAGGAGGAGACCGCCGCCGCCCGCAAGGCCGCCGCCGCGCGTCCGGCTCCTCCAGCGGTACGCCCCGACGCCGACCAGGACCCCACGTCGTGACCGCCGGAACTGGAGAAGCGGCCCGGGCTGGCGAGGCCGCCCGAGTTGGCGAGGCCGCCCGGTGACCGGCGCGGACGTGCTGCTGCTCGCCCTCGGCGCGGTGGCGGTCGGCGCCGGCGTGCTGGTGGTGACCACGAAGCACCTGGTCCGGGCGGGCCTCTACCTGGTGGTGTGCCTGGGCGCGCTGGCCGGTGACTTCCTGGTGCTCAGCGCCGAGTTGGTGGCCTGGGTGCAGGTGCTGATCTACGTGGGCGCGGTGGTGGTCCTGCTGCTGTTCGCGGTGATGCTGACCCGGGCCCCGATCGGTGCCTCCGACGACCTGGACCGGCCGGGCTGGCCGGCCGCCCTGATCGGTGGCGGCGCCGGGCTGGGGCTGACCGTCCTGCTCGTCGACGCGTACCGCTGGAGCACCGTCGCGCTCCCGGACGCGGGCACCGCCGAGCGGCTGGGTGAGCAGATCTTCCAGTCCTGGGTGCTGCCGTTCGAGGTGCTCTCGGTGTTGCTGCTGTCCGCCCTGGTGGGTGCGATCGTGCTGTCCCGGCCCGACATCGGCCGAGCTGGCACCGGCGCGGCTCCCACCGCCGATCGGCCCGGGTTCGACGTCAGCACCGGGGGCCGCCGGTGAGGCCGGTCATCCCGTACGTCACCGCCGCGCTGCTGTTCGGCCTCGGCGTGTACGGCGTGCTGCGCCGGCGCAACGCCGTACTGGTGCTGATGTCCGTCGAGTTGATGCTCAACGCGGTAAACCTGATCCTGGTCACCGCGGACACCACAGCCCGCGCCGTGTTGCCGCACTCGGGGCAGGTCTTCGCGCTGTTCGTGATCGTCCTCGCCGCCGCCGAGATCGGGGTGGGGTTGGCGATCGTCCTCCAGCTCTACCGGCTGCGGGCCAGCGTCGCGGTGGACGACGTGCCGCTGACCGAGCCGGCGCACCCCGTCGGCGGGCGCGAGCCGACCGTCCAGAACACGGAGGCTGGTCGGTGACCGGGCTGCTCGGGGCGCTGCTGCCCGCCGTACCACTTGTCGCCGGCCTGGCCGGCCTGCTGCTGCCGCCGGCGCCTCGGCGCACCGGCGCGACCGGCGGCGACCGGGCTCGGACGATCGCCGTGACGCTCGGCGTCACCGGTGCGGCGGGCGCGTTGGCGTTGGCCGTCGCGCTGCTGCTCACCGTCGACGGGCCGACCGAGACGTCGAGCACCTGGGTCGACGTCGGCGGGTTGGCGGTGACGCTCGGCGTCCGGCTGGACGGTGCCGCCGCGCTTGTCGCGGTGGCGGTCACTGCTGTCGCCCTGGCGGTGCAGGTCTACTCGATCGGCTACCTGCGGCGTGGTCCGCACGACGATGTCGACGTCGACCACCGCTACCCCCCGTACGCCGCACAGATCAGCCTCTTCACCGGCGCCATGCTGCTGGTGGTGGTCGCCGGTGACCTGCTCATGCTGTTGGTCGGCTGGGAGGTGATGGGCCTCTGCTCGTACCTGCTCATCGCCCACGACCGCCGACTGCCCAGCGCGCCGGCCGCCGCGATGAAGGCGTTCCTGGTGACCCGGGTCGGCGACGTCGGGTTCCTGCTCGGCATCGCGCTGCTGGGCGTGTCGACTGGCAGTTTCCGGATCGCCGACGTGCTCGCCCACGACCACTCCACAGCGACGTTGACCGCCGCCGGCCTGCTGTTGCTCGCCGGGGTGGCCGGTAAGAGCGCGCAGTTCCCGCTGCACACCTGGTTGCCGGACGCGATGGCCGGCCCGACGCCGATCTCCGCGCTGATCCACGCCGCGACGATGGTCGCCGCCGGGGTGTACGCGGTGGCCCGCCTCTACCCGCTGTTCACTGCCGCGCCGGTGACGCTGACCGTGCTCGGGGTGCTCGGCGCGATCACGCTGCTGCTCGGCGCGCTCGCCGCCACCGCTCAGGACGACATCAAGCGGGTGCTGGCCTGGTCGACGGTGTCCCAGTTGGGCTACATGACCGGCGCGTTGGCGGTCGGCTCGCCGTCGGCGGCGCTGTTCCACCTGCTCACCCATGCCGCGTTCAAGGCGTTGCTGTTCCTCGCCGCGGGTGCGGTGATCCACGCCGTGGGCACCACCCTGATGTCGGAGATGGGCGGGCTGTGGCGCAGCATGCCTGTGACGTTCTGGTGCACAGTGGTGGGCCTGGGCGCGCTGGCCGGGGTGCCGCCGCTCGCCGGTTTCTGGAGCAAGGACGGCGTCCTCACGGTGGCCGAGGCCGCCGCGCTGGAGGGCACCGGCCCGGCACCGTCGTGGGTGGGCTGGATCGTCTGGGTCGCCGGGTTGGTCGGCGTGGCGATCACCGCCTGGTACGCCGGCCGGCTGCTCCTGCGCGCCTTCTTCGGCACACCGCGCCTGCCGCTGGTCCGGCCGCACGATCCGCCCGCGGTGCTGCGCTGGCCGGTGCTGCTGCTGACCGTGCCGGCCGCGCTGCTCGGTCTGGCCGGGTTCGTCGGGGCGTTCGCCGACCGCCTGCGGTTCCCGACGGTGCCGGTGGCGGGTTCCGAGGACGGCCTGGTCCACGTGGGCCCGGCCATGCTGCTGCCGCTCGCGTTGCTGCTGGTCGGGGCGGGGCTTGTCACGCTGGGCTGGCGTCGGGACCCGACCGCCGACCCGGCGGACGCGCTGGGTCCGCTGCGGCCGGTCTTCGCCCGCGCGTTCCGGCTCGACGACGTCCAGCACACCCTTGTGGTACGCCCCGTCCGCGCGCTGGCCCGCGTCGTGCGCGCCGGTGACGAGGTGGTGGTGGACGGTGCCGTCGAGGGCAGCGGGCGGGTCGCGACCGGCCTGGGTGCGGGGCTGGCCGCGCTGCACCGGGCGGCGCTGCCCCGGGCCGCCGCCGGTGTGCTGGCCGGTGCCCTGCTGATCGGGCTGGCCGCAGCGCTGATCGGGGTGAACCGATGACGTTTGGGCAGGTGTTGCTGGTTGCCGTGCTGGCGGTGCCGGCGCTGGGTGCGGTCGCGGTGGCGGCGACGCCCCGGGACCGGGCGGCCCGGCTGGTCGGCACCGTGGCGGCGGCACTGACCCTGCTGGCCGCGGTGCCGCTGGTGTTCGATCGGCGGGGCTGGTTCGCCTGGTCGGCGGACGCCCCGGCGGTGCGTCCGTGGCACCAACTGGACCTGCCCTGGGTGCCCGGTCTGGAGTTGCGCTTCCACCTCGGCGTCGACGGCATCTCCTGGCCGCTCGTGGTGTTGACCGCGCTGCTCACGCTGCTCTGCTGCGCGTACACGGTGTGGCGGGTGCCCGACGGCGGCAGCGGCCGGGCGTTGGTGGCGCTGCTGTTGGTGGTCGAGGTGGGCATCCTGGGCACCTTCCTCGCCCTGGACCTGGTGCTGTTCTTCCTCTTCTTCGAGGTCGTCCTGCTGCCGATGTACGCGATCATCGCCGGCTGGGGCGGCGCGGACCGGCGTCGGGCGGCCCGCAAGTTCGCGCTCTACACCCTGTTCGGCTCGGTGTTGCTGCTGGTCGGCGTCTACGTGGTGGTCGCGGCGACCGGCACCGCCGACGTGGTGGCGTTGACCGGTGGCGCGGGGATGTCCAGGGGCACCCAGTTGGCGGCGTTCACCCTGCTGGCGCTGGCGTTCGCGGTGAAGAGCCCGCTGTGGCCGTTGCACTCCTGGCTGCCCGACGCGCACACCCAGGCCCCCACGGTGGGCAGTGTGGTGCTGGCCGGGGTGCTGCTGAAGATGGGCACGTACGGGCTGATCCGGGTGGCGGTGGGGGTGGCGCCGGAGGGCGCCCGGTGGGCGGCGCCGGTGCTCGGTGTGCTGGCCGTCGCCGCGATCCTGGTCGGTGCGCTCGCCTGTCTGGCGCAGGGCGACGTGAAGCGGCTGATCGCGTACTCCAGTGTGGGGCACATGGGCTTCGTGCTGCTGGGCGTCGCCACGCTGACCACCGTCGGCATCCAGGCGGCGTTGATCGGCAACATCGCGCACGGGGTGATCACCGCTCTGCTGTTCTTCCTGGCCGGTGCGGTGAAGGACCGTACCGGCACCGGCACCCTCGCTGAGTTGTCCGGCCTGCGGGAGACCGCGCCCCGGTTGGCCGGCCTGCTGGCGTTCGCGGCGATCGCGTCACTCGGTCTGCCCGGGTTGGCCGGCTTCTGGGGTGAGGCGTTCGCGGTGATCGCCGCCGTGCAGGTGGGCGGCCCGCTCTGGACCACCCTCGGGGTGCTGGCGGCGGTCGGCGGCGCGCTCACCGCCGCGTACTTCCTGCGGCTGCTGCGCCAGGTCACCCACCACCGGCCGAGTGTCGCCGTCGATCGGGTTGGCCCTGGCCTGGGCGGTGCGGAGCTGACCGCGTGGGTGCCGCTGGTGCTGCTCGCGTTGGCCATCGGGCTGGCGCCGGCGCTGGTCCTCGGCGTCGCCGAGGCCCCCGTCGACGCCCTGATCGGGGTGGTCAAACCATGAACGTCGCGCAGAGCGTGGACAGCGTGGCGCTGCTGCCGGCCTACCTGGCCGCCGGCACTGCCGTCCTCGTGCTCATCACCGACCTGCTGGTGGCCCGGCCTCGGGCCACCATCGCGGTGGCCGCGCTGGGCGCGCTCGGCACCGCCGTCGGTGCCGTCCTGGTCGGCGCGGCCGGGGAGCGGCGGACGTTCTGTGTCGGCGCGGACTGCTCCTGGGTCTTCGGCGGTCGGGCCGCGCTCGTCGGCGCGGTGGTGGCGCTGCTCACCCTGGGCGTGCTCGGGTTGTCCGTGCCGGCGCTGCGGACGGGGCGGTCGCCGGTGGGGGAGTACTGCTTCCTGTTGGCCTGCTCGATGACCGGTGGCGTGGTGCTCGGCGCGGCCGGCGACCTGATCACGCTGATCGTCGCCCTGGAGACGCTGACCCTGCCGCTGTACGTGCTTGTCGGCCTGCGTCGCGGCAGCCTCGCCAGCGCCGAGGCGGCACTTACCTTCTTCGTGGTCAGCGTGGTGGCCACCACCATCACGCTGCTCGGCGCGGCGCTGCTGTACGCGGTGACCGGCGGGCTGCACCTGGACCGGCTCGGCGCACTGCTCGCCGAGCGGCCGGAGGTGCGGGACCTGCCGCTGACCACTGCGGCGGTGGCGCTGCTGCTCGTCGGGTTGGCCTTCAAGGTGGCGGCGGTGCCGTTCCACGCCTGGGCGCCGGCCACCTACGACGGGGCGCCGCTGCCGGTGGCCGCGTACCTGTCCACGGCGTCGAAGCTGGGTGGACTGGTCGCGCTGCTCGCCGTGGTGCAGCGGGCGCTGCCGGCCGAGCAGACCGGCCCGGTGCTCGCCGTGCTCGCGGTGCTCACCATGACCGTCGGCAACCTGGTCGCGCTGCGCCAGCGGCGGACGGTCCGGCTGCTGGCCTGGTCGTCCGTCGCGCAGGCGGGCTACATCCTCGCCCCGCTGGGCGCGTTGGCGCTGGCCGCCGGCCGCACCGGCGAGGCACGCTCCGCCGCGTACGCCGCCGCGGTGGCGTACGCCGTCTTCTTCGTGGTGTTGGAGTTGGCCGCGTTCGCCGGGGTGACCGCGCTGCGCCCGGCCGGTGCGGATGGCGGCACGATTGACGACCTGCGCGGGGCGGCCCGCCGGCACCCGTGGCGAGCCGCGGCGCTCGGTCTCGCGCTCGTGGGTCTGGCCGGTCTGCCGCCGGGGCTGGCCGGCCTGTTCGCCAAGGTGACGGTGGTGCGGGCGTTGCTGGACGGCGGGGCGGCCTGGCTGGCGCTTGTGGTGGCGCTGAACGCGGTGATCGGGCTGGCGTACTACCTGCGGGTGACCGCCGCGCTCTGGGCACCGGTGACGACCACGCCGGGCCCGGCCGCGGCGTCAGCCGGTGACGGTGCGGTCGCCGTACCCCTGGTGGGTGTGGTGGCAGTGGTGCTGGCGGTGGCGACGGTGGCCGCCGTGGTCCTGGGCCTCGCCCCGCAGGTGGTGCTCGACCTGGCCGGGCGCTGACCTGCGAATTCCAGTCTCAGTGAACTCTCAGCGTTGAGACGGATGGTTGGCGGGTACCGGGTTGTTGCACCGGTCAGCGGATCCCGGCGATCCGTGCACCGAAGGAGAGATCGTGCACCACAACCGTCTGAAGACCGCCGCACTGCTCGGCCTGCTCTCCGCGCTGATTCTCGCGGTGGGCTACGGGTTCGGTGGCAGTGGCGGCCTGGTCATCGCCGTCCTCATCTCGCTTGTCATGAACGGCGTCACCTACTTCTACTCCGACAAGCTCGCACTGCGCTCGATGGGTGCGCAACCGGTCACCGAGGCACAGTTCCCCGAGCTGTACCGGATGGTGCGGGAATTGGCGACCGACGCCCGGCAGCCGATGCCGCGGCTGTACGTGAGCCCGACCGCGCAGCCCAACGCGTTCGCCACGGGTCGTAACCCGCAGCACGCGGCGGTCTGCGTCACCCAGGGCATCACCGAGATCCTCGACTACCGCGAGCTGCGCGGGGTGATCGGGCACGAGCTGTCGCACGTCTACAACCGGGACATCCTGATCTCCAGCGTGGCAGCCGGCCTGGCCAGCATCATCACCCTGCTGGCGAACCTCGCGTTCTTCATCCCGCTGGGCGGTGGGGACGACGAGGACCGGCCGAACCCGGCAGTGCTGCTGCTCACCCTGATCCTCGGCCCGATCGCGGCCACCGTGATCCAGTTGGCGATCAGCCGGAGCCGCGAGTTCCAGGCGGACGCCTCGGGCGCGGAGTTGAGCCGCGACCCGCTGGCCCTGGCCAGCGCACTCCGCAAGATCGACGCGGTGGCCAGCCGTCGGCCGCTGCCGGCTCAGGGCCAGCTCACCAGCACCGCCCACCTCATGATCGCCAACCCGTTCCGGGGCGGCGGCATGGCCGCGCTCTTCTCCACCCACCCGAAGATGGAGGACCGCGTCGCCCGGCTGGAGCAGATGGCCCGCAACTCGGGGCCTGTGCAGTTCCAACGCTGACCCGCTGAATCACCGCTCCGCCCGTACCCGCGCCCGGGTACGGGCGGAGCGCTGTATTTCGGTTGTTTGCCGGTACGGCGGTGGCGTTAGGGTCATAACGGCTCACGCTCATTACATCCTCGGGAGGTTCACTGTGACCGCGCTGCGTCAGTACCTGGGTGTCTGGCGGATCCCCGGCGCACCCATACTGCTGATCACCGGCATCATCGGGCGGCTCGGCATCGGCATGACCCCGCTGGCGCTGCTGCTGGTGGTCGAGCAGGTGACCGGGCGCTACGCGCTCGCCGCCATCGCCGGCGGCATCTACGCCGTCGCCGGCGCCGCCCTCAGCCCGGTGGCCGGGCGGATCGCCGACCGGGTCGGCCCGAGCCCCGTGCTGCTCGTCACCGCCGTGGCCCACCCGCTGGCGCTCATCGGCCTGCTGCTGGCCAGCCGCTCAGGCGACGACGCTCTCCCCGTCATCTACCTCACCGCAGGCGTGGCCGGCGCCACCTACCCGCCGCTCACGGCCGCCATCCGTGGCGCCTGGAACGAGCTGACCGACCCCGCCTCCGGCCGGTACGCACTGCGCAACACCGCACTCGCCGCCGAGACCTCGCTGTTCGAGATCGTCTTCGTGCTCGGCCCACTGCTCGTCGCCGCGTTCGTGCTGGTCGCCGACGCGGCAGCCGCGCTGATCGGCGCGGCGGTGGTCACCCTGGTCGGCACCACCGCGGTCGCCCTCGGCCGGGTGATGCGCGGCTGGCGTCCGCACCCGCGTGAACACCACGCCCGAGGACTCGGCCCACTGCGGGTCGCCGGCTTCCCGGCCCTGCTGGTCTGCGTGGCCGGCCTGGGCATCGCCTTCGGCGCCGCCGGGGTGACAGTCCCGGCATTCGCGAGCGGCCACACCACCGACGACCCGGAGAGCCTGGCCGGCCTTCTCCTGGCCGTCTGGGGGATCGGCAGCGCCATCGGCGGGTTCTGGTTCGGCGTCCGCAAGCCCGCGACGAACATGACCCGACAGTTCGCTCTCCTCCTCGGCGCGCTGGCCGGCACCTTCGCCGTGTTCGCGGTGATGCCCACCCCGCTGGCGCTGGGCGTCGCCCTGGTCTTCGGTGGAGCCACCATCGCGCCCGCGCTGACCCTGGAGAACACCCTGGTCGGCCGGATCGCCCCCACCGGCATGCTGAACGAGGCGTACACCTGGGTGGTCACCGTCGCGGTAGCGGCGAGCGCCGCCGGCGGCGCGGTGGCCGGCCTGATCGTGGACCACGCCGGCGGCGTCCGCTGGGCGTTCCTGTTCGCGGGGGCGGCGATCGCCGTCGGGGCCGCGGTCGCGGCCCTACCCGCCGGGCCCATCGCCCGCGCCGAAACCACAGCGGTACGCGCCGAAGACCTCATCCCCGCCTGACCTGTCCGGCTGGCCTGGGGTCGGCCTGGCCTGGCCTGGGGCAGCCTGGCCTTCGGTTGGGCTTGCCTTGCGGGGTCGGGCCTGGTCTGCGGTCGGCCTGGTCTGCGGTCGGCCTGGTCTCCGGTTGGCCTGGTCTGCGGTTGGCCTGGCCTCCGGTCGGCCTGGTCTGCGGTCGGGCTTGCACTGCGGGGTCGGGCTTGGTCCGGTTGCGCTTGATCCACTCGGGTTTCTTGAAGTCGGGCTGTCACGGGCGCGAAGATGCCCCGATATCAAGGAACCCGAGTGGATCTCAATCCGTGCGCGGCGGCCGGAGCCGCTACCGGTAGTTGTCGAACTGCAGGGCGACGCCGAAGTCCTCGCCCTTGAGCAGCGAGATGACCGCCTGGAGGTCGTCCCTCTTCTTGCCGGTGACCCGCAACTGGTCGCCCTGGATCTGCGCCTGCACGCCCTTGGGACCCTCGTCGCGGATCTTCTTGCTGATGGCCTTGGCCTTGTCGGGCTCGATGCCCTGGACGACCTTGCAGTCAATCTTGAAAATCTTGCCGGACGGGCGCGGCTCGCCAGCGTCCAGCGCCTTCAGCGAGATGTTCCGCTTGACGAGCTTCTCCTTGAACACGTCCAGTGCGGCGCGCACGCGTTCCTCGGTCTCCGCCTGAAGGCCGATCGCCTCCTCGCCGGACCAGGAGATCTCCGCCCCGGTGCCGCGGAAGTCGAACCGAGTCGCGAGCTCCTTAACCGCCTGCCGGAGGGCGTTGTCGACCTCTTGACGGTCAACCTTGCTCACGATGTCGAACGACGGGTTCGCTGCCATGTTTCTGCTCCTGCTGTCCGGCGGTCTGGGCCTGCCGTCGGCCGCCGACCAGCGGCACGACCCCCTGACCGTACCCGGTTGCGCCGGCACCGGGGGGAGCCGCTATCCTTGCTTCCGCCGCCGCGTTGCGACGCGGTGGGGTGCCCTGGCGGGTTGCCCGAGCGGCCAATGGGAGCGGACTGTAAATCCGTCGCGAAAGCTTCAGAGGTTCGAATCCTCTACCCGCCACCAGGTGCAGACACGGCCCCTGACCAGCAGAGATGCTGATCGGGGGCCGTTGTCGTTTGTCTGGCCGGGTCCGGCTGGGTCCAGCCGTTGACGACTGGTTGTGGGCAGATGGTGGGCAGGTCGATCTTGCCCCTGAGGGGCCTCTCTGGGGTTTCTAAGGCTGATTGCTGGGGCTGGCGTGGGCCACGTCGTGAGCGACCGGCTCCGGGCTGCTTGTTGGGCCTCGCTGGCTGCGGGAGGTAGGCCGGGGGCAAGCCAGTCCCGGGGTTGGACTGGCGCGGCAGCCGGAAGCCCTGGCCCTCGATTGGGTCGGCCCCTCCGGCTTCCGTACCGCCTGGCCGCGATCGTGCTGCTTCTAGATCGGCTGAATGCGGGCGGCGGTCCGGCGGCAGTCGGTGGCTCTCCGCCCCGGCGCCGGAGGCGGCCGGGGCGGCTTGCCACCGGCCGGCTCACCGCCCAGCGCCGCGCGGAGCGCGGCGCCTTGATCAGGAAGAGAGTAGTTCGGCAGCACGGGGAAGGAGAATTTTCCAGCCGGGGGATGCGGCTAAAAAGTCATCAAAGCTCGTGCGCTGCCACTACGTCGCCCCTGCTGAGCCGTCCAGTCTTTGGATCGATATCCCAGCCGTCCGCAATTAGGGCTGTAGTGATATCACGCAGGTCCAGCTTGTCGAGTTCCCAGCCTTCTCGTATACCGGTCCGAAGCAGCTCAAGATAGAGATGACTTGGCGTAGCCGGCCTGACGTTCGCCAGCTTTTGGATAGTTGTGGCGACAGTCGCCCGCTCGACCGCCTTGAGCGCCGTCGGAACGTCGCCATCTGCGTTACGCATCGTGATGACCAGATCGAGGGTGGCGACATCCTCAAAGCCCGACGCCAGCCCTTTGACCGAGCGCTGCCCCTTGTTCAGAACCACGAGCTTATCCGGATCAATCATAAGTCCTGCGTTCGCGATGGACCGCTGGATGAGGGCCCACACGCTGCCCGACGAGTTGCCAAAAACCATGCTGATGTAACCATCCGCACGCAAGATTCGATTGCACTCGCGGAGGGCATTGGTTAGCAACGCCTCGTATCGCTCAGCCGTTCGCTTGCCACCCTTGCTGCGATCGATAACCGCTTCCTGGTCGACATCGGTAAAACCGTCAAGCCATGCTTCTTGGAATAGCGCCATATCTGCATAGAACAAGTTGGATCCGAACGGTGGGTCTGTGAAGATATAGTCGACACTGTCGTCTTCAAGGGCAATGCTGTCGGCGCTTCCGATGCTGTAATTAACTTCTGGGCTATCGAGGTCTGGCAGGTCGACGCAGTTTCTGCGAGCTGTCCGAACGTAGTTGTCTGACTTCAGGACCGCCTTGACCTTTCGGGAGAATAGGTCGTAGACGTTCCACTCGTAGAACACGGCGGCGACATAGTAGTTGGCGTTGGCCGCATTGAGTGGGCGCTGGCGAGACCATTGATAGCGTTTTGAAGCGCGAGTTAGACACGCGGTGAAGGCAAACAGGAGCTTGCTACGGATCGCTGGATCTTCGACTTTGGCGATGTTCTTGCGCAGGGTGGCAAGGACAGCGAGGTTTCGGTCTGAATAGAATGAAGCAACGGTAGTCAGGCCACTTTTGCCTAGTGCTGACGCCTTGTACATCTGACGGTCAGGCGTGATTTCAACCCTTGGATAGTTGATTTTTTCTAAGTCTAGGCTAGTCGACTTGCTGCTTGGCGTCTGATCACGCTGGTTCGCCGTGCACTCTGAGCTGATGGAATCGAGAACTGGCTCCTCGCCAACTCGCCGGCTTCGGCTGCTGACGGGTGTGTGACATTTTCCGCAAACCATGTCAGCCTTTCGCCAGCCGGCGGCTTCCATGGACCGGTAGTAGTTGACCCGCTCTGCACAGCCAGGGCATTCCACGACGATTGACCAGACGGTTTTGGCAAGCTTCCCTGCACGGCCGCAGGCGGTACATTCGACGGTGTAAACGTCGCCCAGCTCAGCCTGGGTTGCCTGGACGACCTCTTCAGCATGTTTCGTGAACTGGTCCGGATTTACGAGATTTACGAAATTCTGTCCGATGTGCTGACCGAGCACGCTGATGTCGAAGAGGTACGCCTTGCGGCCCTTCATGGCGGCTGCGACTCCGGTCATGCCGGATCCCGCGAATGGGTCGGCGACAACCCCGCCCGGGGGCGAGTAAGCATCGATGAATGGCGTGATCGCAGGTACCGGCACTTTGGTCAGGTAGGCGTGAGCCAGATAGGCGGGGTCGCCTCGTCCGACACTGAGCTCTTCGGGCACCTGGTCAATGTTACTCATAGTCTGTAGCCCCATAGTCTGCGTACGTCCTAGCGTCGTCGTCATCATGCCCGAGCGGAACGACGGCGAGCTCCGCGCCCAGCGTCTCAGGTTCGGCCAGCGTGTCCGAGATCTCCGTCAGGCGCGCCGGCTCTCGCAGGAAGAGCTGGCGGAGTTGGCGGGCGTCCACCGCACCTACGTGTCGAGCCTGGAACGAGGGCAACGCAACGTGGGGCTGAACAACATCCTGGCGATCGCTGCAGCCCTTGGGGTTCCCGCCTCCGCGCTCTTCACGGAGGAGACGCCGTGACTCTCTTTGATGCTCACGATCCAAGCCTCTTTGGCCAGCGCCGTTCGGCGATACCGGAGCCAGACATCGGCCGCGGCGTTGCGCCGGATGGGACGCATCTTCCTGTTCTTGAGCCGACCGGCGATATCGACCGCCTACTTGCTCAAGGCACTGATATTCAAGCGGTGGCAACTTCCCGGGGCATTCACAACGTCTTCGACGACGGAGGGTACAAAGAGCTGCTTATGCTCAACCTGTTCAACCTGCGTAAGCTTCACCGCGAGGGCGACGACGCTGAGGATGCACAGGGTCGTCGTTACGAGATGAAGACGGTTGCGCGTGTCAGCTCCTCGGGCAAACGCAAGGTCAGTCTTTCCGTTACCACCGAGCACACCCTTACCCAGGCAAATATCGAGCGGTACCGAGCCACGTTCCTATGGATCGTCGCTGTATTCGATCAATCGGTACCCGAGGTAATCTACGAGATCCCGCCCGCGAAGCTGGAGCCGTATTTTGCTTTGTGGGAGGCGAAACTTGCGTCGCAGGGCCAGTCGGTTGGCGGTGCCCCTAACCATTTGAACAATCCCAAGATTCCACTTAAGTACATTGCTTCGCATGGTGCGCAGGTATGGCCGAAAGTTGCGCCTACGCACCGCTTGGGCGGATACTAGTGGGCCTTAAAGAAGATGCTCAGTTCGTTCGAAATATCACCATGGGGGCGCACGGCGCCCGGCATGTCGCTAAGGATCTCGCTGAACGCGGTCACCAGATCATTGAGTTCGAGCGCTATGCCATGGCAAATAAGCGGTGGGACACGAGGATTAAGCGCCTTCGGATGGCCGATCTGCTTTGCGTGTCGTGCGGACGACGGTTCGAGTCAAAGGCTAAAGCTAAGCTTCAAGTAATATTAAGCGATAGTAAGCAGTCGGGCCGGGGGTGGAGCGATGGCATGCGGCCCGATGATGTTTTTGCGTTTCTTACGGTGAGGCTGGATGACGGCGGCCTACCATCGGAAATAGGCAGTCCGCTTTATCTCGAAACCGCTTCTCTGGCTGAAGTCACCCCCAAACCTGGGCAACTTAAGAGTGCCAGAGACGGGTCGGAACGTGATGTCTATTGGCCAGTCGCGGTTGCGACGTGCCCTGGTCTTGTAACCCGTGTTCGGGATGGCAGAGTCACGGTCCAGCCGGAGGGCGCGAGGGTGCGCACGCTCGGTACTAAAGGTTATCGGTCCCTGGTCCAGGTAGGCGACTGGGTCGAAGAAGGTCTCGTGCTCGCTTCGGCTGCGGCCACGATCAGCGACATAAAATGTGCCGGGCCTGTATGGAATCTTCACCGAGCCGTTCACAGCGACGATCAAGTCGAGGTTTTTGGGGCAGTCAAGGCGGCGGGCATTCTCGGAGAAAGCAGCGTAGCTAGCGAAATTCGGAGCATCGTCGATGACAGTCAACGAGACACGCGGTTGCGAGTCGAAGCGCTGGGTGCGCTTGCACGTCTTGGTGATCGAGGCGCCGCTGGCCAGCTTGCAAATCTAGATGAGGACGACGGCGACCTTGGGATGCAAATGGAGCGTGTCCTCCTACTGTCTGAACTTGTTGAACTGGAGGTCGCGACCGGGCTTCTTGCGCAGATCGCCCGAGAAACTAGCCGTCCAGACGAAATCCGCGCAGCGGCCGCCTGGGGGCTTGGTGCTACATGGCACGATCAGTTCAGTGAGTGCTGGTCGTTCGCTTTCGATACGAGTGCAAGAGTTCGTCGCCATGCCCAAGCAGGCCTAGGTAATCCTGGCCCAGAGCATGTTGCCATCCTGGTCGCGGCGTTGCGAGAGGCGGACCAAGCTCCGCTTGCCGCAGCGCTGCTAGCACGTATTGAATCTGTCCGGCAGCTAATCGAAGCTGTGGCCGACCGCCGTAGTCGTGACTGGGCTCTTCAGTCGCTGGGCCAAATCGATCCCGCTCAAGTCCGCCCCTTCCTTGCACAAGTCTCTGCCGAAGATATAAGAGTGCTTGATGCGCTTTGGATGCGGAATCTTTGTGATTCTTACAACGAGCCGGAAAACTTGACAGAAATCCGCTTCCTTGCCGGTCAATCGTTGCGGGCTCCCGAATTTACTCTGGACTGACTTGACCGGAAGTTTGGTCGCTGCGAGACAAGGGGATTCACCATCCGCATACTCGGGGCGCAACAGGTCGGCATACCTGCTTGGAGGTAAATTGGCGATCGATGCCGCCGTCCCGACTGCAGGCGGCTGGGCGAGGGCGAAGGAAGTGGTGATTGGTGACAAGCTCTTCGATGAGAATGGTCGCGTCGCCCGAGTAAAGCGCGCAGTGCTTCTGGCGGCGGACGAGCTGCGATACTGCTTGGACTTTCGCGATGGGACGGCAATTATCGCTGACGCGTTTCAATTGTGGCCTTTGCGTGAGTTTGCGGGCAGCTATTCGGACCGTTCGGTGGCTACTGCAGACGTTTTCTCATCTGGAACTACCTTCGAAAGGCGTCTTACGTCAGGCAAGACGAAGGCGTCTCGGGGTGGCGTCTCGCGTTGGCGGACCCTCGCAACCCCGACCCTTGACCTCGACGAATACCCGCTCCCGTTGCCCCCATATCTACTCGGTTACTGGCTGGGCGACGGTGACAGCGATGGACCTCGTATTACGGTATCCGAGGAGGATCTTCCCTGTCTTGAGCGCCAGATTTGTTTGGAGGGCGGACGTGTCATCTCCCGCCAGAGAACCCACGGAAGAACCTTCCGGGTGCGGTTTGATTTGGGAGCATATGGTACGGGTGCCCAGGCCCTTCGTGATCTGGGCGTGTTGGCGAACAAGCACATTCCTTCCACGGTCTTCCGGGCGTCTGGGCGACAGCGGCTGGAAGTTCTGCAAGGGCTGGTGGACAGTGACGGATATATTGAAAAGCGCACGAACCGTGTAGAAATATGCTTCACTTCGGCACGTTTGGCGCGAGATACGGTTGAATTGATCAGAACGCTCGGACTATATCCCAGGCTGAGCTCAGTGGATGCGGTGCTCAACGGGCGACGGGTCGGTACCCGGCATAGGATCAACTTTACTGCCTATTCTTGTGATGCCGTTTCTCGCCTTCCTCGGAAGCTCGGACGGCTTAGTTCTAGAGGTTTGATTGTCCCGTACTCTCGGGTTAGGACAATCGTTGGCGTCACCTTGGTTGATCCTGGACCTGTCTTTGATATTGAGGTGGATTCTCCGAGCGGACTCTATCTAGCCGGCGAAGGGATGATCCCTGTAGGGCCAACAGTTTCCCGGGGCTGACCGACCTCGACGAGGTGACGACTCCTGCTCTATCGCTCAGTCTGAAGCAGCCGGTAGGTTCTGACGACTGTTCCGACGGCTCCGTTTGTCCGAGTGAGGGTCTGTCGTTCCATCAGGGCCGCACCCACCTCGACAGCGAAGAGGGCTGCAAGCTCCGCGTCAGCAGCCACCTGGCGGTGCTGCGTTTCCGTCTCGGAACCCTCGTCTAGCCCGCGCTCGCGTTGGCGGGGGGTTGTGTAGGTTCCGCGGCCATGTTCGGTTGCCACCAAGCCTGCCTCGCGCAACGCGGCTATTGCTTGACGAACCGTGCCGCGCGCTGCCCGGAATTCAGCGCTGAGCGCGCTCTCGGCCGGCAGAAGGGCTCCGGGCGGGATGGCGCCGCTCTCGATGCGCGCTCTCAACTCTTCGGCGATAACGCGGTAGCGGGGTTGTCCGTAGTGCGGAGTGGGCACCTGCTCACCGTACCTGGCACTTGTCTTACCAAGTGCCAACCAAGTGGGACCAGGTCCGACGTATAGACAACTCATCCACTCGTAGATACGTTTCCTGGTGTGCGGCTGACGTGACAGCTCGTGTCAGGGATGGTCACGCGCTGGCCCTGGTCGCACCTGATGCGCGGCGTCCTGTCGGACCGGTTGCGGTAGCCGCGCGTACAAGTTGGCTCGGCGATACCCGACCCGTCCGGCGTCGGACGGTGCGCCGTGCCTTCATCCGGGCCGGTGGCCGGCCGCATTCCCCCGTGGCTGGCCACCGGTCCCCGTCTACCTGTGGAGGTGCGATGCCCGGCTCTCATCGTCGACACCGTTGGATCTCGTCCTGGTGGTCTCGGAGGCGCCCATCTGCCTGGGGTGCCAGCGGCACCGATCCGTCAACTCCGCACGTGGTTTCTGCGACCTCGTCGCTGCGGTGGTCGACAGGTCCCAGCCGCGAGGTGCCTGCGCTCCGGTATGCGCCCTTGATGACGCGGGCTCAGCTTTACCGAGGCAACGGCGGGCGGTGGCCGCGATGAGTCGTATGAACAAGCCGGCCGCTGTCACGAGCCACCCGGACTGGTGCGCTCCGGATCGCTGCGGCTACCTGGTACCGCCGGTGATGACGCACATGGCCCGCCGCCATCGCAGCTCAATGCAAAGGGTCGGCGAGAGCCGGGCGGGCGGGCTCGTCGCCAGCTACCTCATCAGCGCTGAGGCTCTGGGTGGTGCCATGGTCGGCGTTCACGTGACGTGCCGGGGCGGGAACGCCTGGGCAGAGTTGTCGTTGCCGCAGACGGTCGAGTTGGCCCAGCAACTTAGCGACCTCGTAACGCAGGTGCTCGGGCTGGAGGGGGCCGACGATGAGTGAGGGCACCGCCATTCCAGAGGGCCGGTCGCCGTCGTCGATCGCGCCGGTCGTGTGCCCGGTTTGGTGTCGGGGCTGTGGACCGAACGACCCGATGCACCGTGGGCTTCTCTCCACGATTGGGCGGGAGGGGACCGGCTGGGTCACCGTCCAACTGGTCGTTGACAGGTTCGCCCGCCGGGGCCTGGCCGTGAAGCTCGACGCAACCCGTTACGGCGCGACGCAGACCGTACTCCTGTCGTCCGCGCAGGTGGACCGGCTCATTGACGAGCTGGTCTACGCCCAACTGGAGATGCTGACACCGGCGGATGGCCTCGACCGGGCCGGCGAGGCGCGGTGAACGCGAACAGCCGTCGGGGCTCAACCGTTCCTCGTACTCCCGGCCCACGCCCTGCCCGGCCACCGCGAGCAGCAGTAGCCGTACTGCCGGTTCCTGAGCGGCCTGCTGGTGGGACCACCTGGCAGACGTTGGAACGTCTAGGGGGTACGGTGACCGGTGTGCAAGGCCGGGACTGGCGCCCTCGCTACCTGCAACTCGCAGAAGAGTTGCGGGCGAAGATCGTGAGCGGCGAACTGGCGCCCGGCACTCTGATGCCCAGTGAGACCGAGTTGGCCGACACTTCGGGCCTGTCGCGCACGAGCGTCCGCAACGCCATCCGGCAGCTCCGTGAGTGGGGCCTGGTCCGCGCGGAGCAGGGGCGCGGCACCTACGTGCGGGCACCTCGTCAGCGGGTACGCCGTCGCAACACCGAGCGGTACCAGTGGGAGAAAGATCGCGTCCTGCTCGACGAGGGCGAGCGGCTGAAGACTGGTGCCACCGAGCACGACACCGGCCTGACCGTCAACGACCTGAAGTTCCACGCCGAGTACTCCCGGGTGGAGGCTGATGCGGAGATGGCGGCGGCCTTGCAGGTCGAGCCAGGTACTCCGCTGCTGCGTCGGGTCTACTGGACGTCGTCGCGGCACGAGAATGCGCCGCTGACGGTGTCGTACTCCTATCTGCCTTATGACCTGGTGGCCGCGAACCCGGACCTGCTCGACGCGGGCAAGGAGCCGTGGCCGGGCGGCACGCAACATCAGCTCCACACGCTGGGCGTCGAGTTGGACCGGATCGACGACGAGATCCGGGCGCGTCCGCCGTCGCCGGATGAGGCCGAGTTGCTGGACATCGACCCGGGGGTCTCCGTGCTCACCGTGCGGAAGATCTCGACCGACACCACGGGTCGCGTCGTTGAGGTCGCTGATGTGGTGATGCCGGGTGACCGCACTGAGCTTGTCTACTCCCACAAACTCCAGCGGTGGAAAACTTGACGCAGCTCGTCTCGGTCATCACCCCGGTTCACGCGCCCAGCATTGAGCACCTGGCTGGCGCCTACGAGTCGTTGGCCAAGCAGGAGATGCCTGACGGCTGGGACTGGGAATGGCTCGTCCAGGAGGACGGGCAGACCGGCGCCCTGGTCGACGCGCTCCCGCCTGATCCTCGGATCAGTCTGGGCGCCGGCCGTTCCGGTGGGCCTGGTGTTGCCCGTACCCTTGCGCTCGCCCGAGTCTCCGGGGAACTCATCAAGGTCCTGGACGCCGACGACCAGTTGACCCCCGGCGCACTCGCCCGGGACATCGCCGCGTTCGACGCGCACCCGCAGATCGGCTGGACCACCTCGCGGGTACTCGATCTGCTGCCCGACGGTTCGACCGCCGGATGGGACAAGGACCCGGCCGGCGGGGTCATCGACCGCGGTTCGGTCCTGACGTTCTGGCGGGCCAACGACTACCGAGCATCGGTGCACCCGGCGACCCTGTGTCTGCGGCGGGACCTCGTCTTCGCCCTGGGTGGCTGGATGGCGCTGCCCGCTTCCGAGGACACCGGCCTGCTGCTCGCCGCTAACGCGGTCAGCGCGGGCTACTTCACCCGTGAGTACGGCCTGCTCTACCGCAAGTGGCCCGGCCAGGTCACCAGCCAGGCCGCGCATCGGGAACCGGCCGAGTACCGGGCACGAATGAGGATCATCGAGGCCCGAGCCAACGCCCTGGCCTCGATGATCCCGAACGGCTTCGGCGGCAGCGCTACGGCGTAGCCTCGTGCCCCGGCATCCCGTGGGTACGCCGCCGCTCCTTCATCTCCGCTTCGAAGATGTGCCGCCGTCCGCCGGCTAGCTTCTCCCGCGCGTCCCGCTCGATCTCCTGGAACGCGGCGTAGTAGCCGTCGTCGAACTCCTCCACGATCTGGAACGTCCACCGGCCGGGTAGCACGTTGCGTCCCAACAGTTCGCGCTCGACCCGGTCGGCCGTCTCGTCGTGCCCGGCCTCGCGGAGCAGCTTCACCACTCGGTCAAGGGTGAGATCCGCGCCGCCAACGAGCTGGTGCGCCGAATACAGGTGACCGCGTACACGATGGATCGTCTCCAGCGCCTTGCTCAACTCGCCGAGCGCTTCGACAGTTGCGTCACCTACTCCCGCCGGACGTGAGTGCTTTTCATTCGCAGATTGGCTACCGCTATTCATGGGATTACTGGTTCCCTGCAGTTCTTCGCCCTACACGCATCGGTTCGGTGAGTCAGTCGCTTCACAAGTCCCGATAGCCGCGCGCGCGTCGCACCTTCAATTTCGGATGGGCCGCTAGCATCACGATGGCACTTCACTGATCACCAACTGGCGGGGCGGTCGTCTTCCTTACCCCGCAGTAGGCGACCAGCGCCTCTCCGATCACTTGGAGATCATTGTTATGCCAAGCAGAAGAAGCCGGGGCCGCAAAAGAGGCGCTCCTGGCAGGCGGCGGAGTTCCCGAACGGCTGGAGTTGGCACGTTGATTGAGTGGTGGCACTGATCATCAGGCTGTTGACGCTGGTGGCAGTCGGGACCGATGCCAAGGGTGAGGGGGATGAGCCCTCCGTTTAGGAAGGCCCACCCCCCCTCGGGCGGAGCCTCCGCTTCTCGTCTTGACACGCCGGGAGCGGGGGCTTCCTCCGTGCCGGCCTTGACGGCCGGCAGCAGCGGGGCGGGTTGCAGGGACGTTTTCGCTTCACGTTGCGCTGAACGTTCAACGAACCTGAAAGTTACAGACTTAAGCTTCGGTGCGGACCCTAACTTACCCACCAGCTTCGGTAGCAACTTGCTAACACGCCGAATCGCTAGTTGCTATCTCTATCGAGTAATCCCACTTAGCAAGTAACGGATGCCGGCTGCGAGCCCAATCAACGAGCGAACCGCAGGTGTGACCAGCGGGACGAGTGGCAGTGGTGGCAGTGCCCGGGCGGTAGACCTGGCTCCATCACGGGCGGACGGCCACCTTGACAAAGGCCTTTGTGGTGAGTCCTCGCCAGCCACCCGGGTCGCCCTGCCGGCCGGCCCGACCGCGCAGCTGGTCGAGCTGCTTGCCGTGACGGTAGATCGGCAACTTGAAGGCATGGTCGGTGTACCCCGAGAGCACCGCTCCTGTTGGAGTCGGACGAGTTCGCTTGCGGGCTTCGCCTGATCGATCGCTGAGGCGTCAGCCGGCGGCGGAGACCGGCATGCGGTGGGGTCATTCGCAGAACTTGTTGACTTGTCTGCCAAGTACCGTCTACCTTGGACGCAACTTGGCAGACAAGTTAACAAGTTGGAGGTTGAGCGATGGCTCTGCGTGGCGGCACGAGGTTCGCGGTGCGGTGTGAGGACGTGTTCCCGGCGGGGTGCGCGTTGGTGCCCGAGTCCCTGGGCGAGGTCGAGGACTACGACGAGAAGACCGGGCGGCGTAGTCCGGCGAAGGACAAGTTGACCGGCCAGCGGGTGTGGCAGGTCCGGGTGATGGACCTGGATCCGGAGCTGGGGAAGCGGTCGCGGGAGACGACGGTGAAGATCTCGGCGGACTACCAGCCGGTGCCGCCGACGGGTGGCCTGTTCGAGGCGGTGGAGTTCCACGGCATGACCGTCACGCCGTACGTGGGCAACAACGGTCGGATGGCGTATTCGCTGCGGGCGACCGGGATGCGTGCCCCGGCGGGCGTGGCGACGAAGGCGGCGCAGTAGCCGCATCTGGTGGGGGCGGGGCTGTCAGGTCTTGGCGGACGGCAGCCCCGCCCTCTGTCTCTTTCCCCTGCTCTGTCGAGAGAGGTAGTGACATGTCCAAGCGTATGCCTGCCGTCCTGCGGCGGCCCACAGTGGCGGGTGCGCGATGATGCGCCGGCCGCGGGGCGAGGTCGTGATGACCACCGCCGGGGACCTGATGGTGATCCGGCCGCGTCGCCTGGAGCTGCCGGTCTGGCTGATCGCGCTCGGCCTGGTGCTGCGGTGGCTGTGGCGGGGCCTGTGGTGGTGCCTTCGCCACCCGGTCGCCGTCGGCCTGGCCGTGGCCGGGGTGAGCCTCTTCCGCGAGTTCGGTCGGGCCGGCGTGATCGTGCCCGTGGTCCTGGCCGCCGCCGCGTCGGCGGTGTGGCGGTGGCGGCACGAATCGTCCTGGTGGACCTGGTGCGCCGGCCCGATCCTCGGCCGGTTCCGCCAACTCTTCGTCTACCGACGGGCCTGGCGCGAGGCCATGACCCTCTGCGGCCTGGCCAAGGTGTACGACCACCGCACGCTTCTGCCGGAGCTGCTGCGGGTCCGCTCGGATCAGGCGCTCGACGTGCTGACCATCCGCATGGTCCGCGGCCAGACACCGGAGGAGTTCCAGAAGGCAACGGCAAACCTTGCGTACGCCTTCGGCCGGCGGCACGCCCGGGTCTACTCCGAGCGTCCCGATGACCCGCCGATCCGGTCGGGTTACTGGGCGCTGGTCCTGGGCGCGGTGGACCGGCTGCGGTTCCGGGACCGGCCGTCGGTGGTCTACCTGGTGGTGGTCCGCACGGATGCGTTGCGCACCCTGGTCGACCCGTTCGACGTCCCGTCGGTGCCTGACTTCACCGCGCTGCCGCTGGCTCGGCGGGAAGACCTGCGGCACTGGTGCCTGCACCTGCTCGCCACCCATGTCCTGATCGGCGGCGCCACCCGCTCCGGGAAGGGCTCGGTGCTGTGGTCGCTGGTCCGAGTGCTGGCCGGTGGGATCTCCTCCGGGCTGGTCCGGCTGTGGGTGATCGATCCCAAGGGCGGCATGGAGTTCGCGATGGGTCGGCCGTTGTTCGCGCGGTTCGCTTGCAAGTCGTTCGAGGCCATGGCCGATCTGCTCGACGAGGCCGTGACGGTGATGCGGGAGCGGCAGGCCCGTCTTGCCGGCGCGGTGCGGGTGCACACTCCGACCCTGGATGACCCCCTGGTCGTGGTCGTCATCGACGAGATGGCGGCACTGACCGCGTATCTCCAGGACGTTGACCTGCGTAAGCGCATCGCCGGGTCGCTCGGGTTGCTGCTGTCGCAGGGTGCCGGCGTTGGCGTCTTGGTGGTGGCGGCGTTGCAGGACCCCCGCAAGGAGGTACTGCCGTTCCGGGACCTGTTCCCGACCCGGATCGCGCTCGGCCTGACCGAGGCCGCTCAGGTCGACCTCGTGTTGGGTGATGGCGCCCGCAACCGGGGTGCCCTCGCCGACCAGATGCCGCGCTGGGCCAAGGGCGTCGGCTACGTGATCCTCGACGGCACCCCCGAGCCAGCCCGGGTCCGCTTCTCCTACATCTCCGACGACCACATCCGGGAGTTGGCCGTTGAGTACCCGGCGCCGGCCGACGCGGCGGACATCCTCGCCCAGGTCGGCCGGGAAACCGCCACCGAACCGGCCCGCCCGCCGCTGCCCCGGCAGCGTTGCGGACCACTGCTGCCCGATTCACTGCTGAACATCCTCGACCGGGACACCGACGGGGGTGAGCCGCGGTGACCGCCCCGACCAACGGCCGAACCTTCTACCGGCTGCGCGCTCCCGGCACCGACGGCGCTACCAGCACGGCCGTGTCCGGGAGGGCTGAGACTCGTACAGTCCCGATTCCGCCGCGGCTCGTCGAGCTGCTGTGCGCGCACGTCGAGAATCACGGGGTCGGCCCGGACGGTCGCTTCTTCCGGGGCCTGCACGGCGGTCCGCTCTCCGAGTCGGTCTACCACCGGTGGTGGAAGCTCGCCCGGGAGAAGGCGCTGACCGATTCGCAGGTTGCCTCGCCGCTCGTTCGCCGGCCCTACGACCTGCGGCACGCGGCGGCCTCGCTCTGGCTGAATGCCGGCGTCCCGCCGACCGAGGTTGCCCGGCGCCTGGGCCACGGCGTCGCCGTCCTGCTCCGGGTCTACGCCAACTGCATCGACGGCGGCGACGACACGATGAATGACAAGATCGGCGATGCACTTGGTTGAAGGGTTGGAGCTTATGGGGCAGAGGGATGACGAAAGCGCGTCGCTGAGACTGGAAACGCTTGAGCGTGGTCAGGTTGCCACCGGCGTGGTCGTCGAGATCAAGAACTTCGGGGTCTTCGTAGACATCGGCGGTGTCATTGGCATGGTGAACTGCCCGGAGCTGACCTGGAAGCACTTCGATCACCCCACCGATGTTGTGGGCTTGGGAGACCGGCTTGCTGTGATGGTGCTCGACGCCGACCTCGACCGCGAGCGGGTGTCGCTGTCGCTCAAGGCATTGCAGCCCGACCCCATGGCCGAGTTCGCTCGGACGCGTCTCGGAGCCGTCTTGCGCGGCGAGGTGACCCGTATCGTGCCGTTCGGTGTCTTCGTTGCCGTGGGGGACGGCATCCAAGGGCTGGTCCATGAGTCTGCCCTCGACCGCACCCCTGAGTTGGGTGACAAGTTGTCGGTGAGGGTCGTCGACATCAACCTTGTCCACCGGCGGGTCCGTCTCCTGCCGAGCGGGCACGAACCGTCGTGACACCTCGGGCACCGATGTTGGGCCGTCTGCGGTGGGCGTGGGCAGATGGTGGGCGGTCGAGTGTCGGCGGGCGGGTCGCCAGAGAGAAACACCAGCTCAGGGAGCTTGCGTCGGTAATGATCACGGACGCCCTGTAAATCCGTCGCGAAAGCTTCAGAGGTTCGAATCCTCTACCCGCCACAGGCAATGACAGGGCCCTTGACTTGCGGAAACGCTAGTCAAGGGTCTTCGTCGTCTCCTGTCGGTGTTGACCGCAGTTGCTTCTGACTGACCGACCGATCGCTTCAAGATCGCCATCTTCGAGTCTGGTGCGGACGAGAGCCCGGTCGTCGTGATCGTCGCCGTGCGGAGGCACCGGACGCCGAGGACCATTGCCGAATGACGGTGTCTGAGCCGAGAGGTTTGTCGCCTCTTGAAGCCGACGGATCACGCCCAGACGGGTGGGCCCGGCGGGGCAGACCGCCGGCTGCGGGGCGGGCCTGCCGCGCGGTCCCTCTTTGCTCTGCACCCGCCCACGCACCACACACGGTCCGTAACTGGTGCGCGGGCGGGTGCAGAGCAAAGGGGGCGCGTGCCTCTGGTGCGGCCCGTCCGCGTGCTCTCGCTGTGCGACGCGGCGACGTGGGGGACGCGGCGACGCGGTGTCAGCCCTCGTGGGTGGTGCCGGCCCGGAAGTTGATCACCTTGTGGGTGCCGTCGCAGAACGGCTTGGGTGCCGACTTGCCGCACCGGCACAGCGCCACCTGCCCGGCACGCGTCGATGTGCTCGCCGTCCGGCGTGACAAGCGCGAAGTCGCCGCGGACCAGCAGCGGTCCGTCCTCGACAGGGATGCTGCTCACGAATGACCTCTGGTCGAGGCTGCTGCCGCCGACGACCGCGGGTCACAGCACCGTGTTCAACGGTCGTGATGCCCGAAAGGCCTGCCGTCCCGCTGGCCGCGTCGCCTCTCCTGCCCGGTACGTGCCCCGGTTACTGGCCTACGGATGGCCCATCATGTGGCACAACCCGGCGCGTCTGCCTGACCGAGCAGACCGTCCGTCACCGATCTCCGAGGAAGGGCCGGCTTCGGGGCGGAGCCCGAAGGTCGAACCGCCCGCTAGGCTCCTCGCCTCGACAGGAGAGTGCGGGAGCGTACGTGATCAAGCTGTTCAGGACCAAGAAGTCCGCGTGCCGCTGTCGGCCCAGTGGCCGGCTCTCGTCACGGAGATGAAGTGCGCCGCGGTGGCCGAAGCTGGTGGTCAAGCTGCGTGGCCAGTGGTACCTCGGCTACCCAGGTACGGACGGCCAACTGGTGGTTGACGGCGCAGCCGAGGGGGCCTGCTGCGGTAGCTGCGGGGCGCAGTTCCTGGGAGACATGGTGGTCGACCTCGATGACACGTCGCACCTGGAAGATCCCGACGCGACGTAGCAGGTCCGGCCGGCTCAGTCGATGCCGGCCGGAGCCGGTCTCGTGCTGTTCACGGACGTCCCGCTGAGCGCTGATGTTGATGAGGTGCGCTAGAAGGAGGGGGTGGATTTGCCCGCGTCGCAGGACTCAACCCCCTCCGAGGTCCGTGTCACGGTTGGTTCGACTCCAGCCGCGGAAACTCGTGTGCCGGAGCTGCGCCTCTGGGGGATTCGTCGGTCGATCACATCGGCTGTTCTGGCCGCACTGCTCCTGGTTGGGGTCCTGATCGCGGCGGCACTCTGGTACGCGGAGTGGCCCGGCCTTGAGCGGGGCGCCACCGTCACAGCGGCCACGCTGTTCGACCTCTTGAAGCTCGTCTTCGCCGTGGTGGCGGGCATCGGCGGTGTCGCCGCCCTGGTGGTCGCCTACCGTCGGCAGCGGGTGGCGGAGCACACGAACGCGCTGGCGGAATTCGCTCACCAACTGGCGCACGCCGCTGATCTTCGCGCCGAAGTTACCAAGGCCCTCGCTGAGGCGGCCGACGAACGAGCGAAAACTGAGACTGACCGTAACGGTGTCCGGCTGTTCAACGAACGCTTCGCCAAAGTATCCGAGCAGCTCGGCTCGGAGAAGGCAGCCGTACGCCTGGCCGGCGTCTATGCCATGGCCGGCCTCGCTGATGACTGGCGACATGGGCGACAGACGTGCATTGATGTGCTCTGCGCCTACGTTCGTATGCCGTACACGCCGCCGGACGTTCCGGGCGGAACTCCGACTCAGGATGAGGACCACGTGGCGCTCGGGGCCGCGGACAGGGCCCGGGCCGCCCGCGAGGAGCGGGAGGTACGTCATACCGTTGTCCGCCTCGTCGGCAGGCACCTACGTATTGCCGAGGACGATGGGGCCTCCTGGTGCGGCTACGACTTCGACTTCACCGGCGCTGTCTTTGACGGCGGGGACCTTTCGGGGGCGCGGTTCAGCGGTGGGGACGTCTCCTTCGAGGGAGCAAGTTTCAACGGTGGAGACGTGTCCTTCGGCGAGGCAGCGTTCAGCGGCGGGCGGGTGTTCTTCGACGGGGTGACGTTCAGCGGCGGGAAAGTCTCCTTCGGTGGGGCGACGTTCAGTGGTGGGGAGGTGTTCTTCGATGATGCGACGTTCACTGCGGGGGAGGTGTTTTTCGGCGGGGTGACGTTCAGCGGTGGACGGGTGTTCTTCGACAGGACGACATTCAGTGGCGCAAGGGTTTTCTACCTGGCGACGTTCGATGGCGGGTGGGTGTCCTTCGAGAACGCGGCCTTCAGAGATGGGGAGGTGTTCTTCGGTGGGGCGACATTCAGTGGCGGGGACGTGTCCTTCGACGGAGCGACGTTCCTGGGCGGGAAGGTGTCCTTCGACCGGGCGATGTTCAGCGGGGCGAGGGTGTCCTTCAACTACCTGATTTTCGGTGGTGGCCACGTGTCTTTTCGCACGTCGAGGTTCCAGGTCCCGCCCAGCTTCGAGCCTGGGCTCCTCAGGCAACCGCCGGACGGTCTGATCCTGCCGCGAGAGACGGGTGAGCTGGACATGCTCCGGTGACGAGACGCCGGATCAGCGACCGTCCTTGACCTTGAGGAGCAGCCCGCCGTCTCGGAGAACCCGTTCGGGGCTGTGCAGTGCCCATGCCTTCGCTGCCGGCCCGACCCGGTACCGGCGCATCGGCTTCCCGTCCACCGTCGTGACGTGTGGTGACGTCACCTGCTGCAACGCCTTCCGCGCCAGAGTGGCCAACGCGGCGAAATCACGACGTACGCAGTCCGCCTGGGCCGCCGGGAACCAGGTGAAGGCCAGGCGTCCCGGCTCCAGCCTCTCGGGTTGGCCATCGCACGGTCGCCACCTGCCCCCGGTGGCTGCCAGCACCCCGTCGTCCCTGGTCCAGGCGCGGGTGTGCAGGTACTGGATGAGGGGTCTCACGGTCCGGCCGTCGCGCCCGAGGAGACGCAGGAACGCCTGCACGCCATCGTGGTTCGTCGCCCCCTGCAACGAGTCGTGCAGCACGATGCCTGCTCGGGATCTCGCGAACCGGCGTGGAACAGCGCCACGCCGACCCTGCCGGTCAGTCACCAGATAGATGACAGTGACCTGTTGCCGCGAGGTAGCGGCGAGTAGTGTGCGTACCCGGGACGGAGGGGCGCAGTTCAAATCAACTGTTACGTCTAGTAGGCGTGCTTTCCCCTGCTAGGTCGTTTCTTGGGCATGCCACCGTGGGCTGATCAGCAGATGGTCTGGCCGGACGTTGTGCCTGCTCGGCCGAGCGGGTTGGCTCGCAGGTCGGTTGGCCTGATCGCGGGCGGGGAACTTTCCTGGCGGACGTCGCTGTGGCACCATCGTGGAATCTCCATCCCCGCACCGCCCCCTGCCGACAGGAGTTCCAAATGTCTGGTCGAAAGTTTGGCCGGCTGCGCACGGCGTCGATCGTCCTCGCCGCGCTGGCCGTTGGTGTCCTTGGCGCTCAACTTGGCAGTGGTTTCCAGTCCACGAAGATCGAGTGGGGTGCCCCCGCCGGCCACAGCGTTTCGGTTTCGAGTGGAGCGTCAAGCGTCGCTCGGTGACCCCGGTGCGGCGGCGACGTGTCCGATGACAGGGCGGTGCGGTGTCACCTAAGGCTGTCCGACGTCGTACGACTGAGCACGCCTGGCTGATCACGGCTCCTCTTGCCGGGATCGCCCTGGTGGGATCGCTGGTTCTCGCGTTGACGGTGCCGATCCGTTTCGAGGATTGGCCGACCGCTGTTGCGTTGCTGGTGGTGATGGCTGCTGCCGGGATACCAACGCTCAGCTTCGTCGTCCGCCGTCAAGCGGTGGTGGTGACCCTCCTTGAGATTCCACTCGTACTCGCCCTGTTTTGGCTGTCGCCGCTGCTCATGGTCGTCGTCGCTACGGCAGCCGAGCTCTTCACCCAGATTCACCGCGGTTACGCGCCGCCGAAGTTCTGGTTCAACGTCGCCCGGGCGGCTGCCGGATTCTCCGTCGCCGGGCTGGTGTTGGCCGCCATGCCGCCCCACGAGGGGGTGGGCCCGGCCACGTGGGGCGCAGTCTTCGCCGCTGTCGCCGCCAATGCGCTGATCAGCCTGGTGGCCGTGGTTGGCGTGATCACCCTCCTACAGGGCTGGCAGGGCACCCGGGAGACGACGAGCACGGCCATTCAGGTCCTGCTGACCACAGCGCTGAACGTCGCAGTCGGGATGATCATCCTCATCGCCCTGGCGACGACGCTCTGGTCGATTCTTCTTCTGCTGGCCCTGGCGGTGGCCGGCGTTCTGCTCTACCGCTCCTACTCGCAGTTCATTCGGCAGCACCGCACCCTGGGTGACATGTACGAGCTGACCCGGGCGATGAGCGAGGCGGGTCAGGACGGCAACCTCACGGATGCGCTGCTCGGCCGGCTCCGTTCCCTCATGCAGGCGGAGTACGCCACGCTGTGGCTTCCCGCGCAGGGTCGGCACCCGGAGGTCCTGCTGACCGCACGCCTGGACGACCGGGGCCTGCTCGACGTCGCCCCGACCCCTGCGGTGATCCGGGAGAAGACCCGTGCGTCGGGTCGGACGGTCGCGCTCGGTCGGGCCTTCGGCGGTGACCCGACGCTGCGGTCCGCGCTCGCCGACTCCAAGGTCAAGGACGTCATCGCGGTGCCCCTGCGTTCCGGGCAGGCGGTCATCGGCACGTTGGAGGTGGCCAACCGGCTCAGTGACGTGGGTCACTTTGCCCCGGCCGACCTGCCCATCTTCGAGACCGTCGCGGCGCACGCCGCCGTCGCCCTGGAAAATTCGCGGTTGGTCGACCGGCTTCGGCACGACGCCTACCACGACGCGCTGACCAGGCTGCCCAACCGTCGGCGGATCACCGGCGCGCTCGCCGAGTCCTTCACGATCGCTGCCCCCGGCGAGGTGGTGGCACTGCTGCTCTTCGACGTCGACGGGTTGCGTCAGGTCAACGAGTCGCTCGGTCACGCTGCCGGGGACAAGGTCCTCGCCGAGGTCGCCAGCCGGCTGCGGGCCAGCGCGCCGTCGTCGGCCCTGGTTGGCCGTGCCGGTGGGGACGAGTTCCTGGTGACGCTGCGGTTGGAGAGCGCGGAGGCGGCGCTCGAGTTGGCCGCCCAGCTACGCGACCAGATCCGTGACGAGATGGTCTTCGACGCGCTCACCCTCGACGTGAACACTGCCGTCGGGGTGGCCGTGCATCCCGATCACGGCAGCGACGCGGCGACACTACTGCTCAGGGTCGACCTCGCCGCTACGGCGGCCAAGTCGGTGCCGGGCAGCGTGCAGCTGTTCAACCCCGCCCTGGAGTCCCGGTCGTTGCGCCGGCTGGGTCTGGCTGGCGATCT
Organism: Micromonospora sp. NPDC049230; assembly: GCF_040647875.1. Classification (NCBI taxonomy): domain Bacteria; kingdom Bacillati; phylum Actinomycetota; class Actinomycetes; order Micromonosporales; family Micromonosporaceae; genus Micromonospora; species Micromonospora sp. NPDC049230. The sequence continues at coordinate 39,248 of NZ_JBEZCZ010000048.1, forward strand.
GCGCCATGCCCTGGACCAGGGCGAGTTGGAGGTCTACTTCCAGCCCAAGGTGACTCTGCGGGACCGGCGCCTGGTCGGTGTCGAGTGCCTGGCCCGGTGGGAGGACCCGACGCACGGCACTGTCGCTCCCGAGGACTTCGTGGCGGTCGCCGAGCACACCGGCCAGTTGAGCCGGCTCACCGAGGTGGTGCTCCGGGAGGGGCTACGTCGCAGCCGGGACTGGGCGCTCGCCGATCAGCCGTTGCCCATCGCGGTCAACATCTCGGCCCGTACGCTCACCGACCAGCACTTTCCGGACCGGGTCCAGGAGTTGCTGACCGAGTACGGGGTGCCGGCGCAGCGACTGACCCTGGAGATCACCGAGGCGGGCGTGCTGGACGGCACCGACCGGCCCATTCCGACCCTGCGACGGCTGCGTGACCTGGGTGTCCGGCTGTCGGTGGACGACTTCGGCACTGGCGACTCGTCGCTGGCGCACCTGCGCCGCCTGCCGGTGCACGAGGTGAAGGTCGACCGTTCCTTCGTGCAGGGCATGGCGACCGACCCGGGGGACCTGGCCATCGTCAACGCCGTGGTGACCCTCTCCCAGCAGTTCGGCCTGGCGGTGGTCGCCGAGGGCGTGGAGAGTGAGCTGACCCTGGAGCTTCTCCAGGACATCGGCTGTGAGATCGGGCAGGGCTTCCTGTTCAGCCGGCCGCTGCCGTACGAGCGGCTGGCCGCCTGGTTCGGCGCCCAGGTCGAGCCGGAATCGATCTCCAACGGAGAGCTGCCGCGCCTTCGCGTCGTGCCCTGAGCAGGGCGTAGACGATCACCGGGGATCCGATTTCACCTGTCGAGCCAGGCCGTGTACTCTTACTTCTGCGCGCCCCACGGGGAGATCGCGCAGGCCCCCTTAGCTCAGTCGGCAGAGCGTCTCCATGGTAAGGAGAAGGTCTACGGTTCGATTCCGTAAGGGGGCTCGAGGGTTCAGCTGGACCCATCGCAGCGGTGTAGCTCAGATGGTAGAGCAAGCGGCTCATAATCGCTGTGTCGCCGGTTCAAGTCCGGCCACCGCTACTCTCGTCTTCCGGGCTCGTTGCCGGTGGTCGTAGAAAAAAATGGGCGCTTCTGGCGCCCACTTTGCATGTCCGCGCTGTCAGCGTCTAGGCTGGCGCGTCGTAGTTGTTTCCGTTAGCGAGGAAGGCACTCCGCCGTGGCGAAGGCTACCGATGTCCGGCCGAAGATCACTTTGGCGTGTGTGGAGTGCAAGGAGCGCAACTACATCACGCGCAAGAATCGGCGTAACGACCCCGACCGCATCGAGCTGAAGAAGTTCTGCCCGCGCGACGGTCGGCACACGGTCCACCGCGAGACCCGCTGACCCGTGGCTGGCCTCGTGCCGGCCGCTGTCCCAGCTTTCCAATCGCCGATCTGACCGGTGTGGTGCGGCTCTGCCGCAGCCTGCCGACCAGGTCGGCGATTGTGCTTTCCGTGTAGGTTCGCGGCATGTCCCTGGACCCTTCCTTCGTCGGCCGGACCTATCCGCCGACCGCCCCCTACCAGGTGGGCCGAGAAAAGATCCGCGAGTTCGCCGCCGCCATCGGCGCCACCGACCCGGCCCACCACGACCCGGAGGCCGCGCGGGCGCTCGGCCACCCGGACGTGGTGGCTCCGCCGACCTTCCCGGTGGTCGTCACGATGGCCGCGAGCCGCCAGATCGTCGAGGACCCGGCCCTGGGTGTGGACTACAGCCGCGTGGTGCACGGTGACCAGCGGTTCGCGTACACCCGGCCGGTGGTCGCCGGCGACGAGCTGGTCTGCGTGAACACCATCGAGGACGTCAGCAGCCGGGGCGGGCACGGCTTCCTGACCACGCGCACCGACGTGCACACCGTCGCCGGGGAACCGGTGGTCGCCGTCTGGTCGAAGATCGTCGTACGCGGGGAGGCCTGAGATGGAGTTGTCCGCCAAGACGTTCCAGGTGACCCGCGCGGACCTGGTTCGGTACGCCGGCGCGTCCGGTGACTTCAACCCGATCCACTGGAGTGACAGGTTCGCCACCGGCGTGGGTCTGCCCGGGGTGATCGCCCACGGCATGTTCACCATGGCGCTCGTCGGTCGGGCGGTCACCGAGTGGGCCGGGTCGCCGGACGCGGTGGTCGAGTACGGCGTGCGGTTCACCCGGCCGGTGGTCGTCCCGGACGATGACCAGGGGGCCGAGATCGAGGTCACCGCGCGGGTGCGTGAGGTGACCGAGGATGGGCTCACCCGACTCGACGTGACGGCGACCTGCGGGGGCGAGAAGGTGCTCTCGCAGGCCCGCGCGACCATCCGGACGACGCGCTGAGGCAGGCCCGCCACGCGAGGCGGAGAGACCGGTTGGGAAAGTCGGGCGGCTACCCGTACACTGGTCCGCCGTGGGGCAAGTGACCCCTGCTCGGTCGTCTGTGACCGCGTGGGGCGAGTGTTGCCGCACAGGGGTGTAGCTCAATTGGCAGAGCAGCGGTCTCCAAAACCGCAGGCTGCAGGTTCAAGTCCTGTCACCCCTGCGCCTCAGGCCTGACCGTTCCCGTGGGTCGCGCCGCCAGCTTGGCGGCGTCCGGCCCGTGGTGGTGGCATCGGCGGGGTGGTTCCGAGGCAATCGGGGCCCTCCGGATGATCCACCGGCCGCGGCCCGTCGCGGGACGGTTGGGCCCGGCCGGCGTGACCAGCGCCGCGTACGCCACTCGGCGTGCGACCCGAGATTCCGCGACGGAGGGCGAAGTGGCCGACAACAAGCGGCACGGCGAGGACGCCGGCGACGATCGTCTGGACGACGAGGTCGTCGACGAGGTTGCCGACGACGACGCCTCCAGCGCGGACGAGCCGGTCTCCCGGGGAGGCACCGCCACGCGGTCCCGCGCCCGGGCGGAGTCGGCGGACAGCCGGCCCACCACCCGGTCGGAAACCGGTCGGGTGGGCGTGTTCGGCCGCATCGCCCGGTTTTTCCGCGAGGTCGTAGCCGAACTGCGTAAGGTCATCTGGCCGACGCGTAAGGAGTTGCTGACCTACACCGCCGTGGTGGTGACGTTCGTCGCGGTGATGCTGACGATCGTTGGCCTGCTTGACCTCGGCTTCGCCAAGGTCGTGCTGTTTGTCTTCGGCAACTCGGACTGACCGGCTGCCTCCAGCCGATAGTGACGGAAGTGAGCGAGCGTGCCTGAGTACGACGAGACCGCCGGACCCGTGGACGAGCAGTCCACGGTCGCGACGGCGGCTGGTGACGAGTCGGTTGAGGCCGCCAGCGAGCCGGAGTTCCCCACGACTGAGCCCGCGCCGGACGAGGAGTACGACCCGGTCGCCGAGCTGAGGCAGAAGCTGCGCTACGCGCCGGGTGACTGGTACGTGGTGCACTCGTACGCCGGCTACGAGAACAAGGTCAAGACCAACCTCGAGACCCGGATCACGAGCCTCGACATGGAGGACTTCATCTACCAGGTCGAGGTGCCGACCCGGGAAGAGGTCGAGGTCAAGAACGGTAAGCGTTCGCAGATCCAGGCCAAGGTCTTCCCGGGCTACATCCTGGTTCGGATGGAGCTGACCGCCGAGTCCTACTCGTGTGTGCGTAACACCCCGGGCGTGACCGGCTTCGTCGGCGCGACCGACCGGGCCGACCGGCCCGCCCCGCTCTCCCTCGACGAGGTGCTGAAGTGGCTGGCGCCGGCCGTCGAGACCGAGCAGAAGAAGTCGAAGCCGGAGATCAAGGTCCTCGACTTCGAGGTGGGCGACTCGGTCACCGTCACCGACGGCGCGTTCGCGTCGCTGCCGGCCACGATCAGCGAGATCAACGCCGACCAGCAGAAGCTCAAGGTGCTGGTGTCGATCTTCGGTCGCGAGACCCCGGTGGAGCTCAACTTCAACCAGGTCGCCAAGATCTGACTGGTCGTCGGCGGCGGGCCCGGCCCGTCGCCGACGTCGGCGTATGCCCTCCCGCTCGACCTCGGCGGACGAGTGGGCTGCGGCCTGCGCTACTCTTGAATGTCGCCGCTGTCGCACCGCGCTGACCGTGCGCGCTCCGAGGGCGGCGACAGCCGCATTTTCCCAGCTCCAAGCCCCAGGAAGTGACATGCCTCCGAAGAAGAAGCTCGTCAAGACGTTCACGCTTCAGTTGCCGGCGGGCCAGGCCACGCCGGCGCCGCCGGTCGGCCCCGCGCTCGGCCAGCACGGCGTCAACATCATGGAGTTCTGCAAGTCCTACAACTCGCAGACCGAGTCCCAGCGGGGCGACATCGTCCCCGCCGAGATCAGCGTGTACGAGGACCGGTCCTTCACGTTCGTGCTGAAGACCCCGCCCGCCGCCCGGCTGCTGATCAAGGCCGCCGGTGTGCAGAAGGGCTCGGGCGTTCCGCAGAGCGAGAAGGTCGGCTCGGTCAGCCGCGCCCAGCTGCGTGAGATCGCCGAGAAGAAGATGGCTGACCTCAACGCCAACGACATCGCCCAGGCCGAGAAGATCATCGCCGGCACCGCCCGGTCGATGGGCATCACCGTCAACGACTGACGTCGGCCCAGGCCGTCGACCCGACAGTGGGAGGGCCCGCGCCGAGCGGCCCGCCAGAGACCACAGGAGTAATCAGCAATGCAGCGCAGCAAGAGCTACCGCAAGGCCGCCGATGTCATCGACCGGTCCAAGCTCTACACCCCCGCCGAGGCCGTGAAGCTGGCCAAGGAGACCACCAACGTCAAGTTCGACGCCACGGTCGAGGTCGCGATGCGCCTCGGCGTCGACCCCCGCAAGGCGGACCAGATGGTCCGCGGCACGGTCAACCTGCCGCACGGCACCGGTAAGACCGCCCGCGTGATCGTGTTCGCCAGTGGCGCGAAGGCCGAAGAGGCCGTTGCCGCGGGTGCCGACGAGGTGGGCACCGACGAGCTGGTCGCCCGGATCCAGGGTGGTTGGCTCGACTTCGACGCGGCGATCGCCACGCCGGACCAGATGGCCAAGATCGGCCGGATCGCGCGGATCCTGGGCCCGCGCGGTCTCATGCCGAACCCGAAGACCGGCACGGTGACCATGGACGTCACCAAGGCGGTGCAGGACATCAAGGGTGGCAAGATCACCTTCCGGGTGGACAAGCACTCCAACCTGCACCTGATCATCGGCAAGGCCTCCTTCACGGAGAGCCAGCTTGTGGAGAACTACGCTGCGGTGCTCGACGAGGTGCTGCGTGCCAAGCCGTCCGCGGCCAAGGGCAAGTACCTCCGCAAGGTCATCGTGACCTCCACGATGGGCCCGGGTGTCCCGGTCGACCCGAACCTGGTGAAGAACCTCACCGGAGACGCCGCCGAGGCCTGAGCCGACAGTTCGCTCCACCGGGGCGCCGCCACGACCGTGGCGGCGCCCCGGCGCGTCTGCGATGTGGCACCCTCTATCCCTATGCGGTTGGAGAACGTCTGGTTGCGGTACCACCGGCGCGGGCCGTGGGTGCTGCGCGGCGTCGACGTGCGGATCGACCCGGGCGAGGTGGCTGTCGTTCTGGGCCGCAACGGGGTGGGCAAGTCGACACTGCTCCAACTGGCCGCGGGAGTGCTCAGGCCGGGCCGGGGCCGGGTCACCGACCGTCCGGCACGGGTGGGCTGGGTGCCTGAGCGTTTCCCCGCCGACCAGCCGTTCACAGTGACCCGCTATCTGACCGGCATGGCCCGCGTGGCGGGGCTGCGCGCGGCGGCGGCCGACGAGGCGGTGGCCTCCTGGACCGACCGGCTCGGGTTGTCCGCCTTCCGCTCGGTCCGGTTGCCGGAGCTGTCCAAGGGCACCGCCCAGAAGGTGGGCCTCGCCCAGGCGATGCTCTGCCCGCCGGGTCTGCTGGTGCTCGACGAGCCGTGGGAGGGGCTGGACGCCGCCACCCGCGAGCTGGTTCCCGAGCTGATCTCCGAGGTGCTCGCCGCCGATGGTGCCGTGTTGGTCAGTGACCACCGTGGCGAGACGGTCCGGCTGCCGGGCGCGCGCCGCTGGTCGGTGGCCGAGGGGTCGCTGACCGAGGAGACGTCGTCGGCGGACGAGACGTTCGCGGTGGTCGAGGTCGCGGTGCCGACCGCACGGGTCGCCGGTACCGTCGCCCGCCTGCGGGCCGAGGGCCACCACATTCTTCGGGTACGCGCCGACGACTCCACCACCGCACCGCAGGCTCGACCAGCCGAGCCGCCGCGGGTGGCCGGTGCCGCCCAACCCGCCGAGCCGCCGCTGACGAGGGCCGGGGAGCCGACGGCGGAGCAGCCGGACGCCACGGGCGCGGTGGTCGAGCAGGCAGCGGGGGAGACCCGGTGATCGCCCTGGTGCGGATGCGGTTGGCCGGCTTCCTGCGGACCGGGCGGGCGCTGGCGCCGCTGCTCGCCGGCCTGGTCGTGCTCGGCACGCTCTACGGCGGCAGCCGAGCCCAGCCAGCGGAGGCGTACGGCGTCTCGGCCGTGGTGCTCTTCCCGGTGCTCGCCTGGCAGACCAAGATCCTGTTGGACGTCGAGCCGGACGTGCAGCGCCGGCTGGCCCAGGTGACTGTCGGGGTGGCCCGCGAGCGGCTTGCCGGGCTCCTCGCCGCCGGGGTGGCGGCGCTGGCGACGGTGACCGTCGCGCTGCTCTTCCCGTGGCTGGTCGGCGGGGTCACCGGCCCGGTAGAGCCGGGCGACCGGTCGATCCCGGTCGGGGTCGCGCTGGGGCTGTGGGCGCACCTGCTCGCCGTATCCGCCGCGATTGCCCTCGGTGCGCTGGCCAGCCGCGCGTCGGTGGGCGGTGCCGCGTACGGCGTCGCGGTGCTGGCCCTCGGCGGTGTCGGCGCGGTGGTGCTCGGCCTGAGCGGGTCGGTGGCGCCCTGGTTGGCACCGCCGATCATGGCCGCGGCCCGCGCCACCGCGGGCCACGCCACGGCGCTCACCCTGCTGGCGCTGAGCGGGTGGGCGCTGGCCTGGAGCGCGGCGGTCGTCGGCGGCTATCTGTGGCGACGGCGGGCGCACGGCTGAGCGGTGCCGGCGTCGGTGACGTGGCTCACCGGGTGCGATTTGGTGCTGGTGGCCGGGGCGCGTAGTCTTCAGTCGTCATCCGTGCTCTCATGGATGAGGAACCACCCAAAGACCGCTGGTCACCGTGCTTCGGCACGGTCGAAGGTCCCGCGACGACGGGCGACCCGCGTAGGGCGGCAAGCGTAACTCGGCAGTGCACACGGTCCGCCGACTGTGTCGATCTGCCGGCCCTCGCCCCGTGCGCCCTGCGCCGGGGCTTTTTCGTTGTCGTGCTGCCTCCGCCCCCGTTCCGGCTTCGGCTGTGACGGGGACCAGCCTCGAGTAACGAGAGAGGAGGGACATGGCGGACAAGCCGATCCGGGCCGACAAGGCCACGGCCGTCGCTGAGTTGACCGAGAGCTTCCGCAGCTCGGGCGCCACCGTGCTGACCGAGTACCGCGGTCTGACGGTTTCCCAGCTCACCCAGCTTCGGCGCTCGCTCGGCGCCGAGACCAGCTACACGGTCGCGAAGAACACGCTGGCGAAGCGTGCTGCGACGGACGCGGGCATCACCGGCCTCGACGAGCTGTTCACCGGTCCTACCGCGCTGACTTTCGTTTCGGGCGACGTCGTCGAGGCGGCGAAGGGGCTTCGCGACTTCGCGAAGGCCAACCCGAAGCTCGTCATCAAGGGCGGTGTCTTCGAGGGCAAGGCCATTTCCGCGGCCGAGGTCACGAAGCTCGCCGACCTGGAGTCCCGCGAGGTGCTGCTGGCCAAGCTGGCCGGCGCGATGAAGGGCAACCTGAGCAAGGCCGCAGCCCTGTTCCAGGCCCCGCTGTCGAAGACCGCCCGTCTGGCGGCTGCCCTGCAGGACAAGCGCGAGAAGGAGGGCGCCGAGGCGGCCTGAGGCCCCCACGGCGCACCAGTTCTTACTTAACAGAATCAGGAAAGGACGCCAGATATGGCGAAGCTCAGCACCGGCGAGCTGCTCGACGCGTTCAAGGAGATGACGCTGATCGAGCTCTCCGAGTTCGTGAAGCAGTTCGAGGAGACCTTCGAGGTCACCGCCGCGGCACCGGTCGCCATCGCGGGCCCGGGTGGCGGTGGCGGCGGCGCCGCCGCTCCGGTCGAGGAGGAGAAGGACGAGTTCGACGTCATCCTCGAGGCCGACGGCGGCAAGAAGATCCAGGTCATCAAGGTCGTGCGTGAGCTGACCGGCCTGGGCCTCAAGGAGGCCAAGGACGCGGTCGAGTCCGCGCCGAAGGCCATCCTGGAGAAGGTCAACAAGGAGACCGCCGACAAGGCGAAGGCCAAGCTCGAGGGTGAGGGCGCCAAGGTCACCCTCAAGTGACCTGACGTTCCACAGGCGCGTACCTGGCTCGTGAGCCGGGACACTATCGCGTCGCGGCGGGCGGTGATCCGACACGGATCACCGCCCGCCGTGTCTGTGCGGGCGGCTCCGACCCCGCTCTGAGCTGGCCTCGGACGGCTGCCACTGTCGATCCGAACGAGCGTGGCGGGTCGCCCTCCAGTGGGAAAGAACTGTCGACCCGGATACCGGCCCTTGACGCGGCCCCGGGCTGCCAGGCACGCTGACACCAGCAAGACACCGCGCTTGCGACGGCCACGACGTGGGTATGACAGCGGCGGCACCATCGGCCGTGTCGACCTGAGCGGCCCAGTGGGGACGTTGCGTTCTGAGCGGCCCGGCAGACCCCGGTTTACGGGGGCCGAGGCGCGTTCCGCAAACGACCTGCGGGGTGGGCTGGACAGCGGTTAGCCTCTCGGCTACACTGCTAGTTTGCGCTGCCTTCCGACTTGACCCCTGCTCGGAAATGTCCGTTTACGGATATTTCTGGTGGGGTCATTGGAGTGCACGCGTACCAGCCGTTCTGCAGCACCGGTCCTCGGAAGGACGCATCTTGGCAGCTTCCCGCCCTGCGAAGACCAGTCGTACGTCGAGCGCATTCGCTCCCCGCCGAGTTTCATTCGGCAGGATCACCGAACACCTCGAGGTCCCCAACCTCCTTGCCATCCAAAACGAGTCCTTCGACTGGCTCGTCGGCAACGAGGCTTGGCAGGGCCGGTCGGCGGACGACCCGCACGCACGCTCGGGTCTCGCGGAGATCCTTGAAGAGATCAGTCCCATTGAGGACTTCTCCGGCACCATGTCGCTCTCCTTCTCGGCGCCGCGCTTCGACGAGGTCAAGGCCTCGATCGAGGAGTGCAAGGAGAAGGACCTGACCTACTGCGCTCCGCTCTTCGTGACCGCGGAGTTCACCAACAACACCACTGGCGAGATCAAGAGCCAGACGGTGTTCATGGGTGACTTCCCGATGATGACGCCCAAGGGCACCTTCGTCATCAACGGCACCGAGCGCGTCGTGGTCAGCCAGCTCGTCCGGTCTCCGGGCGTGTACTTCGACAAGCAGCCGGACAAGACCTCCGACCGCGACCTCTCCAGCGTCAAGGTCATCCCGAGTCGGGGTGCCTGGCTGGAGTTTGACATCGACAAGCGCGACACGGTCGGCGTACGCATCGACCGCAAGCGTCGGCAGGCCGTCACCGTCCTGCTCAAGGCCATCGGCTGGTCGGCCGAGCGGATCCGTGAGCGGTTCGGCTGGTCCGAGCTGCTGATGACCACGCTCGAGAAGGACCACATCGCCGGCCAGGACGAGGCCCTGCTAGACATCTACCGCAAGCTGCGCCCTGGCGAGCCGCCGACGCGCGAGAACGCCCAGACCCTGCTCGACAACCTCTTCTTCAACCCGAAGAGGTACGACGTCGCGAAGGTCGGGCGCTACAAGTTCAACAAGAAGCTCGAAGTCGACGTGCCGATCACCACCGGCACGCTGACCGAGGACGACATCGTCGCCACCGTGGAATACCTGTGCCGGCTGCACGCCGGTGAGGACGGCTACGAGGCCGACGACATCGACCACTTCGGCAACCGTCGCCTGCGTACCGTGGGTGAGCTGATCCAGAACCAGGTCCGGGTCGGCCTGTCCCGGATGGAGCGGGTCGTCCGCGAGCGGATGACCACGCAGGACGTCGAGGCGATCACCCCGCAGACCCTGATCAACATCCGCCCGGTGGTGGCGGCGATCAAGGAGTTCTTCGGGACGTCGCAGCTGTCCCAGTTCATGGACCAGACCAACCCGCTGGCGGGTCTCACCCACCGGCGCCGGCTGAGCGCGCTCGGCCCGGGTGGTCTGTCCCGGGAGCGGGCCGGCTTCGAGGTCCGCGACGTGCACCCGTCCCACTACGGCCGGATGTGCCCGATCGAGACGCCGGAAGGCCCGAACATCGGCCTGATCGGCGCGCTGTCCACCTTCGCCCGGGTCAACCCGTTCGGCTTCATCGAGACGCCGTACCGGAAGGTCGTCGAGGGTCGGGTCACCGACCAGATCGACTACCTGACCGCGGACGAGGAGGACCGGTTCGTCAAGGCGCAGGCAAACGCGCGCCTGAAGGCGGACGGCACGTTCGCCGAGGAGCGGGTGCTCTGCCGTCGTAAGGGCGGCGAGACCGAGGACGTCCTCCCCGGTGCCGTCGACTACATGGACGTCTCGCCTCGGCAGATGACCTCGGTCGCGACCGCCATGATCCCGTTCCTCGAGCACGACGACGCCAACCGGGCACTGATGGGCGCGAACATGCAGCGCCAGGCGGTGCCGCTGGTCAAGGCCGAGGCGCCGCTGGTGGGCACGGGCATGGAATACCGGGCCGCTGTCGACGCTGGCGACGTGGTGGTCGCCGAGGTCGGCGGTGTGATCGAGGATCTCTGCGCCGACTACGTCACCATCCACCAGGATGACGGCCACCGCCGGACGTACCTGCTGCACAAGTTCCGCCGCTCCAACGCCGGCTCCTGCGTCAACCAGAAGCCGGTCGTCTTCGAGGGCGACCGCGTCGAGGCCGGTCAGGTCATCGCCGACGGGCCGTGCACCGACGAGGGCGAGATGGCACTCGGACGCAACCTGCTGGTGGCGTTCATGTGCTGGGAGGGTCACAACTACGAGGACGCGATCATCCTGTCGCAGCGCCTCGTGCAGCAGGACGTGCTCACCTCGATCCACATCGAGGAGCACGAGGTCGACGCTCGGGACACCAAGCTCGGCCCGGAGGAGATCACCCGCGACATCCCGAACGTCAGCGAGGAAATGCTCGCCGACCTCGACGAGCGCGGCATCATCCGGATCGGTGCCGAGGTCGTCCCCGGCGACATCCTGGTCGGCAAGGTCACGCCCAAGGGCGAGACCGAGCTGACCCCGGAGGAGCGACTGCTCCGCGCGATCTTCGGTGAGAAGGCGCGTGAGGTTCGGGACACCTCGCTGAAGGTGCCGCACGGCGAGACCGGCACGGTCATCGGTGTGCGCACGTTCTCCCGCGAGGACGGCGACGAGTTGCCGCCGGGTGTCAACGAGCTGGTCCGGGTCTACGTCGCCCAGAAGCGCAAGATCCAGGACGGCGACAAGCTCGCCGGCCGGCACGGCAACAAGGGTGTCATCTCGAAGATCCTGCCGATCGAGGACATGCCGTTCCTGGAGGACGGCACCCCTGTCGACATCGTGCTCAACCCGCTCGGTGTGCCGAGCCGGATGAACATCGGCCAGGTCCTGGAGACCCACCTCGGTTGGGTCGCCAAGACCGGTTGGAAGGTCGAGGGCGACGACGCCGACTGGAAGCGTCAGCTCCGCTCGATCGACGCGCACGAGTCCGAGGGGGACACCAACGTGGCCACCCCGGTCTTCGACGGCGCCCGCGAGGAGGAGATCTCCGGTCTGCTCGAGTCGACCCTGCCCAACCGGGACGGCAAGCAGCTGATCGGCCGCACCGGCAAGGCGCAGCTGTTCGACGGGCGTTCCGGCGAGCCGCTGCCCGACCCGATCGCGGTCGGCTACGTCTACATCCTGAAGCTCAACCACCTGGTCGACGACAAGATCCACGCTCGTTCGACAGGTCCGTACTCCATGATCACGCAGCAGCCGCTGGGTGGTAAGGCGCAGTTCGGTGGTCAGCGTTTCGGTGAGATGGAGTGCTGGGCGATGCAGGCGTACGGCGCCGCGTACGCCCTGCAGGAGCTGCTCACGATCAAGTCCGACGACGTGCTCGGCCGGGTGAAGGTCTACGAGGCCATCGTCAAGGGCGAGAACATCCCGGAGCCGGGCATCCCGGAGTCGTTCAAGGTGCTGCTCAAGGAGCTGCAGTCGCTGTGCCTCAACGTCGAGGTGCTCTCCAGCGACGGTGTGGCCCTGGAAATGCGCGAGACCGACGACGAGGTGTTCCGGGCCGCTGAGGAGCTGGGCATCGACCTGTCCCGGCGCGAGCCGAGCTCGGTCGAAGAGGTCTGAGGTGAGCGGTCGGGGGGGGGCGGGGCGGGGCCCCCCCCCCCCCACACCAACGAGGAAGGAAAAAGAGAGAAC
>NZ_JBEZCZ010000049.1:0-51435 GCF_040647875.1 Micromonospora sp. NPDC049230
GATGGCGCCGCCGGTGAAGGCGAGGCCAGCGGCGGTCAGGGCGGTCTTGCGGATCAGATCGGTACGCATGATGGCGTGCTCCTCTGCATCGGGGGTGTGCCCGCGCGGCACTCAACGGGGGTCAGTGCGACAGTGCGGGGAAGTTCGAGGGGTTGTTCTTGCCCGGTGACCCGCGGAGGGGGTCGGCGTCGGGACAGGCTCCAACCGTTCGCGGTGGCACATCATTCCGCCTACCGGGGGTCGGCCGTTGTCGTGCTCGGCCGTTCGGGGGTGTAACCGGGGCGGCCTGGCGGGTGTTCCCGGCGGCTGTCTCCGGCCGGAGGATCTGGCGGCGTTCCCGGCGGGGCCCGCACACCACGACCCCGACTGTTGCGGTGGTCTGCCAGGTATAACGACCCGGCCCGGCCCACGATTCCGCCGCCGGGGTGGCTCTGACCACCCGACGTGTCGCCACGAACCGGACAAAACACCCACCCGGCTCGGTCCAGTATCCGGACACGGCGGCCGAAGCGGGCTGATCGACTCGGGTTCCTGAAAGTCGCGGTGTCCGGGTGTCGGGGATACCCCGACTTCATGAAAGCCGAGTGGATCACGCCGCCGCGTGGCAGGTGGCGGTGCCTGCGCGGCAGCACGCGCGGTAGCTGCGGCGGTGAAGTGGTCCCGACGTGCCGGTGGGACAGCCCGAACTCGGCGGACTGCCCCGCCCGGACTGCCCCACCAGATACTCAGAAGCCGAGGACGCTCCGCCCGCCGACCACCGGAAGTCGCAGCTCACTGTCGTTCGGCGCGACCCGCAGCGTGGTGCCGCCCAGCGGCAGCAGTGTGTACTCCTGGTCGCTGGAGAAGACGACCACGCCGATCCGGTGCCCGGCGGGAAAGACGTAGTCCTTCGGTTCCATGGTCCACCGGTAGTCGTACAGCTTGCCCTGCCTGACCGGCTCGGTGCGGGCGGCGCTCTTGCGGTTCTGGGGGTCCATCCAGCCCCGGGTCACCACGGTCGGGGCGGCGGTCGACCCGGCCGGGCCGTAGTCGACCAGGTACGCGGTGAGGTTCGCGTCCGGCCGGTTGTCGATCGCCATCCGCAGTCGCATCTCCGGACGGCCGGAGATGCGCACGTCGCGCGTCAGCTCGGGGGAGCGGTAGGCGAGTCGGTTGGCGCTCGCCGCGTCCGGGTTGGCGACCAGCGTGTCCGGGTGGATCGTCCGGCCCTCGTCGACGAAGCTCTGCTCGACAGTGGCCTTCGGCGGCTTGCCGGTGGTGAGCGCGCCGGGTGCGGTGACGTCGTTGGCCGCGAAGCGCAGGCCGACCTCGCGTGCGGCCGGGTCGGGCCAGTTGGCGTACGTGGTGTAGGCCCGGTCCTCGCGCTGGAGCACCGCCGTCGGCTCGTCCATGATGCCGTTGCGCACGTTCCACAGCCAGAAGTCGAACCAGCGGTTCTCGGTCTGCTTGTAGGTCCACGTCTGGCCGCTCGGCAGGGTCACCGACGCGCTGCTGCCCGGGCCGCCGTGGCCGCCCTGGTGCAGCCAGATCTTGCGCGGCACGTCGCGCCTGGCGAGTTGGTCCCACCAGCCGGCGAAGTGCTCGGTCTTCACGTTCCAGTCGTTGAGGCCGTGCACGACGAACACGCTGGCCTTGACGTTCCGGGCGTCGAGGTAGTCGCGGTCGCGCCAGAAGTCCGAGTAGTCGCCGGTGACCCGGTCCTGCTTACGGGTGATCGTCGCGAGTTCGTCGGCGCAGGGCCCCTCGGCCCGTGCCTGCCCGGCGGTGTACTGGGCCAGGATGTCGAGGTCCTCGCCCTGGAACGTGCCGGGGGCGACCACCAGGCCATTGGCCCGGTAGTAGTCGTACCAGCTGCTGATCGCGGAGACCGGCACGATGGTCTTGAGCCCCTTGACCCCGGTGGTGGCCACCTGGTTGGGCAGCGTCCCGTTGTAGGAGACACCTGTCATGCCGACCGCACCGGTGGTCCAGCCGGCGGTGATCGGGGCGCCGTTCGCGTCGTATCCCTTCGCCCGGCCGTTGAGCCAGTCGATGACCGCCTTGGTGCCGAGCGTCTCGGCCTGGTCGCCGCTGGTCGGGCAGCCGTCCGAGTCGCCGGTGCCGACGCTCTGGCCGAGCACCACCGCGTACCCGCGGGGCACGTAGTAGTCGTCGAGTGAGCCGGGCAGGTTGGCCTTCGCCCGGGCGCGCTGGGCGCCCGCGTCGAGACCCAGACGCCCGGCCCGGTCGGTCCGGCCGTTCTGCGGCAGGTCGTCGACCAGGACGCTCGGGTACGGGACGTCACCCCAGGTGCCCTTGCGGTACGGGCTGTGCTCGAAGATGACAGGCACCTTGAAGCCCTGCGTGGCGGTCTCCCGGGGGCGGGAGATGTCGATCGCCACCCGGTCGGGTCGACCGTCGTGATCGGTGTCGACAGGGGTCTGCACGAACACCCGTTCCTCGATCGCGTCGGCGAGCGAGAACACCGGTTGGGTCATGCCGTCACTGACCACGATGCCGGTGGGCGTCGTGGGCGGGGCCGCGGTCGCCGTCGGGGCTGCGGTCAGGACCAGGGCGCCGGACACACCGACGCTCAGTAGTGCCAGATGGCGGGGTCGACGCACGCGCGTCTCCCTTCGGTTGGGCTGGTCGCCGGGTCTCGGCAGGGGCCAATCTCGAAGATCCATTCGTGGCCATGCTAGGTCCGGGCTCGGGTGCCGTCGATGCCTTCGGGCAGGGATGTGCCCTTTATTCACAATGTGCTGTTCTGGAGGAGGTGGACGGCAATCGAAACGTCATCGAACCGGGCCGGGCGGTGACACGCCGCGGAAATCCGGGCCACAGCAGCGGAAAAACCCGTCGTCGAACACCTCCGAAGAGCACACGATCATGCATATGATCTTGCGGGAAGCGCCCGAAGAGGCGCTTTCGTCCACATAAGACGAGGAGCACCATGCTCAGGAAAACACGGTGGTTGTTGGCCGTCGCCGTCACGGCCACGACACTGACCGCCCTACCGGGCGGCACCGCCACCGCTGGATCCAGCGGCATCGGCCGGACCGGCGCACCCGCCACCTCGGCCGACGGCAAGACGCACACCGTCACCCTGCTGACCGGTGACGTGGTGACCGTTCGCGGCACCGGCCCGGGATGCCCGCAGGCCACGGTCCGGCCGGCCGACGAGAACGCGATGATCCGCCAGACCTGCGGCCCCGACGGGCACCTGCACGTCATCCCCGCCCGCGTCGCGTCCCAGATCGGCTCGGTCCTCGACCCCGACCTCTTCGACGTCACCACGCTGATCGCCGACGGGTACGACGACGACAACTCCGCCGAGCTGCCGCTCATCGTGCAGCCCGCCACCGCCTCCGCCCGGGTCGCCGCGCTCGGTGCCGTCCTGCCGTTGCCCAGCATCGGCGCGGTGGCCGGCCGCGTACCCAAGAAGAGCCCGGCCACCGCGAAGCTGGCGACCAACTCGCTGACCGCCGGCGCGAAGAGGGTCTGGCTCGACCGCAGGGTCCGCGCCACCGCGCTGACCGGCGGCGCACCGCGCGGCGACCTCGACCGCAACCTCAGCCAGATCGCCGCACCGCAGGCCTGGAAGTCCGGCTACACCGGCGCCGGCGTCCGGGTCGCGGTGCTCGACACCGGTGCCGACTTCACCCACCCGGACCTGGCCGGCCGGGTCGCCGACCGGTCCGACTTCACCGCCGAGGGCGGTGACGCCGTCGACCACAACGGCCACGGTACGCACGTCGCCTCGACCATCGCCGGCACCGGCGCTGCCGCACACGGCCAGCGTCGCGGTGTCGCACCCGATGCGAAGCTGGTGATCGGCAAGGTTCTCGACGACCACGGCTCCGGCGCGGACTCCGGGATCATCGCCGGCATGGAGTGGGCCGCCGCCCGAGCCGATGTCATCAACATGAGCCTCGGCGGCAGCGAGGCCGACGACGGCACCGACCCGCTGTCGCTCGCCGTCGACGCGCTGAGCAAGTCCACAGGTGTCCTCTTCATCGTCGCCGCCGGCAACAACGGCGGGGCCATCTCCTCACCAGCCTCCGCCGCCAGCGCGCTGACCGTCGGCGCCGTGGACCGCGACGACCGGCTCGCCGACTTCTCCAGCCGTGGACCGCTTGTCACCAGCCACGTGGCCAAGCCCGAGCTTGTCGCACCCGGTGTCGACATCGTCGCCGCGCGGGCCGCCGGCACGAACCTCCAGGACCCGATCGACAGGTACTACGAGGCCATCAGCGGCACCTCGATGGCCAGCCCGCACGTGGCGGGCGCCGCCGCGCTGCTCGCCCAGCGGCACCCGGACTGGACCGGTACGCAGCTCAAGGCGGCCCTGGTCGGCGCCGCCGACCCGCTGACCGGCATCGACGCGTACGCCGTCGGTGCCGGCCGGCTCAACGCGGCCCGGGCCCTCGGCGGCCCGACCAGCAACCAGCCGGTGGTCAACCTCGGCACGTTCGCGTACCCGCAGTCCGGCACCAGCGAGACGAAGCTGAGCTGGACCGGCGCGGCCACCCCGGCGACGACGGTCCTCGACCTCGACGTGGCGATCGTCAACCACGACGGTCAGCGGGTGCCGCGCGGCGCGGCGTCGCTGTCGACGAACCGGGTGACTGTCAGGCGCGGCAGCACCGCCGAAGCGACAGTGCGGATCAACCGCGCGGCGCTGGCCGCCCGGCCCGGCTTCTACCTGGCCACCGTCACCGCCCGCACCGCCGGCCGCAAGCTCGTCTCGACGACCCCGGTGAGCTTCTACGTCGAGCAGCCCAGCTACGACCTGACGATCCACACGAAGCCGCTGCCCGGCCTCAGGGACGGCGCGGAGAGCTGGCTCAACCTCATGGTCACCAACCTCACCGACCCGGTGATCTACTACGGTGGCGCGGGCGGCACGCCCGGAGACACGTTCACGCTGCGCGTTCCGGCGGGCCGGTACTCGGTGCTCGGCGCCGCGATCGCCTACTACGTCGACAGCGACGTGCTGGAGACGACGCTCAACGGCGAGGCCGACCTGGACGTGCGCGGTCCGCGGAGCCTGACGTTCGACCCGGCGCGCGCCAAGCCGGTGACGGCCACTGTCGACGGAGTCGCCACCACACCCACCCGGACCGACCTCACCAACGTGCAGACCGCGGCGAACGGCCTGTCCTGGTGGCACCAGACCAGCGGGTACGGGACCGCGACCACCGTCCGCGCCACCGCGCTGGCGAAGCCGGGCGTCGGCTCCCGGCGCACCTGGGCGGCCGTCAACCTGAACTCGCCGGCCGGCACCGCCAAGCCGTACCGCTACAACCTGGTGCACGAGTACCCGAACGGCGTGGTGACCGACCCCGCCTTCCGGGTGACCAGGGCCGAGCAGGCCAAGCTGGCCCGGATCGACGAGCGCTTCCACCAGACGGATTCGCCGGAGATGTTCACCCAGCTGGTCCGTACCGGCATGACCCGCGACGGGGTGGCGGTGACCCAGACCCACGAGGGAAACCTGCCCCCGCAACGGACCGACTACCTCTCGCCCGACATCCTCTGGGCCGACCAGGGCGTCTACGGCGGGCTGGCGGCGGACGAGGCACCCCGCAGCTACCAGCCGGGCAGTCAGCAGACCAAGATCTGGGCCCGTCAGCCCCTGCACTCCGGCTGGTACGACGACCCGGCCGGCACCGGCTGGAGCTGCGCCACCCCGCCGTCGCGGACCCGGGGCAACCTGCACATCGATTTGGTGTCGCTGACCGACAAGCACCAGCGGGCCGACTGCCTGTACGGCGAGGCGATCGGCGTGAAGCGCAAACTGTCGCTGTACCGCGACGGCAGGCTCGTCGATGAGCGGTCCGGCCCGTTCGGCGACTTCAGCGTCCCGCAGTCGATGGCCGACTACCGGGTGACCCTCGACATCGACACGAGCCTGATCCTGCCGATCTCGACAAGGGTCAACACCTCGTGGACGTTCCGGTCCGCCGGCCCGGACGGGACCGGGAGCGTGGCGTTGCCGCTGCTCGCTGTCGACTACGCCCTGCCGATGGACCACAACAACCACCCGGTCGACGGCACCGCCGAGTTGACAGTTCGGCAGGCGCACGGTGTCAAGCCGCAGAGGGTGACGTCGTTCCAGGTCTGGACCTCGACGAATGACGGTGCCACCTGGGCGTCGGCCCGGGTCACCGCCAGCGGCGACGGCTACCGGGTCGCCCTGCCGAAGGCCACCGCCGGGCAGGCCGTCTCGCTGCGGGTGAAGGCCGCCGCGAACGGCGGTAGCGGCATCGACCAGACCATCATCCGGGCGTACAACGCCGGCTGACGGTCGACGCGGTGGTGCGGCCCGGCCCCGGTCGGACCGCACCACCGTTCTGTGTCGCGGTGTCCTGGCGAGTACGCGACGAGGGGCCCTGAGGGGTCACTGACCCTCCCAGACCGCCTTCGCGCCGGAGTCGCCGGTGCGGACCACGTAATAGACGACGATGCCGGCGGCCACCACCGACAGCACCCGCAACGCCACCGTCAGCGCCCGACCCGGTCGCCCGTCGTCGGTGGCGCTCGTCTCGGCGGCGCGCGGCGGGACGATCCGGACCAGTGCCAGCGCCACGACCGCCAACCCGACGGTCGCCCAGAACGTGATGTCGCCGAACTCCTGGTGCGCCTCGATCTTCGGGAGGAACTCGGGGGTTATCCGGTTGGCGGCACGCATGCGCTCGAAGAAGGCGTCCCCGGAGAGCTTCGCCAGCAGGGCGGCGACCGGCGCACCCACGGCGAGCAGCCCCAACACCCAGCGGGTGTGTGGCCGGATCGGCGCGACGAGCGCGTAGCCGACCGTCAGGAGGGCCAGCAGCGGAACGAACACCACGGCGGCGTGCAGCACCAGAGGGTGGGCGGGGAGGCCCATGAACTCCTCGAACATCGGCGTCTCCTCCGGAGGCATCGGGTGGACGTCGATCGTCCAGAGATGGACGGTAGCGGTTCAGCGGTCGCAGCGCAGGACGGCCAGGTCGACGGCGTCGGCCATCGCCCGCATGCCCCGGTCGTTCGGGTGGAGGTGATCCCCGCTGTCGAAGAGCGGCAGGAGCGCCCGCGGGTCGTCCGGGTTGCGGGTGACAGTGTCGAAGTCGACAACGGCGTCGAACACGCCGCTGTGCCTGATCCAGTCGTTGACGCCCTGGCGCACGGCCTCACCGGCGGCGTCGTACTCGGGCCAGCCCCGGTAGGGCATGACCGTGGAGCCGACGACGCACCGGCCCGCCGCGTGCGCCCGGTCGACCAACTGCCGGTAGCCGTCGGTCAGGGCGTCCACAGTGACGCCGGTGTGGGCCTTGATGTCGTTGATGCCCTCGTGCACGAAGACCGTGTCGACCCCGGGGTGGGAGAGCACGTCACTGTCGAACCGGCGCAGCGCGGCCGGCCCGGCCCCGCCGGCGAGCACCTTGTTGCCGGAGATGCCCTCGTTGGCCACCCCCTTCACCGGGCTGTCGGGGGCGGCCTGGAGTCGCCGGGACAGGTGGTCGGGCCACCGCCCGTTCGTGTCCGTGCGGAGGGCGAACCCGTCGGTGATGGAGTCGCCGAGGGTGACCACCGAGCTGATCGCCGTGGACGTCCGCACGCTGACGGCGTCCAACCAGTACCAGGACTTCAGCGTGTCGGTCCAGTTGGTCGCCGCCTCCTCGGCGGCGTGATCACCCGCTGCCGCGTACGAGGTCTGCAGGGCCAGGGGATGCCCACTCCTCATGCCCACCGCGCCGGTGACGTGGAGGCTGACGACGAGATCGCTCTCGGCGGCCAACTCGCCAGGCAGCGGGTCGCTGAGGATCATCTCGCCGGCCGGCACGGTGACCGAGGCCTGCCCGCCGAACGTCAGTGGGCGGTTGCTGCCCTGGACCAGCTCCGCACCCTGCCGCTGCAACCCCGCGTAGGCGCTGGTGAAGGTGACCGGGTGCTCCCCGAAGGCGTTGGTCAGCCGGATCCGCAGGGCGTCCCCACCGACGCTGGTACGGACGACGAGCCGGTAACTGCGCTCGACCGGCCCGGCGCCCAGCCGGTCGGCGCTCGCGGTCCAGGTGACCGCGAAGTGCCGTGGATCCGCGCTCACCGCCGGGGCCGGGTCGTGCGGCGTCGGCACCCGCGCCAGGGCCGCGGCCGGGTCGTGCCGCGCCCGCGCCATCTGCACCACCAGGGGTACGCAGAGCGCCGTGAGTAGCGCCGCGACGCTGGACGCAGTCACCCGACGCACGGACCAGGCCCCCATCAGAAATCTCGCACAGCTGACCCGACCACGGACGAGATTATGTCGTAGTCGGGCCGGCGCCGATGACCCCACCGGGCCCAACGCGTCGTCAGCGGCTATCGGGAGCGCGGCAGACAGTCCTTCTTGTACTTCAGGCCCGAGCCGCACCAGCAGGCGTCGTTGCGCTCCGGGGGCCAGGGGATCCGCGCGCTGGGTCGCGCCGACACCTCGGCCGCGTAGCCCGCCCGCACCGTCGCGTCGGTGGGGTCGCCGTCGGATCGACCGGCGAACGCGGTCAACCCGTCCACCGTGGCGCGGAACACGCCCAGCCCGGCCTGACCGGCACCCCGGAGCCGGACCAACTCCGTCTCCAGCCGGCCCCGGTGCGCGTCCCAGTCCGGCCCGTACACCTCGGCCAGGGTCAGGGCGTCCCCGGCGTCGTCCGGATCCTCCAGCCGGCCCCGCTCCGCCGCCTGGGCGAGATCGGCGGCGACACCGAGCGGGTCGGCCGTCCCGAGCGCCGAGCGGCGAAGTTCGGCCAGGTCAGCCTTGGTGAGTACGTCTCTGGTCGGCACGATCTCACGGTACGTCGGGGTGCTCGGAGTATGCGGGCAGATCACCTGTTACGCCGCTCGCGTTCCCGCGGCTACGACCAGGCTCCGGCCGCCGCGGCCCGGGCGGCGTAGGTGCCGAAGTCGAGCGGGTCCCGTCCGAGAACCCGACGAACCCCGTCGGCCGGCTCGGCGAGATGCCCCGCCCGCATCCCGGCGAACAGGGTGTTCAGCGCCGTGGCGGCCTCCTCCGGATACCCCTCGGCGAGCAGTTCGGCCCGGTACTGCTCCGGGGTGAGTTCCACGTAGCGCATCGAACGCCCGGACGCCGCCGCGATCGTCGCCACCGCCTCGGCGAAGGTGAGCGCGCGCGGACCGGACAGGTCGTACACCTGTTCGTGGTGACCGGGTGAGGTCAGCAGCGTCGCGGCCACGTCGGCGATGTCCTGGGCGTCGACGAACGGTTCCGGGGTGTCGCCCATCGGCAGGGCCAGCCGACCGTCGAGCAGTGGTTGGTGAAACAGGTCCTCGCTGAAGTTCTGACTGAAGTTGTTCGGCCGGATGATCGTCCACGTGACGCCGGACTTCCGCACCGCCTCCTCCGCGGCGACCATGCCGGGGGAGAAGTCACCGACCCGGTCGATCCCGCGACCGGACAGCGCCACGAAACGGCCGACACCCGCGTCGACCGCCTGCGCCACGAAGCCGGCGGCCAGCCCGGGGTCCTCCGGAGCCAGCAGGTAGACCGCCGACACCCCCGCCAGGGCCGGGCCCCAGGTGGCCTGCCGCGACCAGTCGAACCGCACCTCACCGGAGCGGGAGGCGGCCCGGACCCGCTGACCCGCCGCCCGCAGCGTCCGCACCAGCCGACGACCGGTCTTACCGGTCCCGGCCAGCACGAGGATCGAACCCGCGTCTGTCGTCATGACCACGAGTCAACTCGGCCGGTCGCGGACGGTACATGTGCCGTCGTACACCGCGCATGTCCGATCGTCCGCGCCCGTCCATCGGCGATCTATCGTCGATGTCATGGACCCGTTCGACAGTCTGCTGCGGGGCGTGCACGCCGACGGTGCGGCCTTCGGTCGGTCGGTGCTGACGCCGCCGTCGGCGCTGCGGTTCACCGACGGCGCCCCACTGACGCTCTGCGTCCCCATGCGCGGCGAGGGGTGGATCTCCCACCCCGACAGCGACAAACCCCGCCTGGTCCGGGTCGGGGAGGCCGCGACGGTACGCGGCCCGGCGCCGTTCGTCTTCTCCGCCGAGCCGCGGTCGAGCTTCGAGCCCGGGGAGTTGCGCGACGTTCGGCGCGGCCACACCGGCACGCCCGACCCGGCGGGCGGGGATCAGGCTGATCGCCTGGTGCTCCTGGTCGGGGTGTACCACGTGCGGGGCCTGGTGCCCCAGCGGCTGCTGAGCGCGCTACCGCCGGTGCTCGTCGTCCCGGACGACCAGGACTGCACCCCGCTCCGCGACTACCTGGACGCACAACTCGACGCGGGGCGGCCCGGCCGGCAGGTCGTACTGGACCGTCTCCTGGACTGGTTGTTGGTGTGCACGGTGCGGGACTGGTTCGACAGGCCGGAGGCCGAGGCTCCCGGCTGGTACCGCGCGTTGGGCGACGACACGGTCGGCCCGGCACTGCGCGCCATGCACGACGCGCCGGGCCGGCCGTGGACCCTGGCCAGCCTGGCCGCGCAGGCGGGAGTATCCCGATCCACACTGGCCAAACGGTTCACCGCGCTGGTCGGTGAACCGCCGCTGACCTACCTGACCGACTGGCGCATGACCCTGGCCGCCGACATGCTTGCCGAATCCACGGCGACGGTCGCCGCCGTGGCGCGACACCTGGGGTACGCGGACGCCTTCGGCTTCAGCGCGGCCTTCAAACGGGTGCACGGGATGAGCCCGAGCGCGGCCCGCCGCCGGTCGTCGAGTGGTCGCAAAACCAACTAACTACGGCCATCTGCCGTCAACCCATCGCCGATAGCGTCCGGTCGCCAGTTACCTGAACAAAGGCAGACGATGGGGGAGTCATGGGCACGGTGGATCGACGTACCTTCCTCAAGGCGATGGGCGTTCCCGCGATCGGCGCGGCGCTCCCGCTGGACCTCAGCAAGGCGCTCGCCATCCCGGCGAACAACCGGACCGGCTCGATCAAGGACGTCGAGCACGTCATCATCCTGATGCAG
The DNA here is from genome assembly GCF_040647875.1 of Micromonospora sp. NPDC049230. NCBI lineage: Bacteria > Bacillati > Actinomycetota > Actinomycetes > Micromonosporales > Micromonosporaceae > Micromonospora > Micromonospora sp. NPDC049230. The sequence goes on from NZ_JBEZCZ010000049.1 coordinate 10,944, forward strand.
GAGAACCGCTCCTTCGACCACTACTTCGGCACCATGCGCGGCGTACGCGGCTTCGGCGACCCCCATCCGGCGACACTGCCGTCCGGCAGGGACGTGTGGCACCAGCCCAACGGGGCCGACGAGCTGCTGCCCTTCCGCCCCGAGGTGCAGGATCTCGGCCAGACCTTCCTGCCGGACCCGCCGCACGGCTGGAACGACGGGCACGCCGCCTGGAACGACGGCCGGTTCGACAGGTGGGTGCCGAACAAGGGCGTCACCGCGATGACCTACCACACCCGGCAGGACCTGCCCTACCACTACGCGCTCGCCGACGCGTTCACCGTCTGCGACAGCTACCACTGCTCGCTGATGGGGCCGACCGACCCGAACCGCTATCACATGTGGAGCGGCTGGGTCGGCAACGACGGCCGGGGCGGCGGCCCGGTCATCACCAACGCGGAGGCCGGCTACGACTGGTCCACCTACCCGGAGCGGCTGGAGCGCAACGGCATCTCCTGGAAGATCTACCAGGACGTCGGCACCGGCCTCACCGCCGCCGGCTCCTGGGGGTGGACGAACGACCCGTACATCGGCAACTACGGCGACAACTCGCTGCTGTACTTCCACAAGTACCAGAACGCGCAGCCCGGAACGCCCCTCGCGGATCGCGCCAAGACCGGCACCGAGATCCGCACCCAGGGTCGCGACCCGGAGGCGCTGCTTGCCGACTTCCGCGCCGACGTCGAGGCGGGACGCCTGCCGGAGGTCTCCTGGATCACCGCGCCCGAGGCGTACACCGAGCACCCGAACTGGGGTCCGGCGTTCGGCGCCTGGTACATCTCGCAGGTCATCGACATCCTCGCGGCCAACCCCGAGGTGTGGAGCAAGATGGCGCTGTTCATCACGTACGACGAGGAGGGTGGCTTCTTCGACCACGTGGTCCCGCCGACGCCCCCGCAGACCCGCGAGCACGGGCAGTCGACAGTCCCCACCACCAACGAGATCTTCCCCGGCGACGCCGACCACCCGGCCGGGCCGTACGGCCTCGGCATCCGGGTGCCGATGGTCATCGTCTCGCCGTGGACGCGCGGCGGCTACGTCAACTCGCAGGTCTTCGACCACACCTCACTGATCAAGTTCCTGGAGGCCCGGTTCGGGCACGGCCGGCCGGACCTGATCGAGCAGAACATCACCCCGTGGCGACGCGCCGTCGTCGGCGACCTGACCACGGCCTTCGACTTCCGGCACCCGAACCGGTCGCGCGAGGTCAGGTTGCCCGACACCGACGACTTCAAGCCCGAGGACCTCATCCGGCACCCCGACGAGGTTCCGGTGCCGCCGGCGGACCAGCGGCTGCCGAAGCAGGAGCACGGGGTACGCCCGGCGCGGCCGATCCCGTACAGCCTGCACGCCGACGGGCGCCTCGGCGACGGCGCGTACCGGATCGACTTCCGCAACTCCGGCGGAGTCGCCGCGGTCTTCCAGGTCCGCCAGGCCGGCAGCGCGGACGCCCCGCGCAGCTACACCGTCGAGCCGGGCAAGCACCTGACCGACACCTGGCCGGTCACCTCCGGGTACGACCTGTCGGTGCGCGGACCCAACGGGTTCTTCCGCCGGTTCACCGCCGGTCGCTCGCACCTCGACGTCACCCCCTCCTCCGACGGGCGCGACTACCAGCTCAGCCTCACGGTCAAGAACCGCGGGTCGAGGCGGGTCGAGGTGACAGTCCGGGACGCGTACAACTCCCGCCCGGTGAAGCTGTCCCTGCGCCCCGGCGAGACCGAGCGCGCGACGTGGGCGCTCACCCGCACCCACGGCTGGTACGACCTGACGGTGCACGTCACGGGCGACACCGACTTCGCGTACCGCTGCGCTGGTCATGTCGAGAACGGCAGGGACAGCATCAGCGACCCGGCCCTCGGCGGGCTCGTCTGAGCGTTCGTCCCGCCGACGTCCGAGAGCCGCGGATCAGCCCGGCGATGTGGTGATGAGCGTGATGACGCACAGGCATCTTGATGCCGCACAGTCATCATGCTCACCACCGCGTCCGATCCCTCAGACGTCACGTACCGTGGTCCTGACCGAGCATGGTCGAGGCGATCAGAACTCCTCGTACACCGCCGGGTCCTGGTCCGCGAGCCGCCCGTCCGGGCGGCCCAGCGCGGTGATGGCCTCGACCTGGGCGTCGGTGAGCGTGATGCCGAAGACGTCCAGGTTCTCGACCTGCCGCTGCGGGGAGGCGGCCTTGGGCAGCGGAATCACCTGACGGGCAACGTGCCAGGCGAGGATCGCCTGCGCCGGGCTGACCCCGTGCGCGGTCGCGATCTCCACGACCACCGGGTGCTCTTGCAGGTCGTTGCCACGCCCGAGCGGGCTCCAACCCTGCACCAGGATGCCGTGCTCCCGGTGGTAGGCGAGCGCGTCCTGCTGCGGAAAGTACGGGTGCACCTCGATCTGGTTGACCACCGGGGCCACCCCGGTCTCGGCCACCAGCCGCTCGATGTGCTCGGGCAGGAAGTTGGAGAGCCCGATGTGCCGCACCAGGCCACGCTCGCGGGCCTCGATCAGCGCCCGCCACGCCTGCACGTACAGGTCGGTCTTCGGGTTCGGCCAGTGGATCAGGTAGAGGTCGACCTGGTCGAGGCCGGTGCGGAACACACTCTCCTCGATGGTGGTCAACGCCTCGTCGTAGCGGTGGTGCCGCCCCGGCAACTTCGAGGTGACGACCAGCTCGTCCCGCACGTCGCCCGCCGAACGAGCGGCCCGACCGACAGCGCCCTCGTTCTCGTAGTTCACCGCCGAGTCGATCAACCGGTAGCCCGCCCGAATCGCCTGACCGATCGCGTCGACACCCGCCGAGCCGTTCAGTCGGTACGTGCCGAGCCCGATCGCCGGCAGAGTGGTCCCGTCAGCTGCCGTCAGGTGGGGAATCGTCATGATTGGGACCCTACCCGCACGACGTCAACATGATCATACGGCTCAACCGGAGCGGCATCTCATCACGCGTAGCGTCCAGACGCGATTGGCTGGACAGACCGAGCGCGTGGGGCGCTTGAGGGCCGCCACGGTGACGGGCTGATCGGACTCTTGGCCCGTCCCGGCGCATGCCTGACTCTCGCAGCACCAGCCGGGCGTCCCGGTGTCGGCCCGTGGTGCGGCGGGCGGCCCCGGACGGGCGGGGCGCTCTCCACCGGTCGGTCGACCGCTAGGCTGGCTCTCCACGGTCTCCCCACCTGGAGAAACGCCCATGTCCGACAGCGTCTTCGCGCAGTTCACCGCCGATGACGACCAGCTCAAGGTCGGGTTGCTCGTGCAGCCGGCGATCAACGCGGCCCTGGTGCACAACCGGGTGCCGCTGGTGCGTCACCTCACGCTCGTCAACCGAGGCGCGGTGCCGCTGACCGACGTCACACTGACGCTGGAACTGCGCGGCCCGGACGGGGTGCTGACCGAGCCGTGGACGCGTACCCTCGCCGCGCCGTTGCGGCCCGGGGCGAGCACGAGCTGGGACGACTTCCGCGACTTCACCCCCGACCGGGTTCTGCTGTACCGCACCGACGAGGCGTTCCCGGTCGACTACACCCTCTGGGTGCAGGCCCAGGAGCAGACACTGCGGCTGGTTGCCCCGTCGCGGGTGTTGGCGCACAACGAGTGGTTCAACAGCCCGGCCCTGTACGACAGCCTGGCGGCCTTCGTGCAGCCGAACACCCGGGCCGTGGAGGCGGTCCTGCGGTCGGCCGCCCAGCTCCTGCTCGAAAAGACCGGCTCCGGCTCGTTGCAGGGCTACCAGGAGGGTTCGGAACGGGCGGCGCTGATCGCCGGCGCCGTCTACGAGGCGCTGCGCCAACGTGAGATCACCTACCAGACCCTGCCGGCGTCCTTCGAGCACACCGGCCAGAAGGTACGCACGACAGCGGCGGTGCTGGATGGGCGGCTCGGCAACTGCCTCGACCTGTCCGTCACGTACGCCGCGTGTCTGGAGGCGGCGGGGCTGCACCCGCTCATCTTCGTCAGCGCGGGGCATGCCTTCGGCGGCTTCCTGCTGGAGGAGGAACGGCTGGGCTCGGCCGCGGTGACCGAGACCAACCTGCTGATCTCCATGGTGGACTCCGGCCGGGCCGTGCCGGTCGAGCTGACCCGCATCGGGCCGGGCGCGCAGTCGGCGACCTTCACCGAGGCGGTACGCGTCGGGCTCGGCCACTTCCGCGGCGACGGCGACCGCATGCAGGGCGTCGTCGACGTGCACCTGGCCCACCGCTCGGGGATTCGCCCGCTGCCGTCAGCCGACGAATTGATCGCCACACCGCTGCTCAAGGAAACGACCGCCGAGGCGACGCCACAGACAACAGCGTCCCTCGACCTGCCGCCCGGCGTCGCCGCCGCGAAGCTGCGTCAGCTCACCGACGAGGGCGAGGAGGTGCCGCAGCGGTCCGACGGGTCGCCGGCGCGCGTCCAGCAGTGGAAGAAGTCGCTGCTCGACCTGAGCCTGCGCAACCCGCTGCTCAACCTGCCCAAGCGGGGCCGTGGGCTGGATCTGCACGTGCCCGCCGGTGCGTTGGCCCTGCTCGACGACCTGATCCACGATGGCCGTCAGGTGCAGGTGATCCCGCAGGACGACATCAGTCACGTGCACGAGCTGGCCGGGGCGCGTCGGGCGCAGGACCTCGACGCCGAGATCCTGACCCGGGAGCTGCGCACCGACCGGCGGGTCTACGGCGCTGTCACCGACGCCCGCTACAAGACCGCGATGCGCGCGCTCCAGCGCGAGGCGCGCACGATGGAGCAGGAGACCGGCAGCAACTACCTCTACCTGACCATCGGTACCCTGGTCCACCCGAAGGCGACCGGGGGAGAGGCGTTCGCGCCACTGTTCCTCCTGCCGGTGCGTATCGAGGGCGGCACCGGTCGTCGCCCGTACGCGATGGTCATCGACGGCACCGAGATCGCCAGCCCGAACCACTGCCTGGTCGAGTGGTTGCGGGTCAAGCACAGCGTGCGGATCCCGGAGCTGGAGCGGCCGGTCCGCGACGAGCACGGCATCGACATCGCCAAGACCCTGGCGGCGATCAACACCGGGCTGCTCGACAACCGGCTCAACTACCGCATCGACGAGACCGCAAGCCTTCGGCTGTTGCAGTTCTCCACCTTCCAGATGTGGCGGGACCTCACCGACCACTGGCCCCGGTTCATGGAGAACCCGGTCGTCCGGCACCTGGTGGAGTCCTCCGGCGCCACGTTCGACGATCCCGCCCGGCCGGAGCACGACGTCGAGATCGCTGTCGACGAGGCAGACCTGCACCTGCCCATCCCCGCCGACGGGTCGCAGATGCAGGCCATCGTGCGCGCCGAGCGGGGCCACTCCTTCGTCCTGGAAGGCCCGCCGGGCACCGGCAAGTCCCAGACCATCACCAACATGATCGCCCGGGCGGTCGGCGCGGGTCGGTCGGTGTTGTTCGTCGCCGAGAAGCAGGCCGCCCTGGAGGTGGTGAAGCGCCGCCTCCGGCAGATCGGCCTCGGTCCGTTCGCGCTCGACCTGCACGGGCGCAAGCAGTCCCTCAACGCGATCCGCCAGCAGTTGCGCGACGCGCTCGACCAGCACGACCACGGCGGCGACGGCACGTGGACGGCCGTCGAGACGGCCTACCGGACGCGGCTCGCCCCGCTGACCGAGTACCCGGCCCAGGTGCACACCACAAACCCCGTCGGGATGTCGCTCTGGTCGGCCTACGAGCAGACCCTGGCGTACGCCGACGGCCCGGTCGCCCCGATCCCGGTGAGCTACCTGCACGCACCAGCCCCGGCACGCGCGCAGGTGGAGACGACCCTGCGGGAGTTCCCGGCGGCCGGACGGTCGGCTCGACTCCGGGCCGCGCACCCGTGGGCGCTCAGCGGCTGCCGTACCCTCGACGGGCTGCACGGTGCGGCGGTCACCGAGATCGCCGCCGAGCTCGAACGCCTCCGCGCCGATCTCGCCGCCCACCCGCAGCTTGTCGAGCTGCTGCGGACGCTGCCCGCCCCGGAGACGGTGAGTGAGCTACAGGCGGGCGCCTGGCTCGCCGTACGCGGACTGCTGCCGGACCGGCAGACCACCCTGCGCGCCAGCGACCGGCGGTGGGATGAGGCGGTGGCCCGGCTCCAGGCGGACCTGGTGGCGTTCCGGCAGGGTTTCGCCGATGAGCTGGGCACCTTCCGGCCGGACGTGTTCGCCCGTGCGGAGTTGGCCGCCTGGCACGCCGAGGCGCAGGAGGTGGCCAGGAGGCTGTTCGGCAAACGCAAGCGGTGGCAGGCCATCGTGGACCGGCTGGCCGTACACCTGGTTGCCGGTGCGACGCTCGACGCCGAGCGGGTGGAGGTGACCCTCGGTCGGCTTGTCGCGGCCCAGGCGCAGGCGGCTGCCCTCCACCAGCAGGTTGTCGCTGTCGGCGGGCTGCTGCTGTCGCGGTGGCAGCCCACCGACCCCCACGCACCGGAGCGGTTGACCGAGGCGGTCGAGGCGACCCGGGTCGGCCGGACGCTCCTGGCCCGGCACCCGCGGGCCTGGGAGCTGTTCCACGGCAGGTTCACCGACGTCGACGCGGGGTTGCTCGACCGGTTCGCCGCGCGGTGGCGGGCCTGGCGCGGGGTGCTGCGCTCCGGTGCGGCCGAGCTGGCCCTGTGGACCGCCGGTTCGCACTGGACCGACGCCTGGCAGCGCGACGGCGTGACCTGGCTGCACGAGTTGCGCGGCGAGGAGTTGTTTCCGCTGCGCCGCTGGGCGACAGTTCTGGCGCACGCCGACGTGCTCGCCTCCGCCGGTCTCACCGACTTTCGGGACCAGTTGCTGCGCGTCGAGGTGCCCGGTCACCTCGCCGAGGAGGTCTACCGGCGGGGCGTCGCCACGGCGTCCCTCGCCGAACGGGTACGGGCCGGCGGCCTACAGTACTTCGACCCGGAGTTGCACGACGACGAGATCAGCCAGTTCGAGGCGGCGGCCGGTGAGCTGCGGGCCGCGCTGCCGGCACAGCTACCGTCGGTGTTGGTGCGCCGCCGCCCCTTCAGCCCGACCGACCGGCGGGGCCGCTTCGCGGACTTCGCGGCGGAGCTGCGCCGCAAGCGGGGCGGACGGTCCTTCCGGGAGCTGTTCGCGCAGTACCCGGACGCGGTGCTGGCGCTGACCCCGTGTGTGCTGGTCAGCCCCGCGTCGGCGGCGAACTTCCTGGCGCCGGGCAGTCAGCGCTTCGACCTGGTCATCTTCGACGAGGCGTCGCAGATCCGGGTGGCCGAGGCGATCGGCGCGATGGGTCGGGGCAGCGCCGTGGTGGTGGTCGGTGACTCCCGGCAGATGCCGCCGAGCAGCATCATGCAGGCCAGCCACACCGTCGACGAGGTCGACGAGGGCGACGGCCCGGTGCTGGAGGATCTGGAGAGCATTCTCAGCGAGGCCGTCGAGTCGGGGCTGCCGCAACGGTGGCTGTCCTGGCACTACCGCAGCCACGACGAGTCACTCATCGCCTTCTCCAACCGCTACTACTACGACAACAAGCTCTCCAGCCTCCCGTCGCCCGGCGCCACCAGCTCCGCCGGCGTCACGTGGCGACGCGTCGACGGCCAGTACGACAGGGGCGGGTCCCGCACCAACGAGGTCGAGGCGCGGGCGATCCTCGCGGACATCACCCGGCGGCTGCACACCCCGGCCACCGCCACCCAGTCCGTTGGCGTCGTCACCTTCAACATCCAGCAGCGGGACCTCATCCTCAACCTGCTGGAGGAGAGCACCGACCCGATCATCCGCGAGCACCTCTCCGGTGCGGTGCCAGAGCCGATCTTTGTGAAGAACCTGGAGAACGTGCAGGGCGACGAGCGGGACGTCGTCCTGTTCTCGCTGGCCTTCTCCACCAACCCGGAGACCGGCCAGCTTCCGCTGAACTTCGGCCCGCTCAGCCAGGCCGGCGGCGAGCGGCGGCTCAACGTGGCCATCACCCGTGCCCGCCGTCAGGTCGTCCTCTACTCGTCCTTCGACCCGTCCGACATCGACCTGTCCCGCACGTCCGCGCTGGGCACCCAGCACCTGCGGGCGTACTGCGAGATGGCCGCCGCCGGCGCCGAGCGCCTGGGCGACCTCGCCACCGACCGCACCGAGCGGCGCAGTCGGATCCGCGAGGAGGTGGCCGCGGCCCTGCGCGAGCGCGGCCACGAGGTCCGCACCTCGCACGGCCTCTCCGACTTCACTGTGGACATCGCCGTACGCAGACCGGGCGCACCACTGTGGCAGGTGGCCGTCATGCTCGACGGCCCGGGCTGGAGCGCGCGCCCCACCGTGGCCGACCGGGACTCGGCGCCCGCGCTCCTCCGCTCGATCATGGGGTGGCCGGAGGTCGTGCGGTTCTGGTTGCCGGCGTGGATCCGCGACCGGTCGGCCCTGCTCGACCGGGTCGACGATGCGCTCACCCGGGCCGAGGCCCTCGCGACCGTCGAGCCGGACCTCGGCTCGTCGGCGGTCGCGGAGGACATCGACCTGCCACGGCCGCGCCCCGCCACGGACGCGGAACAGCCACTCTCGGCACTGGCCGCCGAGTTGCCGCAGCCGCGCCTCGCGGCGGACGAGGAACCCCTCCCCGGCGCGTCCGCGCCACCCGTCACCACGCTCGCCGCCGCGACCAGCGCGGGCCCGGTCACGGCGGCGTCGGCCGCCGACACCATCACCGCAAACCCATTCGTTCCGTACCTGCCGACCTCGCTCGGAGACCAGGCCGACCTTGACCTCCTGGCCACCGACCAGCGGGTACGTGAGCTGATGCGGACCGCGCTCCACGAGATCATCGAGGCGGAGGGGCCCATCGAGCAGCACCGGCTCGCACGCCTCGCCCTCGCGCGGTTCGGCTTCCTGCGCACCCGGGAGGACCGGCGTGTCGCCGCACTCGCGCTCGTCGACTCCCGGCGGCTGCACACGCATCCGACAGTGAGCCGGTACGCCTGGCCCGAGGACACCGACCCGCAGACGTACCGCGCGTACCGGGTCACTCAGGCGAGCAACGACCGGGCGTTCGAGGAGGTGCCGCCCGAGGAGGTGGCAAACGCTCTCGTGCACGCGCTGGAGGGCGTACCGGCCATGGACGAGGAGCGGCTGCTGCGCGCCGGCCTGGAACGGCTCGGTTACCGCCGACGCACCGAAAAGATCGACAAACTCCTCCGGTACGGGTTGCACGTCGCCGTGACCAGCGGTCGCCTCCGCGTCGACCAGAACGGCCGCCTCACCCCGGGTTGACGAGGACTCCCACCCGCGCCGTTACTGGGTGTGAGCTGGATCGGTCGCGGCAGAACAGGCGAGGTCTGGGCCGCCTCAACCGAGGTCGTGCTCGTCCGGCCGCGTGTTGAGGACCCAGGCGAGCGGCATGGTCGCCTGGGTGACGTACTGATCGCCACTCAGGCGGTGCATGGTGACGGTCTGCGCCGAGTCCTGATCGACCACCCAGTACTGGGGGATGCTGGCGGCGGCGTACTCGCTGCGCTTGGTCACTGTGTCGACACCCTCCGAGCCGGGCGAGACGATCTCGATCACGAGGAGCACATCGGCGACCGGTAGCCACACGCCATCTGCCTGAGCCTTGCTCCAGACGACCAGGTCCGGGATCCGTCCACCGGCACCGCCGTCACGGCCCGGTATGCGTAGCCCGACCGCTTGGGCGATGTGTTCCGCCGGGATGCCGCCGTGGGCGAGCCACACCATGAGCCGGGGCGCGATGATCGCGTGGTTGTAGCCCGGCGGCGGCATGATCGAGACGACTCCCTCGGGGCTGATTTCGTACCGGTGGTTCTCGTCTGCGGCCGTCATCGCCGTCAGGTCGTCGAGCGTCACGACCGGGGCATGTACCTGCCAACCGCCTCTGTGCTCATGAACGCATCGTAAGCTTTCACTCTTCGGCTCCGGCGGTGGTGGAACCGCGCGGCGAATGACTACCTGTCGTGGTGAATTACCTGGTCGGCCCGGAGTGTGACCATGGCGACGGTACGGCCATCGGCGTCAGCGAATTCGACTTCGTACGCAGTCGAGGGGCTACTGAAGATATGAACGACCGTCCCCACCGCCCCGGCAGGCAGTTGCTCTGCCGGCATGGCTTCTCGGAGTTCAACCACGTCGTACAGCTCCAACAGGTCATCCTTCCTTGGGCGGGAACGAGATGGTGACCATTCGAGGAGCAGATGCCCCGTTCTCCAGTATCCAGGCTGTGCGGACGGTGATCGTGCCACCGGGCCCGGTCAGGGGAAGGTCCACGGACCACCGCTGGCCGAATTCGTCCGCGTTGCCCAGCAAAGGCTTGCCGGCGAGTACGCCTTCGCGGATCTGCTGCATGACTACGTCCGCGTCGTCTGGGCCGAGGCCCGTGACGGAATTGATGACGCGGTACTTGTTTTTGCCGACAGGGTGGTCTGGGTTCATGGCGTAGCCGGTGATTTTCCTAGAGTCGATCTCGGCCTTAGTGAAGTCCGGTCGCCTGGAATCATCCGGAATCTTCGTCTGCCCGGGACCGTCGGGTCTCTGCGGGCTGGGTGGCTGTTGCTGGAGTCGCCCCAACGCCTGCTTGAGTTTCTCGATGAGGTCGCCGAGCCGACGCATCTCCGGAATGAGCCGCCGCAGGCTGGCCAGCAACCCGCGCAGCAGCCGCGCGATCCGCGCACCCCACGACGCGACAAGCGTCGAGACCTGCTCCACGACCAGCGGCGTGGCCAGCCCGCCGGTGATCAGGAGTTCGCCCGCGTACACGATGAGGCGGGACACGCAGGTGGCGATGGCGTCGCGGACCAGGAGCCGGACGGCGGCCACCAGGCCGGCGGCGCCTTCGGTGATCGCGGCCAGGGTGTCGGCGCCCTGGGCGAGGCCGGTGATGGCCTGTTGTTGTTCGGCGGCCCAGGCGCGGTAGGCGGGGCCGGCGCTGCCGCCCCAGCCTGCGACGTCGGTGCGGACGGCGCGGGCCAGTTCGGCGGCGTCGTCGCGGAGGGACGCGGCGACGTTGCGCCAGGTCTGGGCGTGTGCGGTGATCTGCGCGGGGTCGCCGGCGAGCCAGTCCAGTGCCTCGCTGAGCGGCTTGACGTGTTCGATGAGCCAGGCGATTCCGTACTGGAGCAGGGCGCCGGCCGGGTCGGAGACGAAGGCGAGAGCGTCCAGGCCAGCGCTCACGACGCCGAGGCTGCCGTCGATCCAACTGCCGTTGCGGACGCCCTGCGCGATGAGTTCGATGTCCTCGCAGATCCACAGACCCGCCCAGGCGTTGGGAGGGGTGTCCGCGGCGGCGGCGACGAGTGGATTGGACGTCACCAGCGCTGTCGCGCCTCATCGAGCCGCTGCTGCCGCACCCCGTCGAGCAGTTGCCTGGCGTGGGCGTCCGAGTGTCGGTAGCGGTCAGCGCTGGTCCGCAGCCTCCCGGCGGTGTCCCGCACGGACCCGGCGGCGGAGCCGATGCCGTCGACAAGGGTTCGCTGTAGGCCGTCGAGCAGCGCCGGCATCATCGCGGCGAGTTGCCCGTAGGCGTCGACGCCCAACCGGACGTGCTGGCCTGCCTGCTGGGCGGTGTCGAGGCTGCTGGCACTGCGATCGAGACGTGCGGCGTGGGCGGTGAGGTCGTCCGGGTCGACCTCGATGCCGTCACCGGCGGGCATCGTCTGATCTCTGGTCGGGGAGAAGCCGGCCGCGGTACGAGTCGATGATCGCCTGGGCGCTCGCGTTGTCGCCGAATGACTCCGTGGCTGCGTCGCTGACCTGTCGGAGCAGGTCGGCGCGTGCGGCGGTGGTGGTCTCCACGATCTGCCGCGCGGTGTGCGCCGCGGGTTGTTGCCGGATGAGCTCGTCGAGGCGCAGGTCGATGAGCAGGCCAGTGGAGTCGACGGTGACGTGGACAGTCCGAGTGGCGTTGCGGGCGGTGCCGGTCAGATCCCGCATCGTCGCCGACAGGGTCCTGGCGCGTGCCGCCCGCGCGGCCAGCGATGATTCCCACTCGTCAAGTCGGCCTTCGGCCGCGTCGAGCGCCGCGTCGTCCGCCCACATGTCGACCCTCCCCAGGAACCGGCGACATCACCGGCACGCTACCAACCAGTGGCGCTGCGTGCGTACCCCAAGGCTGACCGCACCCCTCCGCGCGATCTCGCACTTACTGTCGCGACAATGCCGCAGAATCCCGCATCTCGGCGACAGGAAGTGCAAGATCGACCCGGTGGGCACGGCGTACGCGAAACCGAACCACGTGCCGATCGGCTCGACGAGGATTGTCCCGTGACGAGCAGCAACCCACTGCGGGGGTGGAGCAGCCGGACCGCCTGGGAGGGGCGGTTCAACGCTCCGCTGCGCGCGTTTCTGCGTACCGAGACCGGCGGCGCCCGCGTGGTGCTCGTCGCCGCGGTGGTGGCTCTCGCGTGGGCGAACCTGCACGTCCGGTCGTACGAGTCGGTCTGGAGCACGTCGTTCTCGGTCCAGCTTGGTGGCTGGCTGGTGTCGTACGACCTGCGAACCTGGGTCAACAGCGGCCTCATGACCTTCTTCTTCCTGGTGGCCGGGCTGGAGTTGCGCCGCGAGTTCGACATCGGCGAGCTGCGGGAGCGGCGTCGACTGGCGTTGCCGATGCTGGCCGGCTTCGGCGGCATGCTCCTGCCGATCGGGATCTACCTCGCGATCAACGCCGGGCGTGGCACCGCCGCGGGCTGGGGGGCGGTGATGGCCACGGACACGGCGCTGGCGCTCGGTGCGCTGGCCGTCTTCGGGCCGCGCTTCTCCGATCGGCTGCGGGGTTTCCTGCTGACCGTCTCCGTCGTGGACGACGTGCTGGCGATCGCGGTGTTGGCGATCGCCTACCCGAAGCATCCTTCGCCGATGGCGCTGCTCGTCGCGGTGGGCATCTTCGCCCTCGTCCTGCTGGTGCGGGGCTGCGGTGTGCGATTCGGGCCGGTCTACGCGCTGCTGGGCGTGGCGGCCTGGGTCGCCGTCTCGAAATCCGGTGTCGACCCGGTCGCGGTGGGTCTGGTGATGGGGCTGCTGGCCTACGCCTACGCCCCCGGTCGCGGCGACCTGCGGCGGGCGAGCGACCAGTTCCGCCTCTTCCGGGAACAACCCACCCCGCAGCTCGCCCGGATGGCCCGGGCCGGGCTCACCTCGGCGGTGTCGCCGAACGACCGGCTGCAGGCTATCTACCACCCGTGGGCGAGCTACGTGGTCGTGCCGCTCTTCGCACTGGCGAACGCCGGCATCGTCGTCGACGGTGAGCTGCTGGCCCGGGCCGTGACCTCCCCGGTCACGCTCGGCGTCGTGGTCGCGTACGTCGTCGGCAAGCCGGTGGGGATCGTGACCACCTCGTGGCTGGTGGCCCGGCTGAGCGGCAACAGGTTCCGGCCGCCGGTGGGCTGGCTCGCCGTCGCGGGGGTCGGCGCGGTCTCCGGCATCGGGTTCACCGTCGCCCTCCTGATCGCCACCCACGCCCTCAGCGGTCCCGCCCTGGACGAGGCGAAACTCGGCATCCTCGTCGCGACACTCGGCGCGTCCCTCGTCACCTGGCTGGTGTTCCGCGCGGCCGGGCGGATGTCGCCGGCACGGCGTACCCGGGCGTTGCTGGGCGTCACCGAGGGGATCGTCGACCTGATGTTGCCGGTCGACGAGCGGCGCGACCACATGCGCGGGCCGGTCGAGGCGCCGGTGACGGTCGTGGAGTACGGCGACTTCGAGTGTCCCTACTGTGGGCAGGCCGAGCCGGTGGTCCGGGAACTGCTCGCCGACTTCGCCAACGTCCGGTACGTCTGGCGGCACCTGCCGCTCACCGACGTCCACTCTCATGCCCAACTCGCCGCCGAGGCCGCCGAGGCGGCGGGGGCGCAGGGCGCGTTCTGGGAGATGCACGACCTGCTGCTCGCCCACCAGGACGCCCTCGACCCCACCGAGGTGCTCGGCTACGCCGAGCAGCTGGGCCTGGACCTCGATGAGTTCCGGGAGCACATGGTGAAGCGGATGGGCGTCGACCGGGTCGCCGAGGACGTGGACTCCGCCGACCTCAGCGGCGTCACCGGCACCCCGACGTTCTTCATCAACGGCAGGCGGCACCACGGCGCGTACGACATGACGGCGCTCTCGGCGGCGGTGAAGGGGGCGTTCGCCAGCGCGAAGCTCCGACCCGAGTACCACCCTCGGGGTCCCGGGCGAACGGGCGGACTGTCGGGCTGACCGCCCGACAGTCCGCCCGCTCAGCCGGCGGGGAGAGCGGCGAGCTGCCTGGCGCGACGGCCCGCGATGGCCACGACGACCGCCAGGAACAGTGCGATCAGGAAGAAGACGTCCGCGCCGGTGAAGGCCGCGTGGAAGCCGGCGGTCGGGTCGGCCGTCGCACTGGCACGGGTGTACGCGATGGTCAGGATCGCGATGCCGAGCGAGCCGCCGAGTTGGTGGGCGACGTTGACCAGCCCGGACGCGGCGCCGGCGTCCTTTGGTTCGACACCGGCGACGCCGCCCTGGGTCATCAGGATGATCGCTATGCCCTGGCCGATTCCGATCACCAGCAGCGGCAGCAGTACGTCCGGGAAGTAGCTGGAGTCGGCAGAGATCCGGGACAGCCACGCCATGCCGACCAGCGCGATGGCGAGGGACGCCACCAGCAGGATGGGCCGGCCGAGCCGGTTCTGCAGGGGCCGGATGACGTAGACCATGGCGAAGAACATGCCGGTGATGGGCACGTACGCGAAGCCGGTCTGTAGGGCGCTGAGGTGCAGCACCTCCTGGAGATACTGGCTGAGGAAGTAGAAGGTGGAGAAGGTCGCGCCGACGATGAGGATCCGTCCGGCGTACGCGCCGGAGCGCTCCATGCTGCGGAAGAGCCGCAGCGGGGTGATGGGTTGCGGCGCCCGGTGCTCGATCAGGACGAAGGCGATCAGGAGGGCGGCGCCGAGGCCCAGCGAGACCACGGTGGTGGGCGCACTCCAACCGGCCGCGGCGGCCTGGATGAAGCCGTACACGAGGGCTGTCATGCCGGCGGTGGAGGTCAGCGCGCCGCCGAGGTCGAAGGTGCCCCGGCGGCGTTCGGTCTCGACCAGGAACCGCGGGGCGAGCAGCGTGATGGCGATGCCGATCGGGACGTTGACGAGCATTCCCCAGCGCCAGGACAGCAGGTCGGTGAAGACTCCACCGATCACGATCCCGACGCTGCCGCCGGCGCCGATGACCGCGCTGTAGAGGGCGATCACCTTGGCGCGGACCCCCGGCTCGGGGTGGTCGGCGACCAGCAGAGCGAGCGTGGAGGGCACCGCGAGCGCGGCGGCGAGCCCCTGCGCGACGCGGGCGGTGATCAACCAGCCGCCGTTCTGCGCGAGACCGGCGGCGAGGGACGCCGCGGTGAACAGGACGATCCCCATGACGAAGACGCGGCGGCGGCCGAGGAGGTCGCCGGCCCGGGCGCCGAGCAGGAGCAGGCCGCCGAAGGCCAGGACGTAGGCGTTCTGCACCCAGGAGAGCCCGGACTGGGTGAAACCGAACTGGCGCTGCACGTGCGGCAGCGCGGTCGTGATGATCGAGGTGTCAAGCGTCATCATCAGCTGTGAGCCGAGGATGAGCGACAGGGCCATCCCGCGGCGGGAGGCGGGAGTCGGGGACATGGTCTGCCTTCTTTCGGGCTAGACTGATAGGCAGCCTCCGGATAAGTGGAGGCGACTTATCACTATAGTGATAGGTGACCTCCGCTTGCTAACGCTGGGAGACATTGGCACCGTGACGACCCTCACCCACCTGCGCGTGGCCCGCCCGCACCGGGCGGATGCGGCGCGCAACTACGACGCGATCCTCGCGGCGGCCCGTGTCGCCTTTGCTGAGCAGGGCGCGGACGCTCCCCTTGAGGAGGTCGCCCGGCGCGCGGGCGTGGGCATCGCGACGCTCTACCGCAACTTCCCGACGCGCGAGGTGCTGATCGAGAACGTCTACGTCAGCGAGGTCGAGGCGGTGTGCGAGGCGGCCGAGGATGTCGGGTCTCTCGCCCCCCGCGACGCCCTGGACGCGTGGCTGCGACGCTTCGTGGAGTACATCGGAGCGAAGCGGCCACTGGCCGCCGGCCTCAACCGGGAGTCCGCCGCGTACCAGGAGTGCCGGCGGGCGCTCTACGCGGCGGGCGGGCCGCTGCTGGAGCGCGCGCAGCGGGCGCGGGAGGTGCGCGCCGACGTGACGATCGACGACGTGATGCGGCTCGCCAGCGCCATCGCCTCCGGGCACTTCCCCCGCGCCGAGCAGCGCGATCATGTCCTCACGGTCGCACTGGACGGGTTGAGCGCGCAGCCGGAGTGAGTGCGGTCATCGCCCACGCGTCGATGTCCGAAGTGGAACAGATGCGGAACGTGTTCGTGGGATCACGATGGACTTGGGGTCTTGACTGTTGTGAAACATGCCGCCACGATCTGACAACGTTGTCACAGCTCCTCGTCTGACAACGTTGTCATGTCTGGAGGCACGATGTCCGAGCAACCGCCCCTGTCGCGGCGTACCTTCCTCTCCGCCGGAGCCACGCTGCTGGCCTCCGTCGGGGTGACCGCCGTCCTACCGGACGGCGTCGCGGCCGCCGCGCCGACGACGCCGGCTGCCCCGCCGCCGACCACCGACCTCGCCCGGTACCGCCCGGTGGCGGTCTCCTCCACCGACTACGCGCCGACGCCCGGCACCTTCGCCGTGGATGGTCTGCCGCAGGTCGGCGTCCGGGGCAGTGGCTGGCGGGCCGCCACCGGCGATCCGCAGTGGATCTCGGTGGACCTACAGGCCCCGTGCCGGATCGAGGCCGTCACCCTGGTCTTCGAGGCCACGCTGACCGACGGACCGTTCGACGGTAACTACACCGACACCGATGGCGATGAGATCCTCTCCAGCGCGGCGACGGCGTACCGGATCGAGGTCTCCACCGACGGCCGCGACTGGCGGTCGGTGTACGAGACCGCCGAGGGCCAGGGCGGCGTGCAGGCCATCACGCTGCCGGAGCCGGTCACCGCGCGATGGATCCGGATGACGGCCACCAAGCGCGCGAACAGCAACCCGGTGGGCCTCAACGGCTTCCAGGTGTACGGCGTACCCCTGGCGGGCCGGCCGAAGGCCGAGGGCTGGACCAGCTGGGAGGGCGGCAACACCGGCCCCACCCCGGAGCTGCGGGTCGCCGCCGACGGCACGGTGCCCCTGGAATCGGGCTGGTCGCTGACGATTGACGACTTCGCGGGCACCGCCAACGGCGCCGAACTCTCCCGTCCCGGCGTCGACGTGCGGTCCTGGCTGCCGGCGACGGTGCCCGGCACCGTGCTGGGCACCCTGGTCGAGCAGGGCCACCTGCCCGACCCGGTGGCCGGCTTCAACAACATGCGCATCCCGGAGGCGCTGTCGCGGCACACCTGGTGGTACCGGCGCGCGCTGCGGTTACCGCGCGACCTGGACACCTCGCCCGGCCGACGGGTCTGGCTGGAGTTCGACGGGATCAACCACGAGGCGACCGCGTGGGTCAACGGCGTGCGGGTCGGCGGCGTCAAGCACCCGTTCGCGCGGGCGGCCTTCGACATCACCGACGCGCTGGCCGGTCACCGTGGCGAGCACGTCCTCGCCGTCCGGGTCACCCCGATGCCGCACCCGGGCACCCCCGGCGACAAGGGCACCGACGGTCGTACCTTCCTCCAGTCGGCCCACCACTACCTCGACGCGCCCACCTACCTGGCGGTGTCCGGGTGGGACTGGATGCCCGCCGTCCGCGACCGGGTCACCGGCCTGTGGGACCACGTCCGCCTGCGCAGCACCGGTGCCGTGGTGATCGGCGATCCACACGTGCAGACCACGCTGCCCGACCTGCCGGCCACCGACACCGCCGAGGTCACCATCCGGGTGCCGGTCCGCAACGCGGCGGCCACCGCCACCACCGTCACAGTCCGCGCGGAGTTCCAGAAGGTACGCGTCGAGTCCACCGTCACCGTCCCCGCCGGCGGCAGCACCACCGTCACCTTCGCACCGGAGCGCTTCGGCGCGCTGCGCCTGCGTAAGCCCCGACTGTGGTGGCCCAACGGCTACGGCGAGCCCCACCTGTACGACCTCACGCTCACCGCCACCGTCAAGCGCTCGGTCAGTGACCGGCGTCGGCTCCGCTTCGGCATCCGCCAGTTCGGCTACGACTGGCACCAGCCGATCGTGATCTCGCCGCCCGGCAAGCCCGCGCTGGAGTTCGTCGACGGCGCGGCCACCCAGACTGTCACGTTCGCCCGGCAGCACGCCCGGCACGTGCGCATCCAGGCCGGTCAGCGCGCGACCGGTTGGGGCATCTCGATGTTCGCGCTGTCGGTGTCCGATGGCAGCGGCCCGGATCTGGCTCTGCGCCGCGACGCCACCGCGTCGTCGTCGGAGAGCGACACCAACGGGCCCGACCGGGCCGTGGACGGCGACGCGGCGACCCGCTGGGCCTCGCGGGCCGAGGACGACCAGTGGATCCAGGTCGACCTCGGGGCGGCCGTCGACTTCGACCGGGTCACCATCGTGTGGGAGCAGGCGTACGCGCTGGACTACCGTGTCCAGGTCTCCGCCGACGGCGACGCGTGGAGTGACGTGACGTCGGTCAGCAACGACACCCCGCTCGGCAGCCGCGCCACCCAGGTCGAGGCGTTCGCCAGCCAGACCGCCCAGCACCTGCGCATCCAGACCGGCGCGCGGGTGACCTCGTGGGGCGTGTCCATGTGGGCGCTGTCGGTGCAGCGGCAGGCCGAACCGGACGTCGACCTTGCTCTGCACGCGAGCGCCACCGCCTCGTCGTCCGACAGCGACTCGAACGGCCCCGACCGGGCCGTCGACGGCAACCCCCGCACCCGGTGGTCCTCGACGTTCGAGGACAACCAGTGGATCCAGGTGGACCTCGGCAAGCCGGTCAGCTTCGACCAGGTCACGATCGTCTGGGAGCAGGCGTACGCCCGCGACTTCGTCATCCAGGTCTCGACCGACGGGCAGCGGTGGACCGACGTGAAGTCGGTGAGCAACGCCGTCACCCAGCTCAAGATCAGCGTGAACGGTGTGCCGGTGTTCGCGCGGGGCGGCAACTGGGGCTGGGACGAACTGCTGCGCCGGGTGCTGCCCGACCGGCTGGCCGACACGGTCGAGATGCACCGCGACATGAACTTCACGATGATCCGCAACTGGCTGGGCAGCAGCAACCGGGAGGAGCTGTACCAGGCCTGCGACGAGCAGGGCATCCTGGTCTGGAACGACTTCTGGCAGGCCGGCGCGTTCCTGCCCAACCCGCCCGGTTACGTGGACATCGCCGCCGACACGATCCGGCGCTTCCGCCACCACCCCAGCATCGTGGTGTGGTGCGGCGCCAACGAGGGTGACCCGCCGCCGATCGTGGACGCCGGGCTGAAGCAGGCCGCCGCCACCGAGCACCCGGAGATCCTCTACATCCCCAACTCCGCCGGCGGCGTCGTCAGCGGCCACGGCCCGTACCACTGGGTGGAGCCGGCGACGTACAACAACAGGAACACCTACGACACCGGCGCGTTCGGTTTCCACACCGAGATCGGCATGCCGGTGGTGTCGGTGGTCGAGAGCATGCGCAACCTCGTCGGCGACGCGCCGCAGTGGCCGATCGGCGAGGTCTGGAATTACCACGACTGGTCGACGATCGGTAACCAGCGCGTCGGGACGTACCAGGCCGCGATCGACGCGCGGCTGGGTGAGTCCGGCTCGCTGGACGAGTTCGCCGCGCGGGCGCAGTTCGTCAACTACGAGAGCCACCGCGCCATGTTCGAGGCGTGGAACGCCAACCTGTGGCAGGACGCCACCGGGCTGCTGCTGTGGATGTCGCACCCGGCCTGGCACAGCACGGTCTGGCAGACCTACGACTACGACCTCGACGTCAACGGCGCCTACTACGGCGCCCGCAAGGGGTGCGAGCCCCTGCACGTGCAGGCTGACCCGGGCACCTGGCAGGTGCGGGTGGTCAACCACACGGCCGCGGCGCTCACCGGCGTCACCGTCACCGCCCGCCGGTACGACCTGAGTGGCCGCTCGCTGGGCTCGCCCCAGCGTCAGCGGGTGGACGTCGCCCGGTCGGCCACGACGCCGGTCTTCAGGCTCGCCGCGCCGGACGCGGGCGGGCTGCACCTGGTCCGGCTGGAGCTGCGGGACAGCCGTGACCGGCTGCTCACCGAGAACACCTACTGGCGCTACGACAAGGCCGAGCAGATGCGGGCGCTCAACGACCTGCCGAGCACCCGACTGTCGACGTCGTCGAGCACTGTCCGTGTCGTGGACGGGCGGAACACCGTCACCACGACGGTCCGCAACCAGGGCCGGGCGGTCGCCGCACTGGTCCGGTTGGCCGTCCGCGACAAACGCGGTGACCGGGTTCTCCCGGCCCGCTACGACGACAACTACTTCTGGCTGCTGCCGGGGGAGACCCGTCAGGTGGGGATCTCCTGGCCCGCGCGGCCGGGCCTGGCCCGCCAGGTCACGGTGACCGCGCAGGCGTACAACTCCTAGGAGCACGCGGGGGGAGCGGCACCGTGCGCGCCGCTTCCCCCGTGGCCCGGCCGGCGCGGCGCGCGCCACCGTGCCACCTGAGGAGGGGTTTTGGGGCTGTTGCCGCACCCGCGCGCGGCACCAGGATCCATGCTGCACGGGGGACAGGAGCCGCGATTGCCCGCAGCAGGGGCGTCCGAGCCCGAAGGGACCGAGCATGTCCAACGCCAGCGGTGCCGATGGCGCAACGACACTGTCGGGTTCCGCGTCCGGCGCGGTGCGTGTCGCCTTCGCCTTCTGGATCACCCTGGTGGGCACCACGGTGCCGACCCCGCTCTACCCGCTCTACGAGATGGAGTTCGGCTTCTCCTCGTTGACGGTGACGGTGGTCTACGCGCTGTACGCGCTGGGCGTGGTCGTCGGGTTGCTGGTCTTCGGCCGGCTCTCCGACCAGGTCGGCCGCCGCCCGGTCATCCTCGTCGCGCTGCTGCTCTCCGTCGCCGCGGACGCCGTCTTCCTGGCCGCCGTGGACCTGGCGATGATCATCGTGGGTCGGATCCTCGCCGGCTTCTCCGCCGCGCTGATCATCGGTGCGGCGACGGCGGCGCTGGCAGAGTTGATCGACCCGCGGCATCCGAAGCGGGCGGCCACGGTGTCGATCTTCGCGAACCTGGGCGGCCTCGCCACCGGCACCCTGCTGTCCGGGATCGTGTCGGACGTGGCACCCGACCCGCTCCGGCTGCCCTGGCTGATCGTGCTGGTCCTGGCCGTGGCCGCGATCGTCGCCCTGCGCGGGGTGCCGGAGACGGTGCGGGAGCGCTCGCCGGTGACGCTGCGGGTGCAACGGTTGCACGTCCCGGCGACCATTCGTGGCGCCTTCGTCCGCTCGGCGATCACCGCCGGCGCCGGCTTCGCCGCGCTTGGCGTACTCACGTCGGTGACCGGGCTGTTCCTCGGCATGGTCCTGCACGAGACCTCGCACACCCTGGCCGCGCTCGTGGTGTTCGTGGCGTTCGCCGGGGCCGCGCTCGGTCAGCTGCTGACCCGGGTCCTGTCCTCGCGCGCCGCGCTGGCCAGCGCCAGCGTCGGTCTCATCGTGGGGGCGGGTCTGCTCGCGCTCAGCATGTGGATGGCCCTGCTGGCGACGCTGCTGGCCAGCGCGGCGATCATCGGGGTGGCGTCCGGGGTGGCCGTCGGCGACGGCATCGCGACCATCACGACGAAGACCGAACCGCAGCATCGGGCCGAGGCGGTGTCCACCTTCTTCGCGATCCTGTTCGCCATGCTCGGCGTGCCCGCCGTCGGGGTCGGTCTGCTGATCCGGGGCATCGGCCTGCGCCCCGCCGGCGAGATCTTCGGCGCGGTGGTGGCGGTGCTCGCCCTTGTCGTCCTGCTCAGTCTGGTCCGAGGCGACCGGGCCCGGCCCGCGAGCTGAGCACTGGCCGGCAGATCTTGCGTCCGCGCCGCGGATGCGGGTGAGGTGGTGTCATGACCTTCACCACCCGACCCACGTTGCGGGGCACCTTCGGCATGGTCTCCTCCACGCACTGGCTCGCCAGCCAGTCGGCAATGGGCATCCTGGAACGCGGCGGCAACGCCTTCGACGCGGCGGTCACCGCCGGGTTCGTCCTGCACGTCGTCGAGCCGCACCTCAACGGGCCGGGCGGTGAGGTGCCGGCCATCGTGGCCACCGCGGCGGACCCCGGGCCGAAGGTGCTGTGCGGGCAGGGCCCCGCGCCGGCCGGCGCCACCATCGCGCACTTCCGGTCCCTCGGGATGGACCTCATCCCGGGTGCCGGGCCGCTCGCGGCGGCCGTGCCCGGTGCCGTGGACGCCTGGCTCCTGCTGCTGCGCGAGCACGGCACACGCACCCTCGCCGAGGTGCTGGAGCCGGCGATCGGCTACGCCGGCGCCGGCCACCCGGTGGTGGGTCAGGTCGGCGCCACGGTGGCGGCCGTCCGGTCGCTGTTCGAGGACCACTGGCCGACCTCCGCCGCGCTCTGGCTGCGCGGCGGCCGGCCACCGGCGCCGGGGGAGCTGGTCACCAACCCGGCGTACGCGGACACCCTGCGCCGGCTCGTCGAGGCGGGCCAGGCGGCCGGCGCCGACCGGGAGGCGCAGATCGAGGCCGCGCGTCGCGCCTGGAGTACCGGGTTCGTGGCCGAGGCGATCGACACGTTCAGCCGGCAGCCGTTCCAGGACTCCAGCGGACGGCCACACGCCGGGCTGGTCACCGGCGACGACCTGGCGGCGTACTCGGCGACCTGGGAGGCGCCCGCCACCCTCGACTGGCACGGCTACTCGGTGGCGAAGACCGGGTTCTGGGGCCAGGGTCCGGTGCTGCTGGAGTCGTTGGCCACCCTGGACGCGCTCGACGATCCCGGCGCCTGTGACCCGGACACCGCGGCGGGAGTGCACGCCCAGGTCGAGGCGCTCAAGCTCGCCTTCGCCGACCGGGAGGCCTGGTACGGCGACGGCGTCGACGTGCCCGGCACGGCGCTGCTCTCCCGGGAGTACGCGCGCGAACGGGCGGCCCTGATCGGCGACCGCGCGTCGGCGCAGGTGCGGCCGGGGCGTCCCGACGGGGCGTGGCCCCGCCTGCCGGCCCAGGCCCGACCCGGTGGCGTGCCGCGTACGCACGCGACGGACCCGGCGACGGGGGAGCCGACAGTGCGCGCGGACGGGGTGACCCGTGGCGACACCTGCCACGTGGACGTGGTCGACCGCTGGGGCAACATGATCTCCGCGACGCCCAGCGGTGGCTGGTTGCAGAGTTCGCCGACCATTGCCGACCTCGGCTTTCCGCTGGGCAGCAGGTTGCAGATGTGCTGGCTTCAGGAGGGGCTCGCCTCGTCGTTGGCGCCGGGCCGCCGGCCGCGTACGACGCTGAGCCCGACGATGGTGCACCGCGACGGGGAGCCGGTGCTGGCCTGCGGGACACCCGGCGGCGACCAGCAGGACCAGTGGCAGCTGCCGTTCCTGCTGCGGCATCTCGTCGCCGGTCAGCCACTACAGGAGGCGATCGACGCGCCGGCCTGGCACACACTCAGCCTGCCGGGGTCGTTCTATCCGCGCGAGATGGAGCCCGGCGTCCTGGTGGTGGAGGACCGGCTCGACGAGGGCGTGCGGTCGGCCCTGCGGGCGTACGGGCACGAGGTGCGGGTCACCGACGGGTGGAGCCTGGGTCGGCTGTGCGCGGTGACCCGTGATCCGACGACGGGCGTGCTGGCCGCCGGTGCCAACCCCCGGGGGATGCAGGGCTACGCGTGCGGCCGTTAGGGCGGGCCGTCAGACGCCGCGCGCGAACAGGGCGAGGCGTACCCGGTTGGGGCTGTCGGTCTTGGTCATCAGGCTGGTGATGTGGGTCTTGACCGTGGTGACACCGATGTGCAGCCGGTCGCCGATCTCGGTGTTGGACAGTCCCTCGGCGACCAGGTCCAGTACGTCGCGTTCGCGGGCGGTCAGACCCTGCACCAGCCGTGGTGTCTCGGGTCGGGCGTGCACCGCGCGCTGGACGAGACGCCGCAGCACCTCCGGGCTGAACGGGCTGTCGCCGACGGCGGCCCGGCGGATGCCGTCGAGCAGCTCGGTCGGGGGCGCGTCCTTGAGGAGGAACCCGCAGGCCCCGGCGGTCAGGGCGGGGTAGAGGTGGTCGTCGTCGCCGAACGTGGTGAGCACCAGGATGCGGGTGGTGGGGCGGTCGGCGAGGATCCGACTGGTCGCGGTGATCCCGTCGACACCGGGCATGCGCAGGTCCATGACGACGACGTCGGGCAGGAGCCGCCCGGCCAGCGGGATCGCCTCGCGGCCGCTGTCGGCCTCGCCGACGACCTCGATGTCGGGTTGGGCGTCGCAGAGCATCCGCAGACCGGCCCGGATGAGGTGCTGGTCGTCGACCAGCAGCACCCGGATCACACCGGCTCCGGCGCCGGCGCACCGGCGGGGGCCGAGCGGTCGCGGGGCACCGGGCGGGCGGACGGCTCGGCGGCGGGGGCCGGGAGTACGGTGCGCACCCGCCATCCCGTCGGTGTTGGGCCGGCCTCCAGTCGACCGCCGAGGACCTCGACGCGCTCGCGCATTCCGGTGATGCCGTGCCCGCCACCGGTCGGCACGCCCGCCGGCGCCCCACCGGGCCCGTTGTCGGCGACCTCCCAGTGCACGGCATCGTCGCGGACGGCGACCACGAGGTGTGCGAGCGTGGACGTCCCCGCGTGTTTGGCCACGTTGGTCAGCGCCTCCTGGGTCAGCCGCAGCACCGCCATGCCGCGGACCGCGTCGAGCGAACCGATCGCCGGATCGAGGTCGGCCTCCACTGTGACACCGGCCTGGCGGGCCCTGTCGATGGAGGCGCCGATCGCCGCCGGCAGCGCGGAGGGTTCGATCGCGGTCAGCGCCGCGTCACCGCGTACCCCGTCGGGGTCGCGCAGCACCGCGACCAGCCGGCGCAGCTCCGCCAGGGCCGCGGTGCCGGTGCCGTGCACGTCGTCGAACACCTCGCCCACCCGGGGGTCCAGGTCGGTGAGCACGTGCTGGGCCACACCGACCCGCAGGACCATCGACGCCACGTGGTGCGCGACGACGTCGTGCAGCTCGCGGGCGATGGCGGCGCGTTCGTCGGCGCGTGCCGCGCGGTTCTCCGACTCGTGCTGGCGCTGCTCGGCCACGGCCCGCTCGACGGCCTGTCGACTCAACTCCCGGTTGGTGCGGATGACCAGGCCGAGCAGCACCGGCACGCCGACCTCCAGGGCCAGCCCGACGACGGCGGGGCCGACCTGGTCGGCCGGGGCGCCGATCGAGTCGCCCAGGCCGACAACGACCAGCAACGCGGCGGACAGCCAGATGGCCCGGGGGCGGTGTGCCCGCATGGTGACCTCGAGCAGCGCCCAACTGGCACCAACCTGGTTGATCGTGAAGTCCTCGACCAGGCTGAGCGCGACCGCCAGCAGGGCGGTCTGGATCACCAGGTTGACCACCGGTCGACGGTGTGCCGCCAGCGCCACCGCGAACGCGAGCACCGCGAGGATCCACTGTGTCGTGCTGGTGGGGTGGCCGTGGGGGACGAGGAGCAGGAAACCCAGCCCGCTGAAATCGAGCAGAATCATCCGCACGAGCGTGTCCCGCTTGTCGAACAGTCGCCCCAGCCATCCCACGGTCGTCAGCCTAGGTGCTGGGAGCAGGTGGTGCCGGCCGCCGCCAGCGGTGCCGGACCGCGAGGTACGCGGCCAGGCCCAGCGGTCCGAGCATGATGGTCAGCAGCAGCACCGGAGCCATCACCAGCGCCGGCACCCCCCGTTCCCTGCTGTCCAACCACGCCCAGCGCCCGACGAACAGATCGAACGCGATCATGTGTGCCCAGCCCGCCGCCGCCCCGGTGGACGTGCCGAGCAGGTCACGCACCCCGTCCACGGTCGGCGACCGCACGGCGGTCAGCACGTCGCCGAACGCCGGGATCACCAGCAGGGCGTAGATCACCACGACCGGCAGCACGATCAGCGGCGAGGAGATGATCCGGGCGGTCCACGACCAGCGCGGCAGCAGGATCATCAGCGCCCAGAACGGCGCGGCCACGGTGAACGTCAGGGAGAACAGCGTCTCGGTCATGCGGCCAACGCCAGTTCCGGGCGGCGTCGGCGGGCCAGCACCAGCCCGCTGGCGGCAGCCGTCGCGACCACCAGGGCCGCGACCGCGACCAGCGTGCCGGCGTCCGGGCGCAGCAGCGGCTGTCCGCGCAGCGCCTGCCAGGTCAACAGCACGATGAGTACGCCGTACGCGCTGCCCCCGACGACCAGCAGGCGGACGCGGGTGCGGGCGTCCAACCGGGTGGCGAACCGGCTCAGCAGGATCGCCAGGATCGGCAGCGCCTGGAGGGCGTGCAACCCCACGAAGTGCCCGATCCGCAGGTCACCACCCGTGGTGCTCCAGCCGACGATCGGCAACCCCGGCCCGCCGTCGGGCACGCCCACGCTGTGCGCCCCGCCGATCCCCTCGATCCCCGGGTCCTGCATCGGCAGCACCATCGGCACCGCCGCGAGCATGCCCAGCAGGGACAGGCCGAGCCCCCAACCGACGGCGGTCGCGGCGGCCCGGTCGGGGATCCGCTGGATCAGGACCACGACCCCGATGACGAGGTGCGCGAAGAACAGGAACATGATCGCCAGGCCCGTCAACGCGGTCAACAGGGTGTTCAGGGGAGTGCTGACATTGTAGTGACTGGTCTCCCCGCGGAGCATCTGACCGACGATCCAGGCGTTCTCGACGACCGCCACCGCCACGATGACGACGGCCGCCCTCTCGACGGCCCGGCTGCGTCGGGGCAGCAGGGAGAGCATCCAGGCGAGCGTCGCGCCGTACAGCACGAAGGACACCCCGAACTTGAACGGCTTGAGCCAGACCGGCGCCCCGGTGAGGACGCGCGAGTCGGCGAAGACGCCGGCCGCGGCGATGACGGTGAGCACCGCCATCACGGAGACCAGGACCATCAGTGGGCGGTTCCAGTGCGTCGCCCGACGCAGCACGGTAGTCATGCCTGTAGATGCTCGTGGCCGGTCCCGTGGAAAGCGTCCGACCACGAGCCCCGGTTGCGGCCGGCGGTCGGAGCGGGCCTCCTCCCTGGGTAGGAGATGGGGGCGGACGTCTGCTGGTTCCACGGAACGGCACGAAATTACCGCTTTAGGGTAAGGATGCACATCACGACTACATGCTCCGATAGCTTTCGAAGCAGAGGAAAACTCATATTCCTCCCTTCGTGTGCGTAAGGAGTCAGTGATGAAGCGCAGCGTTGCGCTCGCGGCAGCCCTCCTGGCGGGTCTGAGCAGCGTCGGTTCGAACCCCGGAACGGCTCTCGCCGACGGTGGCGGCCCCGGATACCACGACGACCGCAAGGGGGGTGACAACCACCACGGCGACGAGGGCGCGGTCTTCGTCCAGACCAACAAGGCCGAAGGCAACACCATCAAGGTGTACGACCGCGACGAGGACGGCCGTCTCACCAAGGCGGGTGAGTACGAGACCGGCGGGCTCGGCGGCTTCACCATCGGCGCGCCGCTGGACGCGCTGGCCTCGCAGGGTTCCCTGATCTACCACAAGGGGCTGCTCTTCGCCGTCAACGCCGGCAGCAACACCGTGACCGTCTTCGGTGTCGAGGGCACCAAACTGCACAAGCTCCAGGTCATCTGGTCCGGTGGCCTGCTGCCGGTCAGCATCGCGGCCCGTGGCGACCTCGTCTACGTCCTCAACGCCGGTGGCGAGGGCTCGGTGCAGGGCTTCGAGCTGCGCAAGGGACACCTGTCGCGGATCGAGGACGCCAACCGCTCGCTCGGGCTGCACAACGGCAACCCGCCCGCGTTCGGCACCGCCCCGGCCCAGGTCAAGATCGACCCGGACAGCGAGTTCGTCCTGGTGTCGACAAAGGGCAACAACGTCATGTTCAGCTACGAGATCGGCCGCCACGGTGAGCTGGCCCGCGACCCCGCCGTCAGCGACGCGGGAAACACCCCGTTCGGCTTCACCTTCGACTCCGAGGACTCGCTGCTGGTCACCGAGTCGGGTGCCAACGCGGTCAGCCGGTTCGAGTTGGAGGACGACGGCACGCTCGACCAGGTCGGGCCGTCGGTGCCCAACGGCCAGCAGGCGCCGTGCTGGATCCAGCGCGTCGGCGACTACTTCTTCGTCGCCAACGCGGGCAGCTCCACCATCAGCTCCTACCGGGTCGACGACGACGGCAAGCTCGAAATCGTCAAGAACGTCGCCGCCGACACCAACGGCGGGTCGATCGACATGACCACCAGCGACGGCTTCCTGTACGTGCAGAACGCCACCGCCGGCAACGTGCAGGGCTACGAGGTGAACGACGACGGCTCGCTGAGGCTCGTCACCACGGTGGAGGGCCTGCCGAAGTTCGAGAACGGCATCGGCATGGAGGGCATCGCCGCCTCCTGAGACGCCGCAGCCCGCTGGTCCCGGTCGCTCGCCGACCGGGACCAGCTCTCGACGATCAACCGGCCCTCCCAGGGGCACGTCCCTCCGCAGCACCCGGCGAGGTCACGTTCAGAATGAACCGATCGGTCATATTTTCCGTGATGACGGTCAGGGGCACCCACCAGAGTCGCGGAGGCACGATGTCAACGGTTCGAACCGGTCCGGCCATCGGACTGCTCGTGCAGATCGCGGTGCTGGCGGCGCTCGCCGGGACCGTCGGTCTCGGTGCCGCGGGGTGGGTGGCCGGCCTGGCGTACGGGGTCGGCCTGTGCGTCCTGCTCGGCCGGGGGTTGTCCCGGTCGGGTGCGCGGGGCCTGAGCCCGGCCGACCGGGTGACCCTGAGCCGGGCCATCCTTGTCGGCGGAGTGACGGCCCTGGCCGCTGACGCGCTCACCCGGCCGGCGCCGATCGCGGTGCTTGTCACCCTGACCGCCGTCGCGTTGGCTCTCGACGCGGTGGACGGGTACACGGCCCGGCGCACCGGGACCACCAGCGAGCTGGGCGCGCGCTTCGACATGGAGATCGACTCCTTCCTGGTGCTGGTGCTCTGCCTGCACGTCGCTCCGGCGGTGGGTGGCTGGGTGCTCGCGATCGGCGCGATGCGCTACGTCTTCGTCGCCGCGAGCTGGGTGCTGGGCTGGATGCGCGGGTCCCTGCCGCCGCGCTACTGGCGCAAGGTCGTCGCGGCGATCCAGGGCGTGGCGCTGATGGTGGCCATGGGAGACGCGCTACCCGGGCCGCTGACGACCCTTGTGCTGGTGGCGTCGCTGGCGCTGCTGATCGAGTCGTTCGGCCGTGACGTCACGTGGCTGTGGCAGACCCGGCACCGTCGCCACACCCCGCTCCACGGCACCCCGGCCGTGCCGGCCACGATGGTCCACCTGACCAGCCACCGTCCGACGGCCGCCGTGGCCCGCGGCGGGGTCGCCCGCGTCTGACCCGCCGGTACGCCGCACTCCGCAGTGACAATGGAAGGATGCCCGGGTTGTCGCTCTTGACGCGAGTACGTGAGCTGCCGAGCCAGAGGCGAGCGGCGAGGAGGGACGGACCACCGGGTGGTGCCGCCGACGACGGCACCACAGGCGTGGGCCGAGCGAGGCGCTCCATCGCCGCACGGCTGACGACAGTGCTTGCGGCACTGCTCGTGTTGTTCGTCCTCACCATGCCGTACGACTTCGGCCGCCTCACCCCTGCGGCGTTCGTGCGGATCCCGCTGGAGGCGCTGCTGGTCGTGGCCCTCCTGCTCGCCCTGCCGTCGCGCTGGAGCCGGCTGGTGGCCACCCTCGCCGGCGTGGCCCTCGGCCTGCTCGGCCTGCTGAAGCTGCTCGACCTGGGGTTCTCCGCCGCGCTCAGCCGCGCGTTCGACCCGGTGCTCGACTGGGCGCTGCTCGACGAGGGGTTCGCCTTCCTCAGCGAGTCCTACGGTCGGCCCGCCGCCATCGGCGCCGCGAGCGTCCTGGCGGTGGTGGTCGTGGGCCTGCCCATCCTTGTCACGTTGTCGGTGCGACGACTGCGGCGGCTGGTGATCGGGCACCGCACCGGGACGACCCGGCTCGTGGCCGCGCTTGTGGTCCTCTGGGTGGCCTGCGCCGCGTTCAACGTGCGGGTGGTGTCGGGTGTACCCGTCGCCGACACGTCCGCGACCACCCTGGCCAACGGCCACGGCTTCCAGGTGCGCGTGCGCCTCGACGACCGGGAGACGTTCGGCGCCCTGATCGAGGACGACAGGTTCGGCGACACACCGGGTGACAGGTTGTTGACCGCGCTGCGGGGCAAGGACGTGGTAATCGCCTTCGTGGAGAGCTACGGCCGGGACGCCGTCGAGGATCCGGAGTTCGCGCCGCAGGTCGGTGCGGTCCTCGACGGCGGCACCAGCCGGCTGGCCGCGGCGGGGTTCGCCGCGCGGAGCGGCTTCCTCACCTCGCCGACGTTCGGTGGTGGCAGTTGGCTCGCGCACGACACACTGCTCTCCGGTCTCTGGATCGACAACGACCAGCGGCACCGCACCCTGCTGGCGAGTGACCGGATGACCCTCAACGGCGCCTTCCGGCGGGCGAACTGGCAGACCGTGGGGGTCATGCCCGCCGTCACCAGGGCGTGGCCCGAGGGCTCCTTCTTCGGCTACGACCGGTTCTACAACGCCAAGACGCTCGCGTACCGTGGCCCGAAGTTCAGCTTCGGCACCCCGCCCGACCAGTACACCCTGGCCAGCTGGCAGCGTCTGGAGCAGGCGAGGCACGACAGCAACCCGGTGATGACGGAGTTGGCGCTGGTGTCGAGTCACGCGCCCTGGACGCCCGTCCCGCCGTTCGTCGACTGGGCCACTGTGGGCGACGGATCGGTCTTCCGCGCCGCCGCCGGTGGGACGTCGGACGACCGACGACGAAGCACCACCCAGATCCGGGCGGACTACCGGCACTCCATCGAGTACACGATGGGCTCGCTCATCTCCTACGTGCAGACCTACGGCGACGATGATCTCGTGTTCATCGTGCTCGGTGACCACCAGCCCGCCGCGGTCGTCACCGGCGAGAACGCCAGCCGTGACGTCCCGATCTCGATCATCACGCGGGACCGGGCCGTGTTGGACCGGATCTCCGGGTGGGGCTGGCAGGACGGGCTGAGACCCGGGCCACAGGCACCGGTCTGGCGGATGGACGCCTTCCGGGACCGTTTCCTGACCGCCTTCGGACCGTAAACCCGGCCACCTCTCTCACGGACTGGACCCACACCGATGACGGCTACCACCGACACCAGGATCGCCGCGCTCCGGACCGATCCGGGGATGTCCCCGCTGCACCGGTCGCTGGACGTCTACTACGGCGACCCCGACCGGGACGCACGGATGGACGCCTTCTACGCCCGGTTCGTGACGAGTGGGGATCTCGTCTTCGACATCGGCTCCCATGTGGGTGACCACATCGGCAGCTTCCGTCGCCTCGGAGCCCGGGTCATCGCCGTGGAGCCGCAGCCGCTGTGCCTGCGCGCCCTGCGGGCGATCTACGCCGACGACGACCAGGTGACGCTTGTCGAAGCGGCGTGTGGCGCGCGCCCCGGGCGCACCCGGTTGCACGTCAACTCCACCAACCCCACAGTGTCGACCGCCTCGCCCGACTTCGTGCGGGCGGCGAAGGGCGCCGGTGGGTGGGAGGGCGAGGTGTGGGATGCCGACATCGAGGTCCCGGTGGTCACCGTCGACGCGCTTGTCGACGAGTACGGCGTGCCGACCTTCGCCAAGATCGACGTGGAGGGTTTCGAGGACGAGGTGCTGGCCGGCCTGAGCCGGTCGCTGCCCGCGCTCTCCTTCGAGTTCACCACGATCGCGCGCGCGGTTGCCGATCGGTGTCTCGATCGGCTGACCACGCTCGGTTTCGACGGCTTCGACCTCGCGCTGGGCGACGACAAGTCGATGACCTTCGAGAGGTGGCTGGCCGCGAGTGACATGGCGGCACACCTGCGCGACCTGCCGCACCTGGCGAATTCCGGCGACGTGTACTGCGTGACCGATCGGCACCAGACGGGAGCCGAGGCGGACCCCGCCGCCGGCTGAGCATCCAACCCAGGCGGGATCCGAACTGGGGACTGCCGCGCCAGCGGCGAGTTGCTCGGCCGGCGACGGCGGCCGGTGCTGGGCTGACCCCCTCGTACCGCCTCCTTTGCTCTGCACCCGCCGGTGCACCAGGCACGGTCCGTGACTGGCGCGTCGGCGGGTGCAGAGCAAAGGATGTCTGGGCAACCCGGCCACCGGGACCAGCGGCACCCTTCGACGCACCGGATCGCACACCCTCCGTGGACCGCACCCGACGCTCGGCGCCTGCTGGTGTCGTGACGGTGCTCGCTATGTTGTAGCCATGAGAATGGGTGCGGCTTCGGCGTACGTGGTCCGGCGGAGCCGGCTCCGGACCGGACTGACGTTGGCGCTGTACAGCCTGTTGCCGGTCACGGCCATCGTGATCGGCCTACAGGACCTGTCCGTCCGCTACCTGTTCGTCATCCTCGGGGTGCTGTTCGAGGTAATCTTCCTCGCCACTGGACGTCGTCGCGTGCTGAGCGCGATGCGGCGGGAGTTGCTCTTCGCGATTGACGAGCAGGGCGTCTACCTGGGACCTGATGACTTCGGCCGGCCGGCGATGCGCGAACCATGGTCCAATATCGACGCCATCGTCTACTTCCAGGGTCGAGTGTGGACCACAAGTAATCTGCCACCCACGAGCCGTCACGTCGGCCTCGTCCAGGGCAACAGAATCGTCCACTCCCGGGGGAGGGGCGGCTGGTGGTTGAACGTCAGGCGAGCCTCCGTGGCCGCCGCCCGGTTCGGCGGGGGGACGCCGGTGCTCAAGGCGCCGTTCTACGGCCAGATCTCGCGCGAGTGGTTCCACACCATCCCCTTGCCACCTAATTGGCTCGCCGCCCACGCCAGACCCGGGACAAGGCACTGACCAGAGGACGCCCGGCGCCCGCGCGACGCCGTCCGGACCTCAGTCGAGCACTCCGGCCCGGTGGGCGAGGATCGCCGCCTGGACCCGGTTGGTCAGGCCCAGCTTGGCCAGGATCCGGCTGATGTGGGTCTTCACCGTCGCCTCGCTCATGTAGAGCGTGGCCGCGATCGCGGTGTTGGACAGGCCGCCGCCGACGGCGACCAGGACTTCTCGTTCCCTCTCCGTGAGCACCGCGAGTCGCTGTTCGGCGTTGCTGCGCTGATCGGATGCCGGACCGGAGAACTGCCGAAGCAGTCTGCGGGTGACCCGCGGGGAGATCATCGCGTCGCCGCGCGCAGCGCTTCGCACCGCGTTGAGCATGTCCTCGGCGGGGGCATCCTTCAGCAGGAAGCCGACGGCGCCGTACCGCAGCGCGGTGTGCACGTACTCATCGAGATCGAAGGTGGTGAGCACGACGACGTGTGGCGGCCGGTCGAGCCGGGCGATCCGCTCGGTCGCCGTCAGCCCGTCGACCCGTGGCATGCGGATGTCCATGAGGACGACATCGGGTCGGAGCGTCCGTGCCAGCTCGACCGCCTCGCCCCCGTCGGACGCCTCTCCGACCACCGTGATGTCCGGGGCCGCATCGAGAATGGTGCGCAGTGTCGAGCGCACCAACCACTCGTCGTCGACGATCAACGTCTTAGTCGGTGCCGTCATGGTCCGTCCCGGGTGCGATAGGTACCTCGACGACCAGGCGGAATCCCCCATCGTCGGTGGGGCCAGAGGTGAGTTTCCCGCCGATCAGGTGGACGCGTTCGGCGAGGCCGAGGAGCCCGTGGCCGCCGACCGGCAGAGGCGGGGCCGGGGCGGGCCGCCCGCGACCGTTGCTGATTGTCACCCGAAGCGACTGCCGTGTCTGGCGGACACGTATCCGGGTTCGGGCGCCCGGCGCGTGCTTGTGCACGTTGGTCAGGGACTCCTGCGCGATGCGGTAGACAGCGTGCTCGACGAGCAGCGGTAGGCGTACCCCTGTCTCGTTCTCCACGTCCAGGGTGACCGGTACGCCGAGCCGACGGGATTCCTCGACCAGCGCGTCCAGCTCCGCCAGGCCGGGCTGCGGGGCGAGCGGCACCTCGTCATCGCCGCGCAGGATTCCCACCAGGGCGCGCAGCTCGGCGAGTGCCTCACGGCCGATCGCGCCGATCTGCCGTCCCCGGGTCACCGCGTCCCCACCCCTGGCCGACTCCAGGGCGGTGGCCTGGAGCACGATCAGCGCCACCCGGTGGGCGACGACGTCGTGCATGTCGCGGGCGATGTGGGCCCGTTCGTCGCTGCGGGCCTGGGCCACACGCTGGTGCTGTTCGCGTTCGAGCCGCTCGGCCCGCTCCCGCATCCGTTCGACAAGCTCGCGCCGGGTGCCGACGTAGAGGCCGAGGAGCGCCGGGGCGACGCACACCGCGACGGTGACCGGGATCGCGCCATCGGCACCGGCGTACCACCAGATCGGGGTGCCGACCAGGACCACCGAGACCAGGAGGCTGACGGCGACCTTCGGCCACGCCGTGGTGCGCTCGGCCAGCGTGTAGAGCGCGAGCATGACGGTCAGCTGGGCCGACACGAGAACGCTCGCCGCCAGAGAGCCGGCCAGCAGGACGGCCGGCGCCCGTCGCCGCCGCCAGGTCAGCAGCCCGACCGCGAGGCCGAGGGGGATGCCGAGCCAGAGCGGGGGTACGCGGGGGCCGAAGCCGGCGAGGGTGGGGCCGAAGAAGTCCACCCCGAACTCCCCGGTCGCCACGCACAGCGCCATGGCGCACGCCGCCACCGCGTCGATCACCGGGCGGTGGCGGAACCAGCCCACCACCTGGTCCAGGAGACGCGACGTCATGATGTGCCAGCGTAGGACCGACGGACAGGCGTAGGCGTCGGTCGAAAGTTGTACGACGCCCCCGCTGATCATCGCCGATAGACTGATTCGATCTGTCGGATCCTCCGACGCCCCGTGCTGCCCGCCGCGGCGAGGGTGGGGGCATGGCCAGACCACGTCTCAATCCGCGACCAACGCAGCTCGTCTTCGGTGTCCTCGCCGTCGCCGCGGGTGCCCTGATCGCGCTGCGCCCCGACCCGCCGCACCCGTTCTTCACTACCGCGGGGACGTACGGCTACGCGCTTGCCGCGGTGCTGTCGTTCGGCGGCTGGTTCGCGCTCGGGAGCCCCGTGCTCGCCGCCCGCACCCGGCGGGTGCTGATCGTCTTCCACCTGCTCTTCGTGCCGGCGCAGTTCCTGTTCCTGCTCGCCCATTCCCTGCCGTGGCTCGGCATGGCGTTGTCCTCGGCGATCGTGGCCGGGCTGAAGCCGCGCTTCCCCCGGCTGGGGCGGACGGCGCGGAAGGTGTGGCTGACGCTGCACGTCGGCATCGGGGTCGGCTGGCTGGGCGTCTCGACGGGCATGCTGTTGCTGGCGGTCACCGGGGTCACGGCCGGCAGCCACGAGTTACAGCACGGGGCCTACCTGCTGCTGAGCAAGTTCGACATCTTCCTGGCGATTCCGAGCGCCTTCCTGACGATCGTCATCGGTGTCGTGGTTTCGCTCGGCACCCCGTGGGGTCTGCTCAGGCACAGGTGGGTGTTGGCCAAGCTGGTCATCGCGCTCGCCCTACCGTTCCTCGCGGGCGTCGAGGGCCCCTGGATCGAGGAGCTGGAGAACCGCAGCGCACCCGGCCTGATCGAGACCGGCACCACCGGAATGCTGCTGTTCGGCGCCATGGGGCTGTTCACCGCCCTGCTGTGGACCGCGACGATCCTCTCCGTCTTCAAGCCCGGCGGGCGTACCCGATGGGGTCGCCCTGCTCGTCGCGAGGCGTCGCGGCCTCACCTCGACCGAGCGCGGGGCTAGTGTTCGTAACCTGGATCCGCCAGACTGCGCGGTATGCGTGATCGTTGGCGACGGTGGGCGTGGGCCGGGGTGCTCGTCGTCGGACTCATCCTCTACCTGGCGGTGCTGCGGACCCTGGTCAGCACCAAGAATCCGAACTTCGTCCCGGCGCTGATCCTGCTCGGGGCGACGCTGGTGCCGCTGACGTTCCTGACGTTCGCGCAGGCCCGCACCGGGCGGTGGCAGGTGCCGGCGGCGGCGCTGGTGACGTCGGCCTTCTTCGGCGGGGTGATCGGCACGGTGGTCGCCGGCACACTGGAGTACGACACCCTGCGCGGCCTCGGCACCCTGCCCATGCTGTTCGTGGCACTGATCGAGGAGTCGGCGAAGCTGATCGTCCCGGTGGTGCTGCTGTTCACTGTGGTGGCCCAGCATCGTCGTCGGGTGCCCTCCGACGGGCTGATCATCGGCATCGCCGCCGGCATGGGTTTCGCCGCACTGGAGACGATGGGTTACGCCTTCAGCGCGCTGCTGAGTTCGCAGGGCAACATCGGCGCGGTGGAGCAGACGCTCTTCATCCGGGGTCTGACGGCGCCCGCCGGTCACACCGCCTGGACCGGGCTGACCGCCGGTGCGCTGTGGGCGTTGCTGGCGAGTCCGAGCGTCGGTCGGCTCTTCGGATTCCTCGGCACGTTCCTGGGTGTCGTCGTCCTGCACACCCTGTGGGACACGTTCTCCGGCTCACTGGTCTTCGTCGTGTTGGCGATCATCAGCATCGGCTGGCTGCTCTGGGAACTGCGCCGCTACCGGGCCTTCGGCGACCAGCACGTGGGCCGACTGCAACCGAGCTGACCAGCGCCGTCCTCCATGCCTTCCCCGGCCCGCACGAAGGGCCGGGGAAGGCATGACTTTGTGATCCCGCTGCGACCGGGCCGGCACCTCATCTAACGTCAGAGTGTTCATATTTGGCGGGATTGGTCGGGAAGGTGCGGCGATGGGGGTGCGGACCTGGATCGAGGGCTGGCCGGTCTACCGCCAGCTCACCGGCACCGACCCGCTCGGGCGGGGGACGGCGGCCGAGTCCGACGGGTCCCGGGCGCTCACCGCCCGCACCGACACCGCCGACTCGATGGCCCGGTCCGTCTGCCCGTACTGCGCCGTCGGCTGCGGCCAACGGGTGTACGTCAAGGACGGCCAGGTCAGCCAGATCGAGGGCGACCCGGACAGCCCGATCTCGCGGGGTCGGCTCTGCCCGAAGGGCTCGGCCAGCAGGAGCCTGGTGACCAGCCCGCTGCGGCAGACCACGGTCCGCTACCGCCGGCCGTACGGCACCGAGTGGGAGGACCTCGACCTCGACACGGCGATGAACATGATCGCCGATCGGGTCCTGGCCGCCCGGGAGGAGACCTGGGAGGACGTCGACGCCGAGGGGCGACCGCTGAACCGGACGCTGGGTTTCTCCAGTCTGGGTGGGGCGACGCTGGACAACGAGGAGAACTACCTCATCAAGAAGTTGTTCACCGCGATGGGGGCGCTCCAGATCGAGAACCAGGCCCGTATTTGACACTCCGCCACCGTCCCCGGTCTGGGGACCAGCTTCGGTCGCGGCGGCGCCACCCAGTTCCAGCAGGACCTGTCGAACTCCGACGTGATCGTCATCCAGGGCTCGAACATGGCTGAGGCGCACCCGGTGGGCTTCCAGTGGGTGATGGAGGCCAAGCGTCGTGGCGCGAAGGTGTTCCACGTCGACCCCCGCTTCACCCGCACCAGCGCGCTTGCCGACTCGTACCTGCCGATCCGGGCGGGCACCGACATCGCCCTGCTCGGTGGGGTGATCCGCTACATCCTCGACAACGAGCTGGATTTCCGGGAGTACGTCGTCGCGTACACCAACGCCGCGACGATCGTGACCGACGAGTTCGCCGACACCGAGGACATGCACGGGCTCTTCTCCGGCTTCAACGACGACAACGCCACCTACGACCAGGCCAGTTGGCGGTACCAGGGCCACAGTCAGACCCAGACGACCCGCGACAGCGAGACCCAGCGGGAAACCGCGGCCGGGTTGGAGAACGAGTCGCACGGCGCGCCGGTGGACGGGCAGACCGAGCGGGACGAGACGTTGCGGCATCCGCGCTGCGTCTACCAGATCCTCAAGCGGCACTACTCCCGCTACACGCCGGAGATGGTGGAACGGGTCTGCGGCATCCCGCAGGACAAGTTCCTCGAACTGGCCCAGGCGTGGACGGAGAACTCCGGCCGCGACCGCACCGGCATGCTCGTCTACTCCGTCGGGTGGACCCAGCACAGCGTGGGTGTGCAGTACATCCGCACCGGCGCGATCATCCAACTGCTGCTGGGCAACGTGGGTCGCCCGGGTGGCGGGGTGATGGCCCTGCGCGGGCACGCCAGCATCCAGGGCTCCACCGACATCCCGACGCTGTTCAACCTGCTGCCCGGCTACCTGCCGATGCCGCACCACGCCAATCACCCGACCCTGGCGAAGTGGGTGGACAGCATCGCGCACCCGGGGCAGAAGGGCTTCTGGGGCAACGCCCGCACCTACGGGGTCAACCTGCTCAAGGCGTACTGGGGTGACGCCGCCACCGCCGAGAACGACTACTGCTACGGCTACCTGCCGCGGATGACCGGTGACCACGGCACGTACCAGCAGGTGCTCGACATGATCGACGGGAAGATCAAGGGGTACTTCCTGTTGGGTCAGAACCCGGCGGTCGGCTCCGCGCACGGCCGCGCGCAGCGCCTGGGCATGGCCAACCTGGACTGGCTGGTGGTCCGCGACCTGTTCGAGATCGAGAGCGCCACGTTCTGGAAGAACGCCCCGGAGATCGAGACCGGCGAGATCGTGCCGGGGGAGTGCCGCACCGAGGTGTTCTTCCTGCCGGCCGCCTCGCACGTGGAGAAGGAGGGCACGTTCACCCAGACGCAGCGGTTGTTGCAGTGGCGGGAGAAGGCCGTCGAGCCGCCGGGCGACGCCCGCTCCGAGCTGTGGTTCTTCTAC
Source organism: Micromonospora sp. NPDC049230 (assembly GCF_040647875.1). Taxonomy (NCBI): domain Bacteria; kingdom Bacillati; phylum Actinomycetota; class Actinomycetes; order Micromonosporales; family Micromonosporaceae; genus Micromonospora; species Micromonospora sp. NPDC049230. The sequence goes on from NZ_JBEZCZ010000049.1 coordinate 49,669, forward strand.
CACCTCGGGCGGATCGTCCGGGAACGGCTGGCGTCGTCGACCCGGCCGCGCGATCGGGCGCTGCTCGACCTCACCTGGGACTACCCCACCCACGGTCCGCACGCGGAGCCGAGCGCCGAGGCGGTGCTGCGCGAGATCAACGGGTACGACGTGGCGACCGGCCGGCCACTGTCGTCGTTCACCGAGATGAAGGCCGACGGCTCCACCGCCGGTGGCTGCTGGATCTACACCGGTGTGTACGCCGACGGTGTCAACCAGGCCGCCCGCCGCAAACCCGGCGCCCAGCAGTCCCTGGTGGCCCCGGAGTGGGGGTGGGCGTGGCCGGCGAACCGGCGGATCCTCTACAACCGTGCCTCGGCCGACCCGGACGGCAACCCGTGGTCCGAGCGCAAGCGCTACGTGTGGTGGGACGCGGAGAAGGCCGAGTGGACCGGCTACGACGTGCCGGACTTCGAGAAGACCAAACCGCCGTCGTACCGGCCGGAGCGCGACGCCTCGGGCGTGGCGGGCATCGCCGGCGACGACCCGTTCATCCTCCAGGGCGACGGCAAGGGCTGGCTGTACGCGCCGACCGGCGTGCTCGACGGGCCGCTGCCCACGCACTACGAGCCGGTGGAGTCGCCGGTGCGTAACCCGCTCTACCGGCAGCAGGCCAACCCGACCCGCAAGGTCTACACGCACCCGATCAACACGCTCAACCCGAGCCCACCGGAGGAACACAGTCAGGTGTTCCCGTACGTGTTCACGGTCAGCCGGCTCACCGAGCACCACACCGCCGGCGCGATGAGCCGGACCGTGTCGCCGCTGGCCGAGTTGCAACCGGAGATGTTCGTCGAGGTGTCGCCGGAGTTGGCGGTCGAACGCGGGCTCACCCACCTGGGTTGGGCACACCTGGTGACCGCCCGCGCGGCCATCGAGGCGAAGGTGTTGGTGACCGACAGGCTGACCCCGCTGCGGGTGGACGGTCGGATCATCCACCAGGTGTGGTTGCCGTACCACTTCGGGTTCGAGGGTCTGGTGACCGGCGACTCGGCCAACGACCTGTTCGGCATCAGCCTGGACCCGAACGTGCTGATCCAGGAGAGCAAGGTCGGCACCTGCGACATCAAGCCGGGGCGCCGCCCCCGTGGGCTGAAGCTCCAGGAACTCGTCGTCGACTACCGCCGGCGGTCCGGGGATCTCAGCCCGCACTACCCACCGCAGGTCACGACCGACTCCGCCGATGGCGGCCCGGACCAGGAGGCCTGACCCATGCCCCACCCCAACGCCCTGTACGGGCCACTGGATCCGGCGCCGGACGCCGGTTACGAGGACGCCCCGCCGCGGATGGGGTTCTTCACCGACACCAGCGTGTGCATCGGCTGTAAGGCCTGTGAGGTCGCCTGCAAGGAGTGGAACGGCGTCCCGGAGAGCGGCCTGGACCTGCTCGGCATGTCGTACGACAACACCGGCGCGTTGACCGCGAACTCGTGGCGGCACGTCGCGTTCGTCGAGCAGCCCCGCCGGGCCGGCCTGGCGAGCCCGGCGTTCGCGCACAACCCGGACGGGCCGGCGGTCAGCCCGGCGACGGCGACGCTCGGCGCGCTGACAAGCGTCGACACCGGAACCAACCCGGGTCTGCCCACCGGTTCGCCCGCTGCGGCGGCCCGCATGTCGGCCGGCAGCGCACCGGAGTTCCTGGGGATGCCGGGTGCGCAGCCGCCGGGGCGGGGTACCGGTGTCGAGGAGCGCACGGATTTCCGGTGGTTGATGATGTCGGACGTCTGT
>NZ_JBEZCZ010000050.1:0-49865 GCF_040647875.1 Micromonospora sp. NPDC049230
GGTGCGAAGTTGTGTTACAACGACTACAACACCGACGGGATCAACGCGAAGTCGACGGGGATCTACAACATGGTGCGGGACTTCAAGTCCCGTGACGTGCCGATCGACTGTGTGGGTTTCCAGTCGCACCTGGGCACGTCGTTGTCCAGTGACTACCAGGCCAATCTTCAGCGTTTCGCCGATCTCGGCGTGGACGTGCAGATCACCGAGCTGGACGTGATGAGTGGCGGCAACCAGGCGAACGTCTTCGCCGGGGTCACCCGCGCGTGCATGAACGTCTCGCGCTGCACCGGCATCACCACGTGGGGCGTGCGCGACTGTGACTCGTGGCGTGGGTCGGACAACGCCCTGCTCTTCGAGTGCAGCGGTAACAAGAAGGCCGCGTACACCAGCGTCCTGAACGCCCTCAACGCCGGCCCCGCCATCACCCCGTCGCCGACGACCCCGGGCCCGACGACGCCTGGCCCCACCACCCCGCCGCCCACGACGCCTCCGCCCACCACCACGCCTCCGCCGGGCCCGGAGGGTTGCACGGCGGCGGTGTCGGTCAACTCGTGGACCGGTGGTTTCGTGGCCAGCGTGAAGGTCACCGCCGGTTCGGCCGGCACGAACGGGTGGAACGTCAGCGTCACGCTGCCCAGTGGCGCGAGTGTCACCAACACCTGGAGTGCGACGGCCAGTGGCTCCACCGGCACTGTCGGGTTCACCAACGTCAACTACAACGGTCGGCTCGCCGCCGGCCAGGTCGCCGAGTTCGGCTTCCAGGGCACCGGCAGCGCGGCTGGCATCACGCCCACCTGCACCGCCTCCTGACCGAGCACTACTGATCGAGCACTACTGACCGACCCGTCCCCGTCGGCCGGTGTGCGGGACCGTTCCTGGTCCCGCACACCGGCCGTTCGCGGTGCACGAACCGATCAGGAGTACGGCAGCCGCACCACCGACTGGTTACCGATGCCCACGGTGCTGGGGTTGTTGCCGATCGCCGACCAGATCTCCACCCGGACCGTGCCGTTGCGCAACGTGTCATGCGTGCCGGTGGCCGAGGCCAGGCCGGCGCTCTGGGTGTAGTGCTCGTAGCCGGGCACCGGGTCGGTGGCGAAGTAGCGCAGCGTCTCCACCCGGTCCCAACTGCCGTTGCCGGTGAGATCGTAGGAGATTCGCGCCTGCACACCGTTGCCGACCGACGTTCCGGCGTCCACGAACAGGTCGACAGCGGACTGCCCGCCGGCGTAGGCGAGGTTGAGGCCGGTCGCCGTGAAGACCTGGGCGTTGGTGGGCGTACCGTCGTGGTTGCCGTTGGCGGCCGCGACACTCGTCGTGGCCGCGCCGCCGGCGGCGCCCAACCCACCTCCGGGCAGCAGGTACCGGGTGGGACCGCCAGTCGTCGGCGGGGCCGTCGTGGGCGGGGCCGTCGTGGGCGGCGTGGTCGTCGGCGGCGTGGTCGTCGGTGGGGCTGTCGTCGGAGGTACGCCGCCGGAGGCGTTGCCCCCACTCCAGGTGTACGCCCCGGTGGTCGCCGTCCGGCCCGCTCCCACGGTGAGGGTGGTGCCGTTGGAGAACGTCACGGTGATCGGTGCGGCGGTCGGGTTCGACGCCACGTAGGTGCGCGCGCCGTTGCGCGAGAACACCGCCGACAGCGGGTGGTTGCCGGTCACCGTGGTGTCGACGGTGCCCAACGCCGCGAGGTTGCGGATCCAGTGGAAGGTGTGTGCCCGGCTCTCGCCCTCCTCCGGGGTGTAGCCGGGGTTCGCGCGGAGGTTCGCCAGCGCCGCGTCGGCGTCGCCGAGGGCCTGGAACTGCCAGAGGATGTCCTGCCACACCGTCGGCGGCCCGCCGTTGTTGCGGACCAGCTCGGCGTAGTTGGTCCGCACGTATGCCGGGTTGTTGCCCAGGTAGAGGTGCCCGCCGGTGATCGGCAGCAGGTTGATGCCCTGGATCATCTCCGGCTCGCCGCTGAACCAGGTGGCGTACGCGCCGCCGTCGCCCCAGACCATGCCGACAGTCGAGTGCCCGAAGGCGGCGGGGAAGTTCTGGTCGCTGACGTCGAACCAGTACTCCTGGATCGCGGCGGCCTGGGTGGTGTAGAGGAACACGCCGGCGTCGCGGACGGCGGTGTCGCCGGTGACCTGTCCCCACTGGATGAGGGCGCTGGCGAAGTTCATCCCCTCCGACGAGGACTCCTGGTTGTTGCCGGAGCCGAACGAGCCGTGCCCGGACGCCCAGTCGTGGCCGGCGTAGATGTCGAAGTCCCGCAGGTAGGGGAAGCGGGTGTCGTCGCGGCGGTAGTTGTTGGCGTCGCGGATCAGCAGGTCCACCATGCCGCCGTAGCGGCTGCTGGTGGCCCAGGTCGGGTCGAACTTCGCCAGGGTCGCGGCGGCGGCGATGAAGTAGCCGTAGTGGAAGTGGTGGTCGTTGAGTTCCTGGTCGGAGCCGTATGACGCCGGGTAGCCGATCAGGGTGCCCCAGTTGTTGTCGTAGTAGAAGACCCGGCTGGTCTTGCCGCTGGACGCGGTGAACCAGTCGGTGAGCGTGCCCCGGATGGCGTTCAGCGCGCTGTCGCGGGTCGCGGTGTCGTTGACCAGGTCGGCGATCTCGGCGATGCGGGCGGCCCGGCCGAGCCCCTTGCCGGTCCAGTAGGTGTCGTTGCCGCGCTGGTCCATCGGGTTGGCGCGGGCGGCGGCGAGGTGACTGTTCACCGTCGCCAGGTCGGTGCCGCTGCCGTCGCCGACGGCCGGCAACTCCGGCAGGATGCCCTGGAACGTCATGGCGGTACGGAACTGGTTGACGCCGGTGAGCACCCGCATCCGTCCGCGTGCCGACGGGTAGGTCGGCGTGATCGCGGTGGACCCGCTCAGCGACTTCCACTGGTGCGGGTAGAGGCTGACCACGGTCCGCGTGGCGGTGCCCTCCCGGGCGGTGGTGGTGAACGCGTACGTGGTGCTCAGGCCGCTGGTCGCCGGGTTGTACGCGTACGACACCTGGGTGCCGGTCACGTGGGCGTGCGCGTACCGGCCGTAGGTGGCGGCCAGGTCGGCGCGTTCCGTGGCGCTGGACGTCGGCGGCAGCAGGGCGACGGAGAAGTAGCCCCGACCGGCGAGAGTGGACGAGATCCGGCCCCCGGCGACGGTCCAGGTGGCGCCGCTGGGCGCGTACCCGACGTAGTCGTGACCGTTGACCCGGAAGCCGATGGTGGCGCCGCCCGAGGACCACACCTCGGGGGTGCCGGCGGTGCCGATCACCGCGTCGCCGCCGGTGGTCTGGAAGTACGCGAAGGGCAGTCCGTGGCCGATGGTGGCGCGCATGGTGCGGGTGCCGTCGCTCCAGTGTGGGCTGACCGTCCAGTCCGTCCAGCCGTCCACCTTGACCTGGGGCGCGGCGAGCCCGGCCACACCGACCCGGATGTCCTGCACGTAGGGGTAGTGGTATTCGCCGACGCCGGTCGCGGTGCCGCTGATGGCGGGCGTGGAGTTGGCGGAGAAGCCCAGGCCGTCGGTGAACGTGTCGTACGAGATCGGGTGGGCGTGCAGCGGTTCGCTGAAGGAGCAGTCGGTGCGCTTCCACAGCAGCGAGGACCACCAGTCGTTGGTGGGTATCGGCCCGGCCGGCGCGTTGGCGGTGGCGAACTGCCGGGGGTTGCTGGACATCGCGCCGCATCCACTGGGAAGCGGGCCGACCGCGGTGGTGGTGTAGCTGCCGGCGCCCACGGGTGCGGCCTCGGCGGCGCGGGTGACGGGGATCGCGAGACCGCCGACGACCAGGGCCAGAGCGGTGGCCGCGGCCAGGGCCCAGCGGCGGCGGGGGACGGGAGGTGTCATGGTGCCTCCATCGCGCGCCGGGATGCGGCCCTTGCCGGGCCCGACGCGGTGCGTCTGAATTGGGGGGAAGGTCAAGTGAGAGAGCGCTCTCACAGGTCACGGTAGTGGAGCACCGAGATCCCCGTCAATGTGTCGAACCCGTTGCGTACCGATGTCGCTAGGGTCTGGCGCCCGCTTCCGTCGCGGCGACCGACGCGCCGTCGTCGACGTCGCCCAGGAGCGCCTCGGGTGCCCGCATCCGCCACGCGTCGGTCACCAGCTCGCGCAGACGGTCCAGGTCCACCGCCGCCAGCCGCAGCAGCACCAGGGGCAGGCCGTGGTAGCCGGCCGTGGTGAAGAAGAGGTCGGGCTCGCCGAGCAGGAGCGCCTGCTTCTCGGCCTCGTCACCGACGAACAGCACGGCGATGTCGAGTCGGATCACCCGGGGCTTTCCGGGGACGCGCTCCGGGTAGGACCAGACGAAGCCCTTGTCGGCCACCCGGAAGTCGAAGCCGTCACTGGGATTCTCCACCACGTGCGGCAGGGCCAGCGCCACCCGGCGTACGTCGTCGGCGTCAGCCACCGAGGCCCCCCGCACCGTGCACGATCAGCATGTGCCGAGATTACGCGGTGGACAGGTCGACGGCGGCGGCACCGAGGATGGCCCGGGTGCCGCTCTCCTGCACGTAGCCGACGACAGTGGCGCCGCGCGGGTCGAGATCGGGGGGCGCCGCCAACTCCACCCGTCCCCGCTCGGTGTGCGGATCCACGGACGTGAAGGCGCGGACCACGTTGTCCTGTCGCAGCGTCCGTCCGGCGTTCTCCCCCCGGGCGATCTCGCTGTCCAGGCCGCGTTCCACGATCGCCACGTGCAGCACCGCACCCCGCGGCGGCTGCGCGGTCTGGTAGTCCACAGTCAGCCGCTGCCCGTCGAGGTCCGGTGCGGTGAGCGTGACCGGCGTGGTGGCGGTCGACGTCAGGGCGGAGGCGATCGCGCCGGCCGCACGCCGACGGTCGGACCCGACGAACTCGACGGTGCCGTTGACGACCATCTGCGGTGTGTACAGCCGTCCGGTGCCGAAGGCGCGGGCGTACGCCTCCTGCCGTGCGGTGTACGCCGCGTCCGCGAAGCGGTCGGGCCAGCCCAGATCGTCCCAGTAGTCGACGTGGAAGCCGAGGGCGAAGACGGGTTGCCCCCGTTGCCGGGCATCGCGCTCGATCTCGGTCAGCACCTCCTCCGCGGGAGGGCAGCTCGAACAGCCCTGCGAGGTGAACATCTCCACGACGGCGAAGCCGAGGTCCCTCGACGGGTTCGTCATGCGGCGCGTCTCCTCCCAGGTGACGACCGGCGACGCTGCGTTTCCCGTTGCCGTCCGGAGAATGCGCGCGGCGTCACCTCACCCCGGCCGCGCGGTGGGCGGGGGCGGGGTGGGGTGATTGGATGGGCGGGTGCAGATCACCGTGACAGACGCGCCGGAGCGGGAGCGTTTCGAGGCGCGCGACGAGGCGGGTGCGCTTGCCGGCTTTGTCACCTACCAGCTGACCGGCAGCATCATCGCCTACACCCACACCGAGGTCGATCCGGCGTTCGAGGGCAAAGGCGTCGGGTCGACACTGGCGCGCGCGGTGCTGGACGACGCGCGGGCCAGGGAACGGACAGTCGTGCCGATCTGTCCGTTCCTCGCCGACTGGGTCGTCAAACACCCGGAGTACGAGGGCATCGTGGTCCGGACCACCCGGAAGATCAAGTAAGCACCGCCTGACCGCACCCCTTCGGGAGAGTCCAGCGATGACAGCGTCCACCTTCCGCGCCCTGCACCACGGCCGTGCCGTGGGGGACCCGCTCGTCCTGCCGGGGCCCTGGGACGCGGCAAGCGCCCGGGTGTTCGCCGACGCCGGTTTCCCGGCGCTCGCGACACCGAGCGCCGGGGTCGCCGCCTCGCTCGGGTACGAGGACGGCGCGACACCGCCGGAGGAGATGTTCGCGGCGGTGGCGCGGATCGTCCGCGCGGTGTCCGTTCCCGTCTCCGCCGACGTCGAGGGCGGTTACGGCCTCGCCCCTGCCGAGTTGGTCGGACGGCTCCTGGAGACCGGCGCCGTCGGCTGCAACCTTGAGGACTCCGACGGGCACGGCACGCTGAAGGACCCGCGGCGGCACGCGGACTGGCTGGCCGAGGTGCGGGCGGAGGCGGGTGACGCGCTCGTCGTCAACGCGCGTGTCGACACCTTCCTGGTCGGGACGGGTGACCCCGCCGACGCGGTGGAACGTGCCCGCCTCTACGTGGCGGCCGGGGCCGACTGCGTATACCCGATCCTGGCGCCGCTGGCGGTGCTCCCGGCGCTGCGGGAGGGCATCGCGGGCCCGCTCAACATGGCCGCCGACCCGGACCGGGAGTCGGTGGCCGAGCTGGGCCGCCACGGCGTCACGCGCGTCACCTTCGGCCCCGGGATGCAGCGGTACGCGACGGGCGCGATCGGCGACCTCGCCGCGCGGCTGCGCGCCTGAGCGCGGGCCGCCCGCGCCACGGTCAACGGCGGCGACCACGCCCGCCTGCGCCGCCGTGGACGGCGGCGACCACGCCCGCCTGCGCCACGGTCAACGGCGGCGACCACGCCCGCGGCCCTGCGCAGCGGGCCCGGCGTCGCGGATCGGGCGGTCAGGCGGCGTCGGCGCGGGCGGCGAGGGCGTCGACCAGACGGCGGGCGGAGCCGGCCAGGTTCCAGCGTTGGGCGAGCGCCAGCAGCCGGTCCGGGTCGACCGGGGCGGTCGGCAGCGCGGTGGTCAGCTCCGGCAGCGGCACGTCCAGTGCGACACGGACCACCGTCGGCGCGACGGCCAGGTAGTCGCGTGCCGCGGCCAGCTTGGTGCGCAGGCCCGGCGCGAAGGACGAGTCGGAGTCGTCGAGCGCGGCCAGGATGCCGGCGATGGTGCCGTAGCGCTCGATGAGCCGGGCGGCGGTCTTCTCGCCGACGCCCGCCACGCCGGGCAGCCCGTCGCTGGGGTCACCGCGCAGCGCGGCGAAGTCGGCGTAGCGGTCGGCCGGCACGCCGTAGCGGGCCCGCACGGCGGCGTCGTCGCAGTCGTCGAGCTTGGCCACGCCGCGCCCGACGTAGAGCAGCCGGACCGGCCGGGTGTCGTCGATGAGCTGGAACAGGTCGCGGTCGCCGGAGACCACCTCGACCGGCCCCGGTTGGGTGACCGAGAGCGTGCCGAGCACGTCGTCGGCCTCGTAGCCGGTCGCGCCGACGGCGGTGATGCCGACCGCGGCCAGCACCTCCAGGATCATCGGCACCTGCGGGGAGAGGGTGTCCGGAACGATCTCGTCGCCCTGTGGCGCGACCCGGTGCGCCTTGTACGACGGCAACAGGTCGACCCGCCACGCGGGACGCCAGTCGTGGTCCAGTGCGCAGACCATCCGGTCGGCGCCGCGCCCGCGGATGAGGGTGGCGAGCATGTCGAGGAAGCCGCGCACCGCGTTGACCGGGGTGCCGTCCGCGGTGCGCGCGGCGGACTCCGGGATGCCGAAGTAGGCCCGGAAGTAGAGGCTGGCTGCGTCGATCAGCAGGATCGGGGGTCGGTGTGCCACGCCGGACAGCCTGGCACAAGCCCCCGACGATCCGGGGTACGCCCGGCCGTCGGCGGTGTCAGCGCCGCTCGTCGTGCCGGTAGACGGTCGCCCGCCGGGCCAGGTGCTGCACGAGGTAACTGGTCACCAGCAGCAGGATCGCGACCACCACCTCGACCCAGGCCGCGACGCCGTCGGCCACGGTGACGCCGATGATCAGCAGGACCAGGCCGACGAGCGCGAGGACCCCGGCCCACAGTTGACGGCGTCGGCGGGTGGCCGTCCGGTTCGCCTCGTTCGTTGCCACGTGATCCTCCCGGCCGGGTGGCCCGCGCGGGCGTCCCCGGAACCAGGCTATGGCCCCGTCCGCCGTTCGAAGGGGAAAACCCGCGGCGCTGGCGGATCCGCGCGCACGCGAAGTCGCGCCACGGGACAGCCAGGTTGGACCGGCATCGGTACGCTCGTCGCTCGTACGGTTCTGACGGGGGTGACGGTGAGTGTGAGTGACGAGACCCGGGCCTGGTTCGGGCGGTTGGTGGCTGACACGCGGGAGCGGTTCGCGGGGCTGGCCGAGCTCGGTGACGACCCCGAGCGGCTCTACGGCGAGGCGCAGTCCCCGGAGGGCGTCGTCGCGGTGGTGGCACCCGGGGGGATGCCGGTCCGGCTCACGCTGAGCACCTCGGCGTTGCGGCTGGGGCCGCAGGAGTTGGCGGAGCGCATCGTGGCGACCCAGCGGGAGGCCGCGGCCGAGGCCGGGCGGCGGCAGGCCGAGGTGGTCCAGGAGCTCATCGGCCCGGCCACCGGCGGGGCCGTCGACGTGCGGTCGATGGTCGACCGGGCTGTCGACAAGGGCCGGTTCCGCGCCGCCGCGGAGCAGCTCGACTCCGCCGACGACCAGTTCGGCAGGCGTCGGTGAGCGGCGACGGCTTCACCGTCCAGCCGGCGGCGCTGCGCGCGGCGGCCGCTGCTCAGGAGGCCGTGGCCGGGGCCGCCGAGTCGACCGCCCGCACCGTCGAGTCGGCCACCGCCCAGGGCAACCTCTTCGGCGTGATCGGGCAGATGGCCGGCCTGGATGCCGGCTACCGCGGCTGGGTGGCCGACGAGGTGACCTCGCTGGAGGCGCTCGTCCAGTACCTGCACGACCTGGCCGACGGGTTGCACGCCAACGCCGAGGCGTACGAGCACACCGACTCGGGCAACGCCGACCACCTGGCGAGCCAGTACCCGGAGCGGTCATGACCCAGCCCAACGCCGTCGACGTCGCCACTGGTTACCAGCAGGCCCGCGACACCTGGGACCAGGTCACCAGTCCTGCTTCCGAGGCGCTCAACACCGGGTTGGACGCGCTGCTCTACCCGTTCGTCTGGCCGCTGCTGCAATTGCTGGAGCTGTGCGTCGGCGACCCCGACCAGCTCGACGCGCACGCGGGTGCCTGGCGCAACGCCGCCACGCAGCTGCGGCAGGTCGCCGAGCGGGAGCGGCAGGGCCTGGACGCGTTGCGTCCGGAGTGGACCGGGCAGGCGGCCGAGGCGTACGCCAAGCGGATCGACGCGCTGGTGCAGGGGTTGGACGCGGCGGCCGCGGAGATGGCCCGGACCGCCGACAGCCTCGGTGACACCGCGATGGACCTGCGCGACTGCGAGGAGATCATCCGGACCATCATCCGGGAGCTGGTCGAGTGGCTGGTGATCACCTGGCTCGCCGCGCAGGCGCTGGCGATCATCACCGCCGGTGCGTCCGAGGCGGCGGCCGCCGTCGCCTCGGCGGCGGAGACCGGCATCGCGGTCAGCCGGACCACCCGGATCCTGGCGCAACTGCACCGGGCGCTGGAGGCGTACAAGGCCATGATGGAGGCCCTCAAGGCGCTGGGCACCGTCGGCAAGATCGCCGCGTGGACCATCAACAAGCTGTACGGCCCGAAGCACTGGCTGAAGGTGGGCATCAAGCTCGCCACCCCGCTGGACGGGTCGATCGTCGGCGAGGGGTTGGAGTCGGTCGGTGACCTGGTCATCAACTCCTCCGCCGACGAGTACGAGGACCGGCGCCGCGGTGACGACGGCGACGGCAGTCGTTGGCGGCGTACCGTGAGTTCCTGGACGGACCCGGCAGCCGACCGGGCGCCGTGACGCGGGGAGGATCGATGGACGAGCAGGCGGCGCGCCGAGCGGAGCTGCTCGCTCAGGTGGGGGCCGTGTTGGCCCCGGGCGAGACCCTGCGGGACGCGTGCTGGTTCACCCGCGTCCCGGGCCGCCGCTCGGCGGGGGAGGTGTTCCGTGCCGAGTTGAACCCGCTGCGGGTGGCGGAGGGGCTGGCCTGGGACGCCGTCGGGGTGACCGCCTCCACCGGCCCCGGGGTGGAGTGGTATCAGGCGGCCCGCAACGGGGTGCTCGGCGGCCCGCCCGGTTCGGTGGGCGTCGGGCTGGACGAGCGACTGCCCGAGCCCACTGTCGCCCAGGTGCTGGCGCTGACCAACCGGCGGGTGCTGGTGTTGCGCCGTCAGGGCGGGCGACCGGCCCCGACGCAGCCGCCCGCCGGCGGCGGTCTGCGGGATCGCCTCGCGGCGGCGGCCGGCCAGGTGCGGGCGGCCTGGCAGGGGCCCGGCCCGGTGGGCCGGGACGTGCCCCTGGAGGTGGCCTGGCAGGTGGGCGTGGAGTCGGTGGTCCGCCTCGACGCGCTGCCCGGCGGCACGATCGGGCGTCTCGCCGTGCTCTTCGCCGACGGCTCGTGGATCGTGCTCGGCCCGCCGGACGCCGCGACCGCGCTGCGGATGGCGTCGTCCCGCGCCGGATGATCCCGGTGGCACCGCCCCGACGGGCGTCGGCGGCAGGGCCACCGGGCCGGCCGTGCTTGTCATACTGGCGGTCCGCCAGCGGCGGAAGACTCCGGCCCGATCGTCGACGCGCAGGCCGTCGACCCCCGTTCGTCGAACCAGTGAGTCCCAATCTGGAACGCACTATAGTCGGGTGGGACCGACGGAGGTAGCGGGTGCGGCGAGAGGATCTCGCCGATGCGGACTGCGGCATCGCGCAGGCGCTCGGCGTACTGGGGGACTGGTGGACGTTCCTCATCGTGCGCGACGTCGCCGGGGGGACGACCCGCTTCGACGCGCTGCACCGTGAGCTGGGCGTCAGCCGGCGGGCGCTCACCGAACGCCTCGCCGCCCTGGTCGAGCACGGGGTGCTGGAGCGCCGGCCCTACTCGCGACACCCACCGCGCCACGACTACCTGCTCACCGCTCGGGGCGAGGGGCTGCTGCCGGTGCTGATCGCCCTACAGGACTGGGGAACGAGGCATCTCATGGGTGACGGTGACCTGACCGCCACGGCCGCCGCCGACTCCGCCGAGGCACGCCGGGTGCACCACCTGGTCGGGCGGCGACTGCCCGAGATCGTCCTGCCCGGTCCCGACGGTCGGCCGGTCGCGTTGGCGACGATGGACACCTGGGCGGTCCTCTACCTCTTTCCCGGGGCGTACGCGCCGGGGACGCCCGGCTATCCGCCGGGCTGGGCGGAGATCCCCGGCGCCCGGGGCTGCACACTGGAGTCGAGCACGTACGCCAAGCGTCACAGGGACTTCCAGGCCGCCGGTGTGCGGGTGCACGGGATCAGCACCCAGCGCCCGGACCAGCTCGCCGACTTCGCCGCGTACGCCGGGCTGCCGTTTCCGTTGCTGTCCGACCAGGACGGCCGGTTGGCCGCGGGGCTGCTGCTGCCGGTCTTCCGAGCCGGCGGTGTGACCCGGTTCAAGCGGCTGACGCTGCTTGTCGACCCGGCGGCGGTGGTGCGTGCCGTGCAGTTCCCGGTCACCGACCCGGCCGGCTCGGTGCAGGAGATGCTCACCCTGGCCCGCGCGCACGCGCGGGTCCCCGGCTGACGCGGGGCGTCGGCCGGGGACCGGGCGGGCCGTACGGTCAGGCGGGAAGCGTCCAGCGCTGGTTGGCGCCGGCGAAGCAGTCCCAGATCTGTAGCCGGGTGCCGTCGGCGGAGCTGTTGTCCGTGACGTCCAGGCACTTGTTCGACTGCGGGTTGCGCAACGTGCCGTTGGACTGGGCCTGCCACACCTGGGCGCCGCTGCCGTTGCACTCCCAGAGCTGGACCTTCGCGCCGTTGGCGGTGGAGCCGCTGGCGATGTCGGCGCACTTGCCGAGGGCGCGCAGCGTGCTGTCGCCGGCCACCGTCCAGGTCTGGGCGTTGGTGCCGTTGCAGCCGTAGAGCTGGATGGCGGCGCCGTTGGCGGTGCTGGCCGCCGCCACGTCGACGCACTTGCCGCCGAGGCCGGTGATCTGGCCGGTGCGACCGGTCGGCGGCGGGGTGGTGCCGCCCATGATCGTGTCGTACATGGCGCTGAGCAGTGAGGTCGAGCCGCTGGTGTCCTGGCTCAGCTCCCAGTTCATCACGCCGCCGGCGTTGGCCAACGCCCACTGCGTCTTGCGCTTGACCGTCGGGATGCCGTTCCAGCACTGCTGCGACCCGCCGATGGTGGCGCAGTCCCGGTTGGCGTTCGCCGGGTCCAGGCCGACGATGTACGAGTAGTTGTAGTAGACCGGGCGGCTGTAGAACGGGATGCCGAGCACCGCCTTGCTGGCCGGCAGGCCGCGTGCCTTCCACAGGTTGATGCTGTTGATCGACCAGTCGTAGTTGGCGTGGGGGTTGCCGCCGTCGTACGCCATGATGTTGAGCCAGTCGACCTGGTTGAAGACGGCCGTCTGCACACCCTGCACGCTGGGGCCCTCGGAGACCACGGCGGCGGTGAGCAGCTTGCCGCGGCTGTGCAGGGCGCCGCCGAGCTGCGTCATGAGCGCCGTGTAGTTGTTGGCCGAGGTGCCCGGGTCGGGGTACTCCCAGTCCATGTCGACGCCGTCGAGGTTGTACTGGTTGACGAAGTTGACCAGGTTGTTGACGAAGGCGGTCCGGCTGCCGGAGTTGGCGGCCAGGGCTTCGAACGCCGAGTCGTTGCCGTCGTTCCACCCGCCGACCGCGATCGACACCTTGACGTTGTTGGCGTGTCCCTGCGAGACCAGCGAGGACAGTCGGGCCCCGTCGACCCCCTGCAGGCTGCCGTCGCTGTTGGGCAGGACGAAGGCGTAGTTGATGTGGGTGAGCTTGTTGTACTGGATCGTGTTGATGTTGCCGGCCCAGGAGGGCATGTAGCCGACGCTCTTGAAGTTGTTGGGCAGCACCACGGCCTGCGCGGCGGTGGAGGTGACGGTGAGGGTGGCGCCGGCGGTGGCCAGCGCGAGCAGGCCGGCGGCGAGGGCGCGGCGCAGTGGTGAGGACATCGGGGGCCTTCCCGTGGGCGGGGGACGACGCCACCCGCGCAGGGTTGTCGCGGGCGGAGGTGCGGGACGCAGGAACGGGTGGGCCTCGAGGCAGCCAAATCTTAAAGAGTGTTAACTGTCCGCGTCAATCAACACCTGTGGATTTCCGGCGCCGGAACCGATATGGGGGTTTACCCAAACGACCGTTAAGCTTGTGCAACGGCTCACCACCACCCCCACGGAGCTCATCGCGCTATGACTGTCGACCGGATCCTGCCCACCGACGAGGCCCACGACCTGCTGGGTCTTGCCACCGAGCTCGCCGACCGCGAGCTCGCGCCGAAGGCCGCCGCCTTCGAGGAGCGCGCCGAGTTCCCCCGCGAGGTGCTCCGGACCCTCGGCCGTGCCGGCCTGCTCGGCCTGCCCTACCCCGAGGAGTACGGCGGCGCGGCCCAGCCCTACGAGGTGTACCTGCAGGTGCTGGAGATCCTGGCCAGCCGCTGGCTCGCGGTCGCCGAGGCGGTCAGCGTGCACACCCTGTCCTGCTACCCGGTGTTCGCGTTCGGCAGTGACGAGCAGCGCAAGCTGCTGCCGGACATGATCGGTGGGGAACTGCTGGGCGCGTACTGCCTCTCCGAGCCGCAGGGTGGCTCGGACGCGGCGGCGCTGAGCACCAGGGCGGTTCGGGACGGCGACGCGTACCTGGTGTCCGGCACCAAGGCCTGGATCACCCACGCGTGGACCGCCGACTTCTACAACGTCTTCTGCCGCACCGGCGGGTCCGGGCCGAAGGGGATCTCCTGCCTGCTCGCCGACGCGGGCACGGCCGGCATCACCCCGCAGACGCCCGAACGGACGATGGGGCTACGCGCCTCCCCGGTGGCGCAGATCGCCTTCGACGAGGCGCGGGTGCCTGCCGACCGGCTGATCGGCGGCGAGGGCGTGGGCTTCACCATCGCCATGTCCGCGCTCGACTCCGGTCGCCTGGGCATCGCCGCCTGCGCGGTCGGGCTGGCCCAGGCGGCCCTGGACTACGCGGTCTCCTACGCCCGGGAGCGGCAGCAGTTCGGCCGATCCATCATCGACTTCCAGGGACTGGGTTTCCTCCTCGCCGACGCGGCGACCCAGATCTCCGCCGCCCGTGCGCTGGCCCTCGCCGCGGCCCGGCTGCGCGACGCCGGCCGCCCGTACGCGATCGAGGCGGCCAAGGCGAAGCTCTTCGCCACCGACATGGCGATGCGGGTGACCACCGACGCGGTGCAGGTGCTCGGCGGCGCCGGTTACGTGGCCGACCACCCGGTGGAGCGGTACATGCGCGAGGCCAAGGTGTTGCAGATCGTGGAGGGCACCAACCAGATCCAGCGGATGGTGATTTCCCGGGCGTTGGCGAAGGGCTGAGCAGCGCCGGGTCGGCGGCGGTGGGTCCCACCGCCGCCGACCCGGCGGGTACCTCGTCGCCGTCGGGCCGTTTTCCCGGTAGGTTGCACGCCGTGGAGGAGATCGACCGCGCTATCGTCGCCGCGCTGACCGCCGACGGCCGACTGTCGTACACCGACCTGGCCGAGAGGGTGGGGTTGTCGGTGTCCGCGGTGCACCAGCGGGTGCGTCGGCTGGAGCAGCGTGGGGTGATCAGGGGGTACGCCGCCCGGGTGTCGTTCGAGGCGCTGGACCTGCCGCTCACCGCCTTCGTGGCGATCCGTCCGTTCGACCCGTCGCAGCCGGACGACGCGCCGGAGCGGCTGGCCCACCTGCCCGAGATCGACTCGTGCTACTCGGTGGCGGGGGAGGACTTCTACCTGCTGTTGGTGCGGGTGGCGAGCCCGACCGACCTGGAGCGGGTGCTCCAGGAGATCCGCACGTCGGCGAACGTGACGACCCGGACCACTGTGGTGCTGTCCACCCCGTACGAGAATCGGCCGCCGAAGATCAGCGCCGCGGCACCGGGGCAGCTCAACGCGGCGGCACCGAGTCGGTCGCGGTCCCGGGCGCCGGAGGAGCCGGCTGGTTCCAGCGCAGGATGACCTGCCGGCCGTGCTCGTGACCGAGCGCGCTGACCGTGGCGGTCTCCAGGCGCAGCCGCCCGCCGGCGGACGGGGGGAGGCCGATCCAGCGGGCGCCGAGGACCCGCAGGCTGTGCGCGTGCCCGACAAGTGCGACGGTGCCCTGGTCGAGCAGGGGGGTGACCCGCGCCAGTACCCGGTCGAGTCGTTCGCCCACCTGCGCGGGTGACTCGCCGCCGGGGCAGCCGTCGGTCCAGATGTTCCAGTGCGGCTGGTCGGCGTGGATGTCGACGGTGGTGCGGCCCTCGTACTCGCCGTAGTTCCACTCGCTGAGGTCCTCGTCGACGGCGTCGACGGTGAGGCCGGCGAGCTGTGCGGTGCGCAGCGCCCGGGAGCGGGGGCTGGCCAGCACTCTCGCGAACCGCCGCCCGGCCAGGAACGCGGCGAGGGTGCGCGCCTGTCGCTCGCCGTCGGGGGTCAGCTCCAGATCGGTGTACGAGGTGTGCCGCAGGCTGGCGCTCCAGGTGGTTTCGCCGTGTCGGATCAGCAGGAGCTCTCCCATGCGGCAAGTTAACCATCGTGTCCGGCCCCGGCAGGCGACCCTCCCACAACCTATCTTCCTAGGATGCCATAACGGGTGTGCCGACCGGCACCGCCGTTTCGACACCCGGAGAGCGGGCAAGCGAGCGAGGACAATCGCCAGACCGAGGAGGCGCGATGAGCTTCACCGAGAAGGCCAAGAACAAGGTCGAGCAGATGGCTGGCGCCGCACGGGAGCGCGTCGGCGACATGACCGACAACGAGCGGATGCGTGGCGAGGGCGCCAGCCAGGAGAGTGACGCGCGCGCCAAGCAGGCCGGTCAGAACATGAAGGACGCTGGTCGCAACGTGAAGGACTCGTTCACGAAGTGACCTGAGCGGCTCACGGGTCCCCGGGTGGCACTGCCGCCCGGGGGCCTGTCGCTGTCCGCGGCTAGTGTCGGCGGGTGACGGTGCTGCGTTCCCTGGTGTTGTTCGCGTTGGCGGCGTTGGCCGAGATCGGTGGCGCCTGGCTGGTGTGGCAGGGCTGGCGCGAACAGCGGGGCCTGTGGTGGATCGCCGCCGGTGTGGTCGCGCTGGGCTGCTATGGGTTCGTCGCCACGTTCCAGCCGGACGCGCACTTCGGCCGGATCCTGGCCGCGTACGGTGGGGTGTTCGTGGCTGGCTCGTTGGGCTGGGCGATGGTGGTGGACGGTTTCCGCCCGGACCGGTGGGACCTGGCCGGTGCGGCGCTCTGCCTGCTCGGCGTGGCGGTCATCATGTACGCCCCCCGGGGCGGCTCGGCGTAGCCGCGCCGTTCGGGTGATCGACTCGGGTTTGATGATGTCGGGGTGTCCAGGCGGATGGGACAGCGCGGTATTGGCAAACCCGAGTGGATCAGCGGCGACGACCGGTGATCCGGCCGGTCCGGGGCGGTGCCGAGGGGCAGTGAGCCTCGTTCACTTCTGCGATGATCTGCCGCGTGATTCGACAGTGGAGTCGCCCGCTGTGGGGCGTCCTGGTGGCGGCGGCTGTTCTCGGCAGCGCCGCGTGCTCGGCGTCCCGGGTGCCCCCGACGGAGCGACCGGCCTTCGTCGGCTCATCCGAGACCACGGCCGCCCCGTCGGTCAGCGCCACCGCGCCGCAGGGGGCGTCGGCCGTCCCGGGGGCGACGCGGGTGGGGACCCGGGCGCCGGTGGTGGATCACGGGCCACGTCGGGGCAACCGGGTCGCGTTGACCTTCGACGCGGACATGACCGACGCGATGTTGGCCAGTCTGCGTGCCGGTCGGGTGACGTCGTACGCCAACCTGCGCATCCTCGACCTGCTGGAGCGCGACGAGGTGCCGGCCACGTTCTTCCTGACCGGCAAGTGGGTGCAGCGGTATCCGGACGTGACCAAGCGGATCGCCGGCAACCCGCGCTTCGAGTTGGCCAACCACACCTACGGGCACGCGGCGTTCACCGCTGACTGCTATGACCTGCCCTCGCTGCCGGTGGACAAGTTGGCCGGGGACGTGGCGAAGACGTTCGAGGTCATCAAGCCGTACGGGGGTCGGCAGACCCGGTACTTCCGCTTTCCGGGGCTGTGCCACGACGCGGCGACGCTGGATGCCCTGGCGCCGCTGGGTGTGACTGTCGTCGACGGGGACGTGGTCAGTGGTGATCCCTTCGCTACCGCGTGGAAGCCGCTGGTGCGGGCGGTGTTGGATCACGTCCGCCCCGGCTCTGTGGTGATCATGCACGTGACCGAGGCGAACGCGGCGATGACCGACGAGGCGTTGCCGCACATCCTGGCCGGGCTGCGCGAGCGAGGGCTGGAGCCGGCGCCGTTGTCCGAGGTGCTGGCCGGCGGCTGAGGCTCAGCTCTCCCGCACGTCGTCGACAGTCAGGACGATCTTGCCGCGGCGGGATCCGCGTTCGGCCGCCTGGTGCGCGTCGGCCGCCTTCTCAAGGGGAAAGGCGGCGTCGATCGGTACCCTGAACCGGCCCTCGGTGAACAGTTCGGCTGCTGCGGGCAGGCCGTGGCGGCCGTCGGGTTCGCCCGCCAGTTGCCCCATCGACAGGCGGACGCCGTGCGTGGGGGCGGTGAAGTCGGCGAGGGTGACGACCGCTGTCGGGTCGCCGGTGAGGTGGAGCAGTTCGGGCAGGGACCCGGCGCCGGCGACGTCGAGGGCGCGGTCGACCCGGGTCACGCCGAGGGCGTCGAGGCGGTTCGTGAGGTCGGGGCCGTAGGTGAGCGGTGTCGCCCCGAGCTGGCGGAGGAGGTCGTGGTTGGCGGCGCGGGCGGTGCCGATGACGTTGATGCCTCGGGCGGCGGCGAGTTGGATGGCGATGCTGCCGACGCCACCAGCGGCGCCGTCGACGAGGAGCGTCAGGCCGGGCCGTAGGTCCAGCAGGTCGAGGGCTCGGGTGGCGGTCTCGATGCTGGTGCCAGCCGCGCCCGCCTGGGCCCACGGCATGGTGATGGGCTTGTGCGTCCAGAGCTGTAGTACCGCGAACTGTGCGCTCGCGCCGCCGAGTCTGGTCAGCTCGACGACGCCGAAGACGTGGTCGCCGACTGTCACATCGTCGACGTCGTCGCCGATCTCGTCGACGATGCCGGCCGCGTCGACCCCGGGAATGTGGGGCAGCGGTAGTTGGGCGCTCATCGGGGTGCGGCCGGAGCGGAGGCTGACGTCGGCGGGGGAGACCCCGGCGGCCTGGAGGCGGATGCGGATCTGGCCGGCCCGGGGGTGGGGCGCGTCGGTGGCGCCGAGGTGGAGTACCTCGGGGCCACCGAACCGGTCGTACTGGACGGCGAACATGAAGGGCTCCTCTGCCTGGGGTGAGGGGGCGGTGGTCGTACCGTAGGCGGGAAACGGAGCAGCTGTTCCGTTGTGGGGTCAAAGTGAGAGGGGAACTGGCCGAGGATGTCTCAGATGCGGCGTGCCGATGCCCGGTTCAACCGTGATCGGGTGGTGGCGGCGGCGCGGGCGGCGTTCGCGTCGGCGGGGCTCGGGGTGCCCATGCGGGAGGTGGCGCGACGGGCTGGGGTGGGGGTGGCGACCCTGTACCGGCACTTTCCGACGCGTACGGAGTTGGTCGCGACGGTCTTGGCCGAGCGTGTCGAGGACTGCGGTGTGCGGATGCGCCGCGCGCTCGACGACCCGGACCCGTGGCGGGCGCTGTCGGGGGTGGTGCGCGAGTTCGCTGAGCGGCAGATCCATGACCGGGCGCTCAACGAGGCGTTGTTGGGGCCGGGTGAGGTGGGTGCGGCGTTCCAGGAGGAGCGGCGGGAGCATGCGCGGGCGTTGAATGTGCTCGTCGTACGGGCGCGGGCCGCGGGTGTGCTGCGCGACGGCGTCGACGTGGGCGATGTCCGGGCCGGCCTGCTGGCCATCGCGTCGCTACGGCGGTTGCCGGCGACGACGAGTGCCCAGGTGATCGGTAGGGTCGCCGGTCTCGTGCTCGCCGGTATCCGCGCCTGACTGGTGCGGGCTGTCACGGTTTGTGGTCGCACCGGACATGGATTGGACGTGAGCTCAGGGGCAGAGCAGGACGAGGACCGCTTCCGGAGGACGCGGCTGACGTCGTCGCGGAGACCTTCCTGGTGACCAGTTCGGCGTGGGTGTGACGTCCCGGGTCGGGTGCGGGTGGATCGCGGAGTGGCAGCGGGCGCGGGCGAGCGGGGACGAGGCCGCGGTGCGGCGGGCCGCGGACGCGTTGCGGGGCAGCCACGGGTGGCGGGTGCTGCGGGATTTGGACGGGGCCGGTGACTGGGCGGAGGTGTTCTGGGAGTACGCCGACGAGGTCGCGGCGGGGACGGTGCGGGCCGGGTATGTGCGGGCCCTGGGCTGCCGGTGACGGGGAACGGCGGCACCCTCGGGGGGAATCCGGGGGTGCCGCCGTCGGTGGGTCAGTCGTCGCGGTGGTCGTGCCACCACTGCTGGCCGTCGGCGGGGAGGGTGTCGATCGGGTCGTAGTAGGCGTAGCGCTTGTTGAGCGCCTCCAGGTCGGCGGACTCGATGGAGGTGCGGTAGTTCTTGGTCCAGTAGGAGATGCCGCGTTCGCGGTCGTAGTCGGTAAGCATGTGTACCCAGCGTTTGCCGACGAAGGGCACGTCGCAGACGATGCGGGGGGTGGCGTAGCCGGGGAGGTAGCCCATGATGTCGTGCTGGAGTTGTTGGGCGTGCCAGACCGGGACGCGCCAGTGTTCGGCGTTGGGGATCATGTCGCACATGTAGAAGTAGTACGGCAGGATCCCGGCTTCGCCTTGGAGTGCGAAGCAGAGGTCGAGTAGTTCGGGTGTGGTGGCGTTGACGCCGCGCATGAGCACGCCCTGGTTGCGGACGTCGCGGACGCCGACGTCGAGGGCGGTCTGTGCGGCCTTGGCGACGAGTGGGGTGAGTGACTGGGCGTGGTTGACGTGGGTGTGGATGGCGAGGTTGACGCCGCGGCGGGCGGCGGTGCGGGCGACGCGTTCGAGGCCTTCGACGACGTCGGGTTGCAGCCAGTGTTGGGGTAGGCCCATGAGGGCCTTGGTGGCGAGTCGGATGTCGCGGACCGTCTCCAGTTCCAGCAGGCGCATGAGGTACGACTCGAGGTTGCGCCAGGGGACGTTGGCGACGTCGCCGCCGGAGACGACCACGTCGCGGACGCCGGGGTGGGCCTTGAGGTAGGCGATGTGGGCGTCGTAGCGGTCGACGGGCTTGAGGGTGAGTTTGAGTTTGTCGACGGCGGGGGTGGAGTTGCCGACGAGGTCCATGCGGGTGCAGTGCCCGCAGTATTGCGGGCAGGTGGAGAGCAGTTCGGCGAGGACCTTGGTGGGGTAGCGGTGGGTGAGGCCTTCGGCGACCCACATGTCGTGTTCGTGGAGGCTGTCGCGGCTGGCGTAGGGGTGTGACGGCCAGTCGGTGCGGCGGTCGGAGGCGACGGGGATCATGTAGCGGCGGATGGGGTCGGCGAGCAGCGCCTCGGTGGTGGGGGTCGCGAACGGCACCATCGTGTTGATCATTTGGGGTGGCACCAGCATGGACATGGTGGCCAGGGCCTGTTGGTCGGCTTCGAGGTCGGCGTAGAAGGTGTCGTCGACGAGGTCGCCGAGGACGGCGCGGAGTTGTTTGGTGTTCTTGACGCAGTTGACGCGTTGCCACTGGGCGGATTCCCACTGGTCGCGGGTGACGTGGCGCCAGCCGGGGAAGCGGGTCCAGTCGGGTTCGACGAGGGGGCGGCGGACGTATTCGTACGGTTGCCCGGCGGTCGGTGTGGGGACCGGGGCGTGACGGGGTTGGGGGATGGTCTGGGTCACGGCCCCTCCTCGGTGGTGCTGCTGATCATCGGAGCCCGAACGCTACTGGAAAATATTCGGTACAGAAACTAGTCTGCCGTAAGTTTTCCCGTCACGCGAGCCTTGACCGGGGCTTCGGGCGGCTGGGCAGGGGAGGTTGGCGTGACGTCACCGGTGGGACTGCACCGCGTCGTGCAGCCGGCGGGGGTGCTGCCGCAGGCGGCTTGGCGCCTGGACGCGTCGGCGGCGATCGCGCCGAACGAGGTGCGGATCCGGGTGCGGCGGCTCAACCTGGACGCGGCGAGTTTCCGACAGTTGTCGGAGAAGCACGGCGGGGACGGTGCCGCGGTCCGCGCCGAGGTGCTGGAGATCATCTCCACGCGGGGCAAGATGCAGAACCCGGTGACCGGGTCGGGTGGGATGCTGATCGGCACCGTCGAGGAGGCCGGTCGGCGGTCCCCGCTGGGGCTCAGGGTGGGCCAGCGGGTCGCCACCCTGGTGTCGTTGACCCTGACGCCGCTGGTGATCACCGACGGGCTGGCCGGCTGGGACGGGCGCAGCGAGCAGGTGCCGTGTGACGGGTGGGCGATCCTGTTCGCGCGGTCCATCGCCGCGGTGCTGCCCGAGGACGAGGACCCGCAGTTGTCCCTGGCGGTGCTGGACGTGTGCGGGGCGCCCGCGTTGACCGCGCGGGTGGTGTCGCGCTACGTCGAGGATCGTGGTCGCGTCGGTGATTCGACGCCGGTGCGGGTGGCGGTGATCGGTGGGGCCGGTAAGAGCGGGTCGCTGTCCCTCGCGGCGGCGCGGCGGGCTGGTGCCGCGCGTACCGTCGGGGTGGTGCCGGTGGCGGCGGAGCGCGACGCGCTGACGGCCGCCGGTCTGGCGTCGGTGGTGGCGGTGGCCGACGCGCGGGACCCGGTGGGGTTGTCCACGGCGGTGACCACCGCCCTGGGGGCGCCGGCGGACGTCACCGTGGTGTGCGTGGACGTGCCGGGGTGTGAGCACGGGGCGGTGCTGGCCACCGCGGACGGCGGCACGGTGATCTTTTTCTCGATGGCGACGAGCTTCTCCGCGGCCGCGTTGGGTGCCGAGGGGTTGGCCGCGGACGTGACGATGCTGGTGGGCAACGGGTACGTGCCGGGGCACGCGGAGTTGGCGTTGGGGCTGCTGCGCTCCGAGCCCGGGGTGCGTCAGCTCTTCGCGGCGCGGATCGCGGCACACTGAGGTCATGACGAACCCCTCGACGTTGTACCGCGGCGGCGTGCTGCACTGTCCCGCCGACCCGAGCGCCACCGCGCTGCTGGTGTCCGGTGGGCGGATCACCTGGTTGGGGACCGACGGTGACGCGCCGCCGGCCGACCGTGTGGTGGATGTGGGTGGTGCGCTGGTGACGCCGGCGTTCGTCGACGCGCACGTGCACGCCACCGACACCGGGTTGGCGTTGTCCGGGCTGGATCTGGCCGGGGTGCGCTCGGCGGGGCAGCTGCTGGACGCGGTGGCCGGGTTCGCGGCGGGTCTGCCGGCGGACGCGGTGGTGCTCGGGCACGGCTGGGACGAGTCGGTCTGGTCGGATGCGACGGTGCCGGACGCGGCGGCGTTGGGCCGGGCGGCCGGTGGGCGGCAGGTGTACGTGTCGCAGGCGTCGCTGCATTCGGCGTTGGTGTCGTCGGCGTTGTTGGCGGCGTGTCCGCAGGTGGTGGGGGCGACCGGGTACGACGCGTCGGGGTGGTTGCGGCGCGACGCGCATCATGTGGTGCGGGCGGCGGCGCAGGGGTCGGTGAGTCGGGCGCAGCGGGTCGCCGCGCAGCGGGTGGCCCTGTCGCACGCGGCGTCGTTGGGGATCGCGGCGGTGCACGAGTGTGGTGGGCCGGAGATCTCCGACGAGGAGGACTTCACCGGTCTGCTGGGCATTTCGGGTGCGGGGTTGCCGGAGGTGTACGGGTACTGGGGTGAGTTGGGTGGTGCGGCGCGGGCCCGGGAGTTGGGGGCTGTGGGTGCCGGTGGTGACCTGTTCGCCGATGGTGCGTTGGGTGCCCGTACGGCGCACGTGTCGCAGGCGTACGGCGACGGTGACGGTTGTGGGCACGGCTACCTCAGCGCCGAGCAGGTGCGTGATCATCTGCTGGGCTGCGCGGCGCACGGTTTGCAGGGCGGGTTCCACGCGATCGGTGACGCGGCGATCGGCACGGTCCTCGACGGTTTCGCGCAGGCGGCGCGGACGCTGGGGGTGGAGCGGTTGCGTGCCGCCCGGCACCGCATCGAGCACGCGGAGGTCATGAACAAGCGGTTGATCGCCGGGTTCGTGGAGTACGGGGTGGTGGCGAGCATGCAGCCGGCGTTCGACAGGTTGTGGGGTGGCGCGGGTCGGATGTACGAGTCGCGGCTGGGTCTGGACCGGGCGTTGGAGTCGAACC
Source organism: Micromonospora sp. NPDC049230 (assembly GCF_040647875.1). Taxonomy (NCBI): domain Bacteria; kingdom Bacillati; phylum Actinomycetota; class Actinomycetes; order Micromonosporales; family Micromonosporaceae; genus Micromonospora; species Micromonospora sp. NPDC049230. The sequence continues at coordinate 22,822 of NZ_JBEZCZ010000050.1, forward strand.
CGATGGGTGCCATGCACGGTGTGGGTGTGGCGTTGGCGTTCGGGTCGGATTCGCCGGTGACGCCGCTGGACCCGTGGGGGTCGGTGCGGGCGGCTGCGGCGCACCACAACCGGGCGCAGCGGATGAGTGTGCGGGCGGCGTTCGCCGCGCACACCCGTGGTGGGTGGCGGGCGGTGCACCTGGACACCGAGGGGGTGCTGGCGCTGGGTGCGCCGGCGACGTTCGCGGTGTGGTCGACGCCGGCGGGGGTGGAGCGGGGTCTGCCGGTGTTGCTGGCCGAGGACCCGGAGTTGCGGGGTCCGGACGATCCGACGCCGTTGCCGGTGTGTCGGCGGTTGGTGCTGCGCGGTGAGGTCATCTACGAGGAAGGGTCATCATGACCGGGAAGCTTGATCTTGATCCGGTGTTGGTGGCGCGGGCGCGGGAGTTGGCGCGGCGGGCCGGGCAGCCGGTGGTGGACCTGGCGCGTAGCCACACGACGGTGTCGGTGGAGCGGGCGGTGCTGCGGTTGGCCGGGGTGAGCGGCGCCGACCCGGACGGCATTCCGTGGGTCAACCGGCTCGTCGACGCGGTCGCCGCGGATGTGGGGTTGGGGCACGGGGTGGCGGTGCCGGTGTTCGACGCCCTGGCCCGTGAGGGAATCACGGATGTGACGTTGCTGGCGCAGAAGGCCGCCGCCGGGTCGGTGCGGTTCGCCGTGCCGTCGGGTCGGGCCGCCACGGCTGCCCGGTCGGCGGCGCGCAGGGCGGTCGGTGCGGGCATTCGGCGGATCGACAGGCGGCGCGCCGAGCGGGACCGTCTGGTCAAGCGCCACGGTGACCCGAAGCAGCGGCCGTGGATCTACCTGATCGTCGCCACGGGTGACATCTACGAGGACATTCCGCAGGCGCAGGCGGCGGCGCGCGCCGGTGCGGACGTGATCGCGGTGATCCGTTCCACGGGGCAGTCGTTGTTGGACTACGTGCCCGAGGGCGCGACCCGGGAGGGGTTCGCCGGCACGTACGCCACGCAGGAGAACTTCCGGTTGATGCGTGCGGCGTTGGACGAGTCGTCGAGGGAGGTGGGCCGCTACGTGCGGTTGACCAACTACGCGTCCGGGTTGTGCATGCCGGAGATGGCGACCCTGGCCGGGTTGGAACGCCTCGACATGATGCTCAACGACTCGATGTACGGGATTCTGTTCCGCGACATCAACCCGGTGCGCACGTTCGTCGACCAGCGGTTCTCCCGGCAGGTGCACGCCCGGGCGGGGATCATCATCAACACCGGTGAGGACAACTACCTGACCACCGCCGACGCTGTCGACGAGGCGCACACGGTGACGGTGTCGCAGTTGCTCAACGAGTTCTTCGCGCACGAGGCGGGGTTGGCGGACTGGCAGTTGGGGTTGGGGCACGCGTTCGAGATCAACCCGGAGGTGCCGGAGTCGTTCCGCCTGGAGTTGGCGCACGCCCTGTTGGCGCGGGAGTTGTTCCCGGACGCGCCGTTGAAGTGGATGCCGCCGACGAAGCACATGACCGGTGACGTGTTCCGGGGCAACCTGCTCGACGGGTTCTTCAACCTGGCGGGGGCGCTGACCGGTCAGGGCATCCTGCTGGTGGGGATGATGACCGAGGCGGTGGTGACGCCGTGGTTGTCGGATCGGGACATCGCCCTACAGAACGTGCGGTACGTGTTGGGTGCCGCCGGTGGGTTGCACGAGGATTTCGTGCCGGCGCCGGGTGGGTTCATCCGTCGCCGCGCCAACCAGGTCCTCGGTGAGGCGCTGGACCTGTTGGAGCGCATCGGGGAGCAGACGTTGCTCACGGCGATCGCCGAGGGCACGTTCGGGATCATGAAGCGGCCCGCCGACCGGGGTAAGGGCCTGGACGGGGTCGCCGCGCACGAGGCCGACTACTGCAACCCGGCCACCGACATCCTGGAGGCTGCCGCGTGAGCGGGGAGAAGCAGATCGTGCGGCCGTACGGGGACACCACCGGTGACGGGATGGTGCAGGTGTCGTTCACCCTGCCGGTGGGCCACGACAAGCGGGCCGAGGGCGCGGCGGTGCAGTTGGCCAACAAGATGGGCATCGACCCGGCGATGGTGGTGCACGCCAAGGGCATGGGTGACGGGTTCACGTTCTTCGTGGTGTACGGGCGGGTCAACCACCTTGTCGACCTGGGCGCGGTGCAGGTGGTGGAGCGGGACTTCGCGCTGCTGTCGGCGAAGGACGTCAACACGGTGATCAAGCAGCGGTTGCGGCGCAAGCTGTCGGTGGTCGGGGCGTGCATCGGCACCGACGCGCACACCGTGGGCATCGACGCGATCCTCAACGTCAAGGGCATCGCGGGGGAGAAGGGCCTGGAGTACTACCGGGAGTTGAAGGTCACCAACATGGGTGCGCAGGTCAGCGTGCCGGAGTTGGTGGAGACCGCCCGGGTGGAGAAGGCCGACGCGGTGCTGGTGTCGCAGGTGGTCACCCAACGCGACGCGCACCTGCACAACACCCGGGAGATGTCGGCGGCGTTCCGGGAGGCGATGCCGGCGGGGCGGCGGCCGCTGCTGATCGTCGGTGGTCCCCGGTTCGACGAGTCGATGACCGACGAGTTGGGCGTGGACCGGATCTTCGGTCGGGGCACCACGCCCGGCGAGGTGGCCAGCTACCTCGTGCACGCCCTGATCACGCAGCGGAAGGCGAACGTATGACCGACGCACGGCTCGGGTTGACGGTGACGCACCGGCGGTATGTGCCGTACTCGCACGCCCACTACGCGGGCAACCTCGTCGACGGGGCGTACGCCCTGGGGTTGTTCGGTGACGTCGCGACGGAGGTGTGCATCCGCACCGACGGTGACGAGGGTCTGTTCGCCGGGTACTCCGACGTGCGGTTCAGCGCCCCGATTCACGCCGGTGACGTGGTGGAGGTGACCGCGCGGGTGTCGCGGGTCGGCGCCCGCAGCCGCACCCTGGAGTTGTCCTGCGCGGTGGTGTGCCGGGGCCGCCCGGACCGCTCGGCGTCCGCCGCCGAGGTCCTCGATCCGCCGATCGTGGCGGTCACCGCGACCGGCACCGTGGTCGTGCCGCCCGCCAGCGTGAGTCGCGAGGAGTGAGCCGGGTTTGCGAGCCCCGCGGTCGCGAACAGGGAAACCCGTGAGCCTGGCGGTCTGCGCGGACGTCGGGTCCACGTACACCAAGGTGGCGGTGGTGGACCTGGTCGCCGGTGTCCTGGTCGGCGCGGCTGCCGCGCCGACCACGGTGGGTACCGACGTGCTGCACGGCCTGGACACCGCGGTCGCGGCGGCCACCGTCGGGCTCGGGGTGCGCGACGTGCCGTGGTACGTGTGCTCGTCGGCCGGCGGTGGGCTGCGGCTGGCAGTGGTCGGGTACGAGCCGCTGGTCACCGCGCAGGCGGGCCGGCGGGTCGGGTTGTCCGCCGGCGCGCACGTGGTGCACGTCGCGGCCGGTCGGCTCGGCGCGGCGGACCTGACGGCGTTGCGGGCGGCCCGCCCGGACGTGGTGCTGCTCGTCGGGGGCACCGACGGCGGTGACGCCGACACGGTCACCCACAACGCGACCCGCCTGGCCCGCGCCCGGTGGCGGGTGCCGGTGGTGTACGCGGGCAACGCCGACGTGCGCGCGCAGCTCACCGGGCTGCTGGAGGCCGCCGGGGTGCCGGTGACCGGGGCGGAGAACGTCCTGCCGCGCATCGGGGTGCTCGCCCCGGCGTCGGCGCGGGCGGCGATCCGCGCGGTGTTTTTGCGCCACGTCATCGGCGGGAAACGGCTGTCGAGGGGCACCCGGTTCGCGCGGCTGGTGCGCGCGGCCACCCCCGACGCGGTGCTCACCGGTGTGGAGGTGCTCGCCGACACCGTCGGCGGTGACCTGGCCGTGGTCGACGTGGGTGGCGCCACCACCGACGTGTACTCGGTGCTCACCCCCGACGAGCGGGCCACCGGGCCCGGCCGGGAGGTCGCCGGCAACCTGTGGCGGGCCCGCACCGTGGAGGGTGACCTGGGTATGCGCTGGAGCGCCCCCGGGGTGGTGCGGGCCGCCGCCGAGGAACGGCTGCTCGCCGCCGACGAGTTCGACGACCTGGGCGTCGCCGCGGCGCGTCGGGCGGCCGACCCGGCGTTTCTGGCTGTGGACGACGTCGAGCGGGCCGTCGACGCCCGCATCGCCACCCTCGCGGCGACAGTGGCGGTGCGCCGGCACGCCAGGGGTGCCGCCACCGGTGAGCGGGCCGGGCGGGACCTGCGCGACGTGCGGCTGTTGGTGGGCTCCGGTGGGGTGCTGCGGCACGCGCCGACCGGCGCGTCCGGGCAGGTGTTGGCGGCTCTCCTCGCCGATCATGCCGGCGGGTGGGCGTTGCCGCGTGCCGCCGCCGCCGTCGTCGACGCCGACTACGTGCTGGCCGCCGGGGGGTTGCTCGCCGCGGAACATCGGGGCGCCGCGCAGGCGTTGCTGCGTCACCATCTGCGCACGCATTGAGACTCGCCGACCCGACACGCCGTGGCGCAACACACGACAGGCCCGGGTGGGTTGACAACCGACGGGGGTCGGCACGTACCGTCTTTGAGTCCTACCACGGGAAGCGGCTGTTGTTCGCTTCGTCCTCTCGTCCGCTGGCCGAGCGACATTTTTGAGCGTCATCGTCGCGGCGGCCAGGTCCAGCGGGCGGGGGTCGGCGGGGCGGCGCGAACCGGCCGCGGTTACCGGTGTACGGGCAGGGTGAGGTGCACGGCCAGTAGACAACGGCCCGGCGGGGGCAGCCAGTCCACGCCTGGTCGGTCCGAAGGTCGTCGTGCCCCATCCTCGCCACACCGGCCGGGAAGGGCCTGGGAGCATCGGGGCGCGGCGTCAGCCGCGCCCCGATTTCATGTCCGCCGGGCGGTTCGTGCCGGGCGGCCCGAAGCGGCTGGTCCGCAGCCCAGCCAGGTAGCCTTCGCCCTGTGATCGAGGTGAAGCGGTGACGATTCTGGACCGGGATGAGACCCCCACCCCGGCGGCGGTGCTGCCCCCGCCGGTGATCACCGGTGGGCCGCTGCCGCTGGTCCTCGCCGTGCCCCTGGCCCTGGCCGCCGGGCTGGCCCTGCTGCTGGCGTTCCCCCCGTACGGGGTGTGGCCGCTCGCCCCGGTCGGGGTGGCGTTGCTGGCCGCCGCCGCACACCGTCGGCGGTTGCGTGCCGGCGCGGGCCTGGGCTTCCTGACCGGGGTGGCGCTGTTCGCCCCGATGCTGGCCTGGACGAACCTGCACACCGGCTACCTGCCGTGGGTGCTGCTGTCGCTGCTCCAGGCCGGTTACCTGGCCCTGCTGGGCGCGGCCACCGCCTGGGTGTCGCCGCTGGCCGACCGCGGCCGCTGGGCGTGGCCGGTGCTGACCGGGCTGCTGTGGGTGGGGCAGGAGGCGCTGCGTGACCGCACCCCGTTCGGCGGGTTCCCGTGGGGGCGGTTGGCGTTCAGCCAGGACACCTCGCCGCTGCTGCGCCTGGCCGCGTGGGGCGGCGCCCCGCTGGTGACGTTCGCGACGGCGCTCGTCGGCGGGTTGCTGGTCACCGCCGCCTGGCGGGGCTGGGTCACCGCCCGGCACACCCCGCGCGACGCCACACCGCCCGCTGACGGCCGGCCGGGGGTCACGCCGGCACGCAGGTGGGCGTCGGTGGGCGCACCGGTCGTCGTGGCGGTCGCGGTGGCCGTCGGGGGTCTGCTCGTGCCGGTGGCCACCGCCGGGTCCGGCGCCACTGTCACCGTCGCGATCGTGCAGGGCAACGTGCCGCGCCTGGGCCTGGACTTCAACGCCCAACGGCAGGCGGTGCTCAACAACCACGCCGACGCGACCATCGACCTGGCCGCGCGGGTCGCCGCCGGGCAGGAACGGCAACCCGACCTGGTGGTGTGGCCGGAGAACTCCAGCGACATCGACCCGCTGCGCAACCCCGCCGCCGGGGCCCGCATCTCCCAGGCCGCCGACACGGTCCGCGCGCCGATCCTGGTCGGCGCGGTGCTGCTCGGCCCCGGCCCCGGGCAGGTCCGCAACGCGGGCATCCTGTGGCGGCCCGGCACCGGCGCCGACCTGGGTCAGCTGTACACCAAACGCCACCCGGTGCCGTTCGCCGAGTACGTGCCGCTGCGTGACATCGCCCGGAGGGTCAGCAAGCAGGTCGACCTGATCCGCAGCGACTTCGTCGCGGGAAGCACCCCGGGTGTGGTACGGGCGGGGCCAGTCGTGCTCGGTGACGTGATCTGCTTCGAGGTCGCCTACGACCACGTGGTCCGCGACACCGTCGACGGCGGCGCGCAACTGCTGGTGGTGCAGACCAACAACGCCACCTTCAACGTGGCCGAGGCCCGCCAGCAGATGGCGATGGTCCGGTTGCGGGCGGTGGAGCACGGCCGGCCGGCGTTGATGGCGTCCACTGTCGGTGTGTCCGGGTTCGTCGCACCCGACGGGCGGGTAAGCGATGCCACCGGGTTCAACACCCGGGAGGTCGTGGTGCGGCAGTTGCGGCTCGACGACGGGCGTACCCTCGCCACCCGCCTCGGCTGGTGGCCCGAGGTGACGCTCGCGGCGCTGGCCGTGGCGGCCCTGGTCGGTGCGGCGGTGCCGCGCCGGCGGCAGCGGGTCAGGCCCGGATAGCAACAGCCGGTACGCCGGCGGGAGCGGAGGAACCGTGATCCAGGCGACCGATACGATCCGACGCCCGGACGAGGTGCCGGGGGTGGGCCGGGTGCTGGTGGTGATCCCCACCTACAACGAGGCCGACAACATCGCCGTGATCGTGGGCCGTCTGCGGCGTGCCGTCCCGGCGGTGCGGATCCTCATCGCCGACGACAACAGCCCCGACGGCACCGGCGCGATCGCCGACGCCCTCGCCGACGGCGACGCGCACGTGCGGGTGCTGCACCGCCAGGGCAAGCAGGGCCTGGGGGCTGCGTACCTGGCCGGGTTCGCCTGGGCGCGCGAGCACGGCTACCAGGCGGTGGTGGAGATGGACGCCGACGGGTCACACGCGCCGGAGGACCTGCCGGCGTTGCTGGACGCCGCCCGCGACGCCGACGTGGTGATCGGATCCCGGTGGACCAGCGGCGCCCGGGTGGTCAACTGGCCGTTGCGGCGGCTGCTGCTGTCGCGCGGCGGCAACCTGTACGCGCGCCTCGCCCTGGGCATGCCCGTCGCGGACGCCACCGGCGGTTACCGGGTCTACCGGATCAGCGCGTTGGACGCCATCGACCTGGGGTCGGTGACGTCGCAGGGTTACTCGTTCCAGGTGGAGTTGTCCCGGCTGGCGCACCGGGCCGGGGTGCGGATCGTGGAGGTGCCGATCACCTTCGCCGAACGGGAACGCGGCGACAGCAAGATGAGCCCCCGGATCGTGGCCGAGGCGCTGTGGCGGATCACCACCTGGGGTGTGCAGGACCGCCGCCAGGCGGTGCGTCGTGGCCTGCACGGCACCCCCTCCGGTCAGGTCCGGTGGCCGTGAGCGGGGCCGTGTCATGCTGGATGGGCGGGGCACGCCCACGGTGCCCGCACAGAATGGCGATGAGGTGAGATGCGCCGAGGACTGAGGTTCGTGCCGTTGGCCCTGTTGCTGGCGGTGGTGCTGGAGTTGGCGGTGTTCGTCGGTGTCGGGCGGGCGCTGGGGTTCGGCGCGGCGGTGCTGCTGGTGTTCGCCGCGTCCCTGCTGGGGTTGGTGCTGTTGCGCCGGGAGGGGATGCGCGCCTGGCGGGGTTTCCGCGCCGCCGCGGCGGCCGGGCAGCCACCCGGCGGGCAGGTCACCGACGGGCTCGTCGGGTTGGCCGGTGCCCTGCTGCTGGCGGTGCCCGGCCTGGTCAGCGGTCTGGTCGGGTTGCTGCTGCTGGTGCCACCGGTGCGCCGTCTGGCCCGCGCCGGTGTGCGACGGGCCACCGAGCGGCGGGTGTCGTCGATGGTCGCCGGTGACCTGTTCGGCCCCCGTACGGTGCGGGTGCGCCAGGGTGCGCCCCAACCGACCCCGCAACCGCAACAGCCGGTGGTCGTCGACGGCGGTCGGGCCATCGAGGGTGAGATCGTCGAGCCCGGTCGCCACTGAGACCACGTGCACGGACACGGCGACGCCCCCGGGAGAACCCGGGGGCGTCGGTCGTTGTGCGGCTCAGGCGCGGCCGCGGCGGGTCCGAACCTCCTGGAGGCGTTCCTCGAGGATGTCCTCAAGCTCGGCGATCGAGCGCCGCTCCAGCAGCATGTCCCAGTGGGTACGCGGCGGCTTGGCCTTCTTCTGCTCCGGCTCGCTGCCGTCGACGAGTCGGGCGACGCTGCCGTCGAACTTGCATTCCCAGGTCGTCGGGACCTCGGCGTCGACGGCGAACGGCACCTCGAACTGATGGCCCTTGGCGCAGAGGTACTCGCGGGTCTGACGCGGCGCGAGCTCCGTGTTGCGGTCGGATTCGTAGCTCACCGCGCCAAGGCGGCTTCCGCGCAGCATACGCTCGCCCATGATCGACTTCCCCTCGTTCGTGGTGCTGGTCTTCTGGGTGTAACGGTGCGTTCCCGTCGAGCCATTCCCGCCCGAGGGCGTGAGGCGTCCACGGGGGTGGGCCGCGACCCAAGGGTAGCCGGCCGGGACGCGTACCCGACCAGGTGATCCCCAGCCGGGCCGCAACGGGGTGTATCCGCTGCCACCGGGGAGGTTAACCGCCCGGAGGTCGCGAAGGTTGCGCCGTGTCCGGCTCGGCCGGTGGCGGCACCGACCCGAGCCGGGCCAGCGCCACCGCCAGGTCGCTGACCTGGTCACCGAGCTGCGCCACCCGCCGCTGGGCCAGGTCCCGGTCGGTCTCGGCGGCGTCGAGTCGTACCGTCAGGGCGGTGACCTGGCTCTCGGCGGTGCCCGCCGCCTGCCGGGCCGCGGTCAGCTCGGCGGTGAGCGAGTCGCGTTGCGCGGCGGTCGCGGCCAGTTCCGCGCGCAGCCGCGCCGCCACCTCCGCGGCCTCCTGCCGGGCGGCGTCGACCTGCCGGGCGGCGACCTGGGCCCGGTCGCGGGCCCGGTCGGCCTGCTCCCGCGCGCGGGTGGCGTCGGCGGCCTCGGCGCGGGCGCGCGCCGCGTCGGCGCGGGCCTGCTCGATCTGACGCCGCACGTCCTGCACCTCGGCCTGCCACCGCCCGGCCCGCTCGGTCGCGTCGGCGGCGACCCGGGTGGCCCGCTCGGCGTCGGCGCGCACCGCGTCGCGTTCGGCGGTCAGGTCGGCCACCCGCTGCCGCTCGGTGTCGCGTTGCGCGCGCAGGTCCCGCACCTCGACGCGGGCCTGGTCGCGGTCCCGTTCGGCCTGGTCGCGCAAAGCCTGCGCGGCGCTGACGTCGTGTCGGGCCTGGTCGCGGGCGGCCTCGGCGCGCTGCGCCCGCTCGTCGGCGGCGGTGGCCTGCTGGTGCGCCCGCTCGGCGCGTCGGCGGGCGTCGTCGGCCTCGGCGAGAGCCGCGCGGGCCTGCTCGCGGGCGCGCGCCGCGTCGGCGGCGGCGGTCTCGGCGTCGTCGCGGGCCTCGTCACGTTCGGTCTGCGCCGCCGCGACCTCGGTGGCGGCCTCCGCACGAGCCTGCGCGATCTGCCGCTGCACCCCCACCGGCGACAACTCGGCGTGCAGCGACTCGGTCAACGTCTCGACGATCTGGTCGAGGCGGTCCACCGCCTCCCAGGTGCGGGCCACCTGCCCCGGCAGGCCGGGGGCGTTGCGGTGCCGCATCCGGCTGTTGCGCGAGGCCCGCTGGCAGGCGCCGTCGTTGTCCCGGCAGTAGCGAAATGGTCGGCCCGCGCCGACCCGCTGCGGCACCGGTGCTCCACAGTGGGCGCAGGGGCGGGTCTCGGTGGTGGTGGGCTGGGCATCCATCGAGGTGGCAGTCTAGTGCCGCGGCGCCGGCCGCCCGCACCGCGCCAGGGTCAGCTCGCCGCCCGGGCGGCCGCGTCCAGGGTGTAGCGGCGTTGCAGCAGCAGCGCCGCGAGCATCGCCACCGCCGGCAGCAACCCGAAGCCGTAGCGGACCGCCGCCAGCGCCGCGTCGGGCTGCGTCGGCGACTCACCGGCCGTCGACGCCACGAAACCACCAACGGCCAGGCACAGCGCGTACGCGTACGGGCCCAGCGCCGCTCCGGTGGCCTCGGTGGCCGTCCACACCCCGGTGTAGGTGCCGGCACCGCTGGCGGCGCCGCCAGCGGTGGTGCTGGTGGCGGCGCGGATCACGTCGGGCAGCATCGAGAACGGCAGCAGTTGCATGCCGGCGAACGCCACACCGAGCACCGCCACCGCGCCGACGAGCACCGGCAGGCCGACCGGGCGACCCACCGCCAGCACCAGCGAGCCGAGGGCGAACGCGCCCTGCGCGCCGAGCAACGCCCGCTGCTTGCCGACGCGGCGGGCCACCACCAGCCAGGCCGGGGTGACCAGCAGCGCCGGGGCCACGAACGCGGCCACCAGCACCGTGGTCAGACCGGGCGCACGCAGCTCGTACTCGGCGTAGTAGGGCACCCCGGCGAGCACCAGGTGGGTGGTCGTGGACATGGCCAGGTACGCGGCGACCAGCCACCGGAACTGCCTGTCGCGCAGGGCGGTGCGCAACGCCCGCCGCCCGCCGTGCCCGGACGCGGCGCTGGCCGCCGCGGACCCGCGCAGCCGGGCGATGCCGGCGACGCCGACAAGCATCGCCACCAGCATTCCCACGGCGAGGACCACGCCCATGCGCTGGTAGCCGCCCCGGGTGGCGGCGTCGCCGCCGGTGAGCAGCGGGGCCAGCAGCCCGGAGACCAGGATGCCCAGGGTCAGTACGACCATCCGGAACGCCATCAGCCGAGTGCGTTCGTCGTAACCGATCCGCAGGTCGGCCGGGGTGGCCAGGTAGGGGACCTGGTAGGCGGCGAACAGCAGGTTGCCGGCGACGAAGAACACGGCCACCCAGGCGGCCGCCGGCGCGCCGGTCAGTCCGCCGGGCACCGCGAAGAGCGCGGCGAACGCGACAGGCAGGGCGCAGCCGAGCAGCAGCAGGCGTCGACGGTCGCCGCGTCGGGTCTGCTCCACGTCGGCGCGGTGCCCCACCCAGGGGTGCAGCAGCACGTCGGCGATCTTCGGCAGCAGCAGCGCGAGGCCGGCCAGCCACGGCTCGACCGCCAGCACGTCGGTGAGGAAGTACAGCAGCAGCAGGCCGGGCACCGTCACCCAGATCCCCATCCCGAGCGACCCGGCGGCGAAGCCGGCCAGGGGGCCACGGGGTAGCGTCGCGTCGGTGGCGGCCACGGGCCGCCGGTCCAGCCCGGTCATCGCCGCATCCCCTCGGTAATCCAACGGTTGCTGGATTCTAGGGGCAGAATGGCGGCCATGACCATGCCCCGACGCCGTCCCGGTCGACCACGGCGCGAGGAGACCCGGCCGACCCGCGAGGTGGTGCTCACCGCGGCGACCGCGCTGTTCGCCGAGCGTGGCTTCGACGCCGTCGGGCTGCGGGAGGTCGCCGCCGCCGCCGGGGTCGACGTCGCCACCGTCGCCCACCACACGGGTACGAAGGCGGCGCTCTACGACGCCTGCTTCGCCCGGGTCTTCGCCGCCGAGCGGGAGGTGCTGACCGAGGCCGCCGCGCAGGCCCGTGCCGCCCTCGACGGGGGGCCGGACGCGGCGCGGCGGGCGCTGCACGAGCTGGTCGACGTCTTCGTCGACTTCCTGGAGGACCGCCCGGAGACCACCGCGCTGTGGCTGCGCCGCTGGTTGGAGCCGCAGCGGCACGCCGACCTCGACCAGCGCTACGCCGAGCCGTTGTACCGGCTGGTGGCCGAACTGCTCACCGCCGCGGCGGCGACCGGCGCGCTGGCCGAACCGACCCCGCACATCACCGTCCGGAGTCTGGTGTGGGCGACGCACGGGCATGTGGTGGCGTTGGCCGCCGGCGCGCCCGGCGCCCGGGAACGGCGCGAGTTCCGCGCGTTCGTGCATCGCCTGCTCGACGGGTTGTACGGGTCGTCGGCCCCTTGACGCGTCGTCGCCGCACGACGATTATCCATCGGACGTTGGATTACGTGGGGGGCGGCGATGGGCGGACCACCTCGGGTGGCGGTGATCGGCGCGGGCGCGGCCGGGCTCGCCGCCGTCAAGGCACTGCGCGACGCCGCGGTGCCGACGATCGGCTTCGAGGCCGCCGACCAGGTCGGTGGCCTCTGGGTGTACGGGGGACCCGACTCGCCCGCGTACCGCACGCTGCACCTGAACACCAGCCGTGGACGCACCCAGTTCGCCGACCATCCGATGCCGGCCGACTGGCCCGACTACCCCGATCACCGCAGGGTCGCCGGCTACCTCGCCGACTACGCCGACCACTTCGGGTTGGGCGACACCATCCGACTGCGGCACACCGTCGAGCGGGTCACCCGGGATCCCGCCGGCACGTGGACGGTGGCCGCGAACGGGCCGCACGGGCCGGTCTCGGTGACAGTGGACGCCGTGGTCGTCGCCAACGGGCACAACCGGGTGCCCCGGCTGCCCGACCCGTCGTACCCCGGCACGTGCACCGCCGAGCAGATGCACAGTCACGACTACCGGGGCCCGGAGCAGTTGACCGGCAAGCGGGTCCTGGTCGTCGGCGGCGGCAACTCCGCGATGGACATCGCGGTGGACGCCTCGTACGCCGCCACCCGCACCCTGCTGTCGCTGCGCCGAGGCGTCTGGGTGGTGCCGAAGTACCTGCTGGGCCGCCCCTCGGACACCCTGAACGGGGCGCTGGCCCGCCGACTGCCGTGGCGACTGCGCCAACGCATCAGCCAGGCCACGCTGAGCGCCACGGTCGGCAGCCCCGCCCGGTACGGGCTGCCCGCGCCGACGCACGGCTTCCTACAGGATCATCCGACGCTCTCCGACGGCCTGCTGTCCCGGTTGACCCACGGCGACGTCGAGGCCCGCCCCGGCGTCGCCGCCCTGGACGGGGACCGGGTCGAGTTCACCGACGGTCGCCGCGACACCGTGGACCTGATCATCTGGTGCACCGGCTACCGGGTGGAGATCCCGTTCCTCGACCCGGAACTGCTCGGTGGGGGCGGCGACAGCCTGCCGCTGTACCGGCACGTGTTCCACCCCGACGCCCCGGGCCTGACGTTCGTGGGGTTGATGCAGTCCACCGGTTCGGCGTTCCCGCTGGTGGAGGCGCAGGCCAAGTTGATCGCCGCGCACCTCGCCGGCCGGTACGCACTGCCCGACCCGGACCGCCAGCGGGCCGTCTGCCGGGCCGAGTTGCGGGCCGCCACCGCCCGCTGGGGGCAACGCCGTCCGGCGATGCGCGTGGACTTCGACGTGTACCTGGCCGAGCTGACCCGCGAGTTGACCGCCGGAACCCGCCGCGCCCGGTCCGGTGCGCCTGGCGCAACCGGCGCCGCCGGCGCAGGCAGTGCGGCCGGTGCGGCCGGTGCTGGCTCGTCGGTCGAGGTGCAGCGGTGAAGGGTCGGGTGGCCAACGGGCTGGCTGGCCGGCGGGTGCTGTTGACAGGTGCGAGCGGAACCTTCGGCCGGCACCTCGGCGCGGCGTTCACCGCCGCCGGCGCCCAGGTGGTGGGGCTCGACCTGCACGCCCGCCCCGACGCCGACCTGCCGGTGCTCGGTTGCGACCTGACCGACCCGGACGCCGTGCCGGCGGCGGTGCGGGCCGCTGCCGACCGGCTCGGCGGGCTCGACCTGCTGATCAACAACGCCGGTGTGGGTGGCCCCGCCCCGGCCGAACTGGCACCCGACGAGGTGGTCCGTCGACAACTGGAGGTCAACCTGTTGGCCGCGTGGCGGACCACCGCCGCGGCGCTGCCGCCGCTGCTCACCGCACGCGGCCGGGTGATCTTCGTGGCGAGCCGGATGGCGGTCCTGCCACTGCCGCTCGCCGCCGCGTACGGGGTCAGCAAACGGGCCCTGGTCGCGTACGCCGACGCGCTGCGCCACGAGGTCGGCACGCACGTCGGGGTGAGCGTGGTCTACCCGAGCATGGTCGCCTCACCCATCCACGACAGCACCGCCGAGGCCGGGCTGTCCCTGCGGGGAGTGTCCCGTCCCGAGCCGGTCGAGGGGGTGGTCGCGGCGATCCTGCGCGCCGCCACCGCCCGCCGGGCGCCTCGGGACATGGCGACCACCCGGCGTGGACGGCTGGAGCTGGCCGTCGGGCGGCACGCGCCCGCGCTGGCCGACCGGCTGGTCCGTCGTACCCTCGCGGCTCGGCTCGCCGCCGGTGACCTGGACGCCGCGCCCCTGGCCGCCGGAATGCGCCGCCGCCACCTGGGGCAGTGAGGCGCCGCTCGCGGGTGTGGCGCGCGGTGGTCCGCCGCCACCGGGCGGTGCGGCTCTGGTCAGGGTGTGGCGACCGCCGCGCGGGAGCGGTCGGCGGCGATCCGGACGGCCAGCGCGGCCAGGGCCGTCCCGGTCACCCAGCGCTGCACCCGCAGCCACCCGGGTCGGCGGGCGAAGAACCCGGCCAACGAGCCGGCGCTGAGCACGATCAGCGTGTTCACGATCAGTGCGACGGTGATCTGGGTCAGGCCCAGCAGCAGACTCTGCGTCGCCACGTGCCCCCGCGTCGGGTCGATGAACTGGGGCAGCACCGACACGTAGAGGATGGCGATCTTCGGGTTCAGCAGGTTGGTGACCAGGCCCATGGTGAACAGCCGCCGGGGCGGGTCCGGCGGCATCGGCGCCGGCGTGAACGGTGAGTGCCCACCCGGACGCAGGGTCCGCCAGGCCAGCCAGAGCAGGTAACCGGCTCCGGCCAGCTTCACCACGGCGTACAGCGTCGGCACCAGGACGAAGACGGCGGCCAGGCCGGCGACGGCCGCGGTCAGGTAGACGCCGAACCCGGCGGCCACCCCGAGCAGTGACACCAGCCCGGCCCGGCGGCCCTGCGCCACCGAGCGGGACACCAGGTAGACCATGTTGGGGCCGGGCGTGAGCACCAGTCCCAACGCCACCACTGTGATGCCCAGCAGCGCACCCGTACCGACCATGACGTTCCCCCCGTTCGGCGTCTTCGCACCGACCGTAGGCCGGGCGACAGTGTCGACCGAGTGCCACCTGGCAGGACGTGGCCCTCGATTCGGACACCCGGGTCGAAACCACCCCGGCCGGTGCCGCCGGGAATGGTCACGGCCGCTGACGCGCTGATCCGCGGCAGGTGCGTGTCGCCGTCCGGAGGCGGCGCGTTACGGTGGCCGGGGGAGGTGCCGCAGGGTGACCGAGGCGTGGGAAGCGGCAGTGGAGGCGCAGATCCGGGGAGCCGTGCAACGCGGCGAGTTCGACGACCTGCCCGGCATGGGCAAGCCGATCCCCGGTCGAGGAGCACCGTACGACGAGTCGTGGTGGATCAAGAGTTTCCTGGAGCGTGAGGCGCTGCCCAGCGACCTGCTCCTACCCACCCCACTGCAACTGCGTCGGCGCATCGAGCAGGTCCCCGACGAGGTCCGCGACCTGCCCACCGAGCAGTCCGTCCGCGACTTCGTCGGCCAGTTGAACACGCAGATCGTGGCCTGGCTGCGCAACCCCGACGGTCCGCGCGTGGCGGTGCGTCCGGTGAACGTCGACGAGGTGGTGCGCCGCTGGCGTGCCGAGCACGCCCCGCCCCGCGTCCCGACGTCCCCGACCGAGCGGGTGGGCGCCGTCGCCGCGCCGCGCCGGTCCCGCCGTGCCTGGTGGTTGACCTGGCGTCGCCGTTCGCGCTGACCCGGGCGGCGCGGGCCCTGTGCGGCACCGCCAGACTGGTCGGATGGTGATCGAGTTGCGGGTGTCCGGCGCCTCCTCGCTGCCGGGCCTCACCCTGCGCCAGTGGCACGACGACGACCTGGATGCCCTGCTGGAGGTGTACCGGGACCCGGTGTTGCGCCGGTGGACCCGGGTGCCGGTGACCAACCTGACCGAGGGGCGGCAGTGGCTGGACCGGGTGCGCCAGGACTGGGACGCCGGTCGGAGGTACAGCTTCGCGGTCGTCGAGGACGACGCGGACGGCCCACGGCTGGCGGCGAACGTGGTGCTCAAGACGGTCAGCCCGCACTGGCCGGAGCCCGAGGTGGGCTACTGGACGGCGGCGTGGGCGCGCGGTCGCGGCGTCGCCCCGCGGGCGGTCACCGCGCTGAGCCGGTGGGCGTTCGACGAGTTTCCCGCGATGAGGCGCCTCGACCTGCTGCACCAGGTGGACAACGTGGCGTCCTGCCGGGTGGCGCAGAAGAGCGGTTACGTGTTCCAGGAGGTGCTGCCGGCTCGGCCTCCCTTTCCGTTGGACGGTCACCGGCACTCACTGACGCCCTGAGGGTCAGCTCAGCGCCGCCTGCCACCGCCACGAGGTGCGTCGTGCCCGGCCGGGCAGGTCACCGCGGCCGGTCATCCACAGCAGAACCTCGGGCGCGGCGCCGTCCGGGGCGTCCGGGAAGAGCCGCCGCAGCACCGCCGCGCTCAACCGCGGCGGTGGCTGCCAGGGCACGCCGAGACCGCGGGTGATGTCGTGGGTGTGCAGCAGGGTCTCGGCCACCCCCATCGCGGCGAAGCCAGTCGGGTCGCAGGGCCCGAAGTGCCAGGCCCGCGCGTGCGCCGGGGCGGCGTCGACGGCGGTGGCGAGCAACCCGGCGCTGGCCCGCACCACAGTGAGGGTCTGCGCCGGGCTCGCGTCGGGGGAGACCCGCAGGTCGTACGGCAGGTAGCTGTCAGTGGGACTGGCGACGACCTGGCCGGCGTACGCGAGCAGGTCGTGCGCGACGTGCGCGGCGGTGGTCCAGCAGCTCCACGTCAACGTGCCGGCGGGCACTGACCAGTCGCGCTCGCGGTGCGGGTGCAGCACCCGTGTCATCTCGTCGGCCGCCTGGAGCAGGTCGGCACCGGTCAGTGCGGACATTCGTCGAGCCTCGCATCGCGACTCGGGTACCGCAACCGAGATTTGCCGCTGTGCCCGGAATTTTCAATCCTCTGCCCAGATCTTGCAGAAGCCTGTTTAATTTCCGTACGCTGCCGTGGTGAGCGAACACCCGCTGGTTCAGGCGACCCAGCTGACGAAGATCTATCCGCCGCGCGGGTCCACAGCGGAGTTCCACGCCGTCGACGGCATCGACTTCGAGGTCCAGCGGGGCGAATCGTTCGGGCTGCTCGGCCCCAACGGCGCCGGTAAGTCCACCACCATGCGGATGATCGCCGCGACGTCGCCGATCAGCGGCGGCAGCCTGCGTGTGCTCGGCATGGACCCGATGCGACAGGGGCCGGAGATCCGCGCCCGGCTGGGCGTCGTGACGCAGGACGACTACCTGGACAACGAGCTGACCGTCCGGGAGAACCTGCACATCTACGGGCGGTACTTCAGCCTGCCGCGAGCCGTCATCCGGGACCGCGCGACCCGACTGCTGGACTTCGCCCAGCTTCAGGAGAAGGCCGGCGACCAGGTCGAGACCCTCTCCGGGGGTATGCGCCGACGGCTGACCATCGCCCGTTCCCTGATCAACGAACCCGACATCCTGCTCCTCGACGAGCCCACCACCGGCCTCGACCCGCAGGCCCGCCACGTCCTGTGGGACCGGCTCTTCCAGCTCAAGCAGGAGGGTGTCACGCTCATCCTCACCACCCACTACATGGACGAGGCCGAGCAGCTCTGCGACCGGCTCATCGTCGTCGACCACGGCCGGATCGTCGCGCAGGGCTCACCCCGGGACCTGATCACCAGGTACGCCACGCGCGAGGTCCTGGAACTGCGGTTCCGCCTCGACGAACGGGACACCGTCGCGGAGAAGCTGCGCACCTCGGCCCTGGCCACCGGCGGCAACGACAGCGACGGGCGCGTCGAGCTGCTCCCCGACCGGGTGCTCGTCTACACCGCCGACGGTGAGGCCGCCCTCGCCGCGGTGCACGCCATGTCGCTCACGCCGCTCACCGCCCTGGTCCGCCGCGCGACGTTGGAGGACGTGTTCCTCACCCTCACCGGCCGATCGCTGATCGAGTAGCAGGGAGGACCACCGGTGCTGCACGCCTTCGCATACTGGGTCACGCGCTACCGGCGCACCTGGCGCGGCTCGATCGTGATCAACGTACTGAATCCGTTGCTGTTCCTCGTCGGCATCGGCGCCGGCCTGGGCGCGCTTGTCGACGACAACGCGCCAACCCAGATCGCCGGCGTCTCCTACGCGGCGTTCTTCGCACCGGGCATGCTGGCCGCCGCCGCGATGCAGAACGCGTTCCTGGAAGGGGCCGCGGGAGTCGCCCGAGCCGCGGGTTTCGGGG
Organism: Micromonospora sp. NPDC049230; assembly: GCF_040647875.1. NCBI lineage: Bacteria > Bacillati > Actinomycetota > Actinomycetes > Micromonosporales > Micromonosporaceae > Micromonospora > Micromonospora sp. NPDC049230. The sequence continues at coordinate 41,018 of NZ_JBEZCZ010000050.1, forward strand.
CCTACCGCAGCGCCACCCCGACGCCCCTGCGACCGGAGCAGCTCGCCGCCGGGCACCTGCTCTTCATCACCGTCCGGGTGCTCATCGCCAGCGGCGCCTTCGTCGCGGTGATGGCCGCGTTCGGGTTGATTCGCGGCTGGTGGGCGCTCGGCGCCCTGCTCGGCGCGACGCTGACCGGAGCCGCGTTCGCGACGCCGGCCGCGGCGTGGGCGGTCGGCGTCCGCAAGCTGCGCCACATCGACACGGTGTTCCGCTTCGTCATCATGCCGCTCTACATGTTCTCCGGTACGTTCTTCGCCGTCTCGCAGCTACCGGAGTGGATCCGGCCGGTGTCCTATGTGCTGCCGCTGTGGCACGGGGTGGAGCTGTGCCGCACCCTCAGCCTCGGCACGGCCACGATCACCGGCAGTTGCGTCCACATCGCCTACCTGCTGACGCTCGCGGTCGGCGGCTTCCTGGTCGCCCGGGTCACCTACCGCCGACGGCTGCACCAGTGACGGCCCACCCACCGAGCCTCGGGGAGACAGCATGAGCACCGTCGTCGTGCCGGCCTGGACGGGCCGCCGAGCCCTCGCGCTCGTCGAACGCAACGCCATGATCTACCGCCGGTCGCTCACACCGCTGCTCAACGCGCTCGTCGAACCGATCCTGTACCTGCTGTCGATAGGTGTCGGCGTCGGGCTGCTCGTCGGCACGGTCCCCGGGGTCGACGTCCCGTACGCCGTCTACGTGGCGCCGGCGATCCTGGCCACAACCGCGATGAACACCGCGTTCAACCAGACCAGCTTCGGCGTCTTCACCCGGATGCGGGTCGAGAAGACCTACGAGGCGATCCTGCCGACACCGCTGTCGGTCACCGACATCGCCGTCGGCGAGGTCACCAGCGCGATGATCAACGCGCTGGTGACGTCGATCGGTTTCCTCACCCTCATGGCGATCGCCGGGCTGGTCACCTCACCCTGGGCGCTGCTGGCCCTGCCGGCGTCGGTGCTGGTCTCCTACGCGTTCGCCGCCGGCGGGCTGGCCGTCACGACGTACCTGCGCGACTTTCCCGACTTCCAGTACATCCAGCTCTTCATGCTGCCGATGTTCCTGTTCGCGACGACGTTCTATCCCCTGTCGGTCTATCCGGAGGCGGTGCGGCCCCTGATCCAGGCGCTGCCGCTCTACCACGGCATCGAGCTGGTTCGCGAACCGACGCTGGGCCGACTCGGCTGGGACCTGCTCATCCCGGTGGCCTACCTGTTGGCCTTCGGCTCGATCGCGATGGCCGTGGCCACCCGTCGAATGACCCGGGCGATGCTGCGCTGAGCGACGGGTCGGGGGTGCCGGAAGGCGTGGGCGCGCCGCGGATCAGGATGACGCTGTATGCCGCGATCCACACCAGCCAGGCACCGCGCATCCCTCGGGATCGACGGGTGACGGTGGTCGGTCAGTACGCAATGTCGAGGTGTTCGACTCCGCACCTGGCACAGGCCGACCACTGGTCGGCCGCGCCAACTTCCTGCTGTCACAGCTCGGGTTCCACGTCGCGCAGACGTTCGCCGCGCGGCTGACGCCACTGGGCATCGCGCCGAACCACTTCGGGCTGCTCACGCACCTCGAGCGAAGTGAAGGCAACACCCAGCAACAGCTCGCTGACGCGCTGGGCATCCACCGCAAGGTCATGGTCGGCCTGCTCGACGACCTGGAGCAGCGCGATCTGGTCGAACGTCGGCGGCATCCCGGCGACCGTCGCGCCCACGCCATCCACCTGACCGAAGCCGCGCGTCAGCTGCTACCCCGGGCACGCCAGGTCGCCGATCAGCACGAGGACGAGATCCTCACCCCACTCGACGCCGGCGAACGTGCCCAGCTCGTCGCTGTCCTGCGACGGCTCGCCGAGCACACCGGGAACCCGGACGGTGTCCACCCGGGCCTACATCAGTCGGCCGCCCGATCTCGCCACCCCGACGGCTCGTCGGCTTCCGCATAGCGCCGCACTCTCGCGGGCCGCTTCGGCCGACCGTTACCTCCGCGCGTCGGTCGGGTCGTCGGCGGCGAAGTCGCGAACGGCCGTGCGGATGGCCTCGCCGTACGGGTCATCCGGCAGGTGCGCCAGGTGTTCGCTGGCCCGAGCGAGATGTTTCCGGGCCTGGGCGGGATTGCCCAGCCGTCGGTGGCAGTCGGCCAGGTTCAGGTGCAGCGACGGCAGAAAAGCCTGGACCTGGAGCGAGGACAGGTGGCGCTGGGCGCGTTCGTCGGTCAGGTCGGCCACGGAGGCCAGGGCACGCTCGTCCCAGCTCAGCTCCGCCTCGGTGGTGTCCTGGAGATCGGCGAGGTAGTGGGCGAGCGTGCAGCGGTGGAAGGCGTCGCCGGTGGGGCCGATCTCGTCCCACAACGCGGTGAGGGCGTCGCGGGCGGGGCCCTGCTGCCCTGATCGCCCGAGCTGCACGGCCTCGCCGATCCGGGTCATTGTCGGATCGGGTGTCGGTTGGTCGTCCATGTCGCCGATGGTCGGGCCTCGACCCGGTCGAGGGTCAAACCGCGGCGGTGACGCCGGCCCGCACTTCGGCCGTCGCGGACGCAGATCGCGCACCGATGAGGTTTGCGCGCCGTGCCCGTCTGTACGTGTGAGATCGACTGACGAGAGGCGGACACGATGCGGAAACTGATCTTCGGCATGAACCTGAGCCTGGACGGCTACATCGCCGCGCCCGGTGACGACCTCGGCTGGAGCGTACCGAGCGACGAGCTGTTCCAGTGGTGGTCCGACCGGGTGGGGGCGACCGGCCTGGCGCTGTACGGGCGCAAGCTGTGGGAGGCGATGAGCTCCCACTGGCCCACTGCCGACCAGCAGCCCGGCGTCACACCGGCGGAGATCGAGTTCGCCCGCCGCTGGCGGGACATGCCGAAGGTGGTGTTCTCCTCGACGACCCGCACCGTCGACTGGAACACCCGCCTGGTCATCGGCGACGCGGTCACCGAGATCACCCGGCTCAAGGCCGAAGACGGCGGCCCCATGGACATCTGCGGCGCCACACTTGCCGCAGCGGCCATGCGGGCCGGGCTGATCGACGAGTACGTGCTGGTCACCGCACCGGTCCTGCTGGGCGGCGGCACGCCGTTCTTCACAGCCCTGGACAACTGGGTGAACCTGAACCTGGTGGAGACCCGGACGTTTCCCGGTGGCGTGGTGCTGACCCGATACGAGACGAGGCGATGAGCACGCGGTGTACCGGTCGACGACACGTGTGATCACCGTGTCGGTGGCAGGTCCAGCCAGGGTTTGTCGGCGGCGTCGAATCCGGTGAGCTCGGCGATCTTCCCGTCGACGACGTGCAGGACCGCGATGGCGAACAGCCGGTACTCCGGGTCGTCGGGGGTGCGGAGGTACAGCGCGGCGGCAGGCATGCGGTTGACCGTCGTGGGGATACCGCGCCAGTCGTCGTGGCCGCGCTGGAAGAGCCCGCCGGAGACCCAGCCGTCCACCGCGTCCTTGGCCGTGGTGGTCACGGTGCCCGGGTCGGGCAGCATCGCGAAGCGCAGGCCGTCGCGCAGGAGGGCCGTCAGCCCGTCGAGGTCGTTGCGCTCATGGGCCCTGATGTACGACGTCACCGCGCTGCGCTCCTCATTCGACAGCTCGTGGGTGGAGGGACTGCGCCAGTCGAGGCGGCGGTCGGGCAGCCGCTCGCGCATCGTCACACGGGCCCGCTGGAGTGCGCTGGTCACCGATGCGACGGTCAGCTCGAGGGCGTCGGCGGCTGTCGACGCCGGCCAGCCGAGGACGTCGCGCAGGATGAACACCGCCCGCTGCCGCGGCGGCAGGTGCTGGACGGCGACGATGAACGCCAGCTCGATCGTCTCCCGTGCCACCACCGACTCCTGCGGGTCCTCGGGGAGCATCCGGTCGGGGTACGGCTGCAGGTACAGCAGCTCGGAGTCGGGGTCCGGCAGCCCGGACGGTACGGGTGTGCGGTCGTTGCGCTTCTCCAGGAAGTCGAGGCAGGCGTTCGTCGCGATCCGGTACAGCCAGGTCCGCAGGGCAGCGTGGCCCCTGAACGACTCCCGCTTGTGCCACGCTCGCAGGAACGTCTCCTGCGTCATGTCCTGAGCGTCCTCGTAGTTCGCGAGCATCCGGTAGCAGTGCACCCGCAGCTCACGCCGGTGGCGCTCGGTCAGGAGCGCGAACCGCCCGGCATCCTCCGCGCGGACCGCAGCGATGAACGTGGCCTCGTCGGCGCCCAGCCGTCTGGCGTCGGTCATGGTCGTTGATCCTTTCACCGGTGCGTAAGGGCCAACAGAACCGACGGCGTGGCGGAGGATTTCTCATCGGTGCGCGGCCGGCTCGGCCAGGTCGGCGTGTGGCCCGCGCCCGGGGGATGGGTGCCGGCCACACGCCGCCGACGGTCCGCACAACGCCTACACGGACCGGCCGGCCATGCTGTCACTCGCCGGCGACGTCGCCGGTCTCCGGATCCTGGACGCCGGATGCGGCGGCGGCCACTACGCGGCCGAGTTGGTCGGCCGGGGAGCCGAGGTGGTGGCGGTGGACGGCAGCGCGACGCTGGTCCGGCACGCCCGGGCTCTGCTCGGCGATCGCGCCGACGTGCGGCAGCACGACCTGGACGCCCCGCTGAAGTTCGCGGCCGACACGATGGTAGTCGGACTCATCTCCAGCCCGCACCTGACAAGCGCCCCGCGACTTCGCCATGAGCATCGGCAGGCTGGCCCCGGCATCGAGCCCGCAATGCCAGTGTTCGCACAGGTACCACCCTTTCTCCGGGCACGCCGCCGGCGGCCGTGTGCTCGTCCACCAGGGCGTGGTCCTGGCCATACGACAGCCGCGCCAGCCCGGTGCCCGGGCACACGTCGCGCGGGCTGACGAGCTGGCCCGGCCCCGGGCGGTCGCTGGCCGGGCAACCGCACGGGGGGCGCGGCCGGGCCATCGACCCTGATCCGCTGAGCCCGCCCCGGCGAGCTCGCGCCCCTCAGGCCTGGGCGATGATGACGTCGAGCGCCGAGCGGACGGACGCCGGGCGGTGCCCGATGAGAGTTTCCAGCGTCGGGTCGGTCACGGCGAACTCGCCCCGGCGTGCCGCGCGGTACATGCCGAGGGTGAAGTCGGCTGCCGCCGCCGGAAGGCCCCGCGCGATGGCATCGGCCCGCCACCGGTCGTCGTCCGCGACGACGCGCCTGATGGTGCGGCCCGTGATGGCACTGAGGACGCCAGCCACCGCTTCGAGGTCGAGCATCTCCGGCGCGGTCAGCGGGGCGGTGACCCCGTCGAGCGCGCCCTCCTCGGCGAGCGCGACGGCCGCCGCCTCGGCCAGGTCGGCGTGTGCGGTCCAGGAGACCGGACCGTCCGCCGGCGCCACGAGCTGACCGGTCTCCAGCGCCGTACCGATGGCGAAGCTGAGCGTGCTCGCGTAGAAGCCGTTGCGCAGCGCGGTGAAGGGGACGCCCAGCCCGGCCAGGTGCTCCTCGGTCGCGGCGTGCGTGAGCTGGGCGGGGAAGAGTGAGTCCCGGGATGCCGCCTGGTGGCTGGTGTAGAGGATGCGCTTGGCTCCGGCGGCGTGGGCGGCGTCGATGGCGGCCAGGTTCGCGGTGACCGCACCGCTGCCGCGGATGGCAGCGGACACGACAAGAACCTTCTCGGCACCCTCGAAGGCGTGTTGCAACGTGGCCGGTTCGGTGAAGTCTCCGGCGCGGACCCGGACGCCGCGCGCGGCGAGACCCGCAGCCCTGGTCACGTCGCGCACGCTGACGCCCACGGTTTCGGCGGGAACCCGATCGAGGAGCCGATCGACGATCTGAGACCCGAGCTGACCGGTGGCGCCGGTGATGACGATCATGATGAGCACTCCTTGTTATCGGTGTTATCGCCGCGACGTTAGCAGCGATAGGCAGACGATAACAAGTTGCTGTTAGCATTGATTCATGACTCCGGCGCAGGACACGGCAACCCGGGACGACGTACGGCTCGGCATCGTCACGGCAGCCAGCCAACTGCTGCGTGACAAGGGCGCGAACGCGGTGACGACGCGCGCCGTGGCCGAGGCCGCAGGTGTGCAGGCACCCACCATCTACCGCCTCTTCGGTGACAAGGACGGCCTGATCGATGCCGTCGCGGAACACGTCATGGCCACCTACGTCGCGGCCAAGGCGGCAGCGGCGCAGGCCGCCGAGACTGACCCCGTGGCGGACCTGCGCCACGGGTGGCGGGTGCACGTCGAGTTCGGCTTGGCCAATCCTGAGTTGTACGCACTCATCGGCACACGAGGGCGCGGCGGGCAGTCACCGGCGACCGCCGCGGGCATCGAGGTGCTGCGCACCCGCGTACGACGACTGGCCGCGACCGGCCTGCTGCGGGTCGACGAGCAGCGGGCCCTCATGATGATCCACGCCGCCGGCAACGGCACCATTCTCGCGCTCCTGGCGACGCCCGCGCAGCAGCGCGACAGTGGTCTGAGCGACGCCATGTTCGATGCCGTGCTCGGCAGCATCCTGGTGAGCACCCCGGCGACACCCGACACGACAGTGCGGGCGGTGGCGGTCACCTTCGCCACTGTGGTGCCCGACCTCCCGGGGCTCAGCGATGCCGAACGCGCGCTCATGACGGAGTGGCTGCACCGCTCGCTGGGAATATGACTCGACGGGCAGACCGCTCGGCATGTAGCTTGCGGCTGACCGTGACACCACCCGAGGAGGTGAGACCCATGAACGCTGTGTCGATGTGGGTGCTCCCCCTCCCGTCATGGCCGAGCGACTGACGTAGGTGTCGCCGGGAGCGCCTCGCCAATAAGGCATTCTCGAAAGGCGACACCATGCCTGCTCTGCACGTCCCCGCCGACCGCGCACCCCTGGACTTCGACGTGATCATCGTCGGATGTGGGCCCACCGGTGCCATGCTCGCCGCCGAACTACGGCTGCACGATGTACGGGTCCTCGTCCTGGAGAAGGAGACCGAGCCCACGTCGTTCGTCCGCATCGTCGGTCTGCACATTCGCAGCCTTGAGCTGATGGCGATGCGCGGACTGTTGGACCGCATCCTCCCGCACGGACGACGCCGTCCGGCCGCCGGCTTCTTCGCCGCCATCGCCAAACCCGAGCCCACGGGCCTGGATTCCGCGTACGCCTATCTGCTGGGCATTCCGCAGCCGGTCATCGTGAACCTGCTCGAAGAACACGCGATCGACCTGGGTGCGCAGATCCGGCGCGGTTGCGCGGTCGCCGGTGTCGAGCAGGACGACGCGGGAGTCACCGTCGACCTGGCCGACGGGGAACGGCTGCGGTCGCGCTATCTCGTCGGCTGCGACGGCGCGCGCAGCACGGTACGCAAACTGCTCGGTGTCGGCTTCCCCGGCGAGCCCGCCCGGACCGAGACGCTGATGGGCGAGATGCAGGTAAGCGTGCCACCGGAGGAGATCGCCGCGAAGGTGGCCGAGATCAGCGAAACTCGTCGCCCCTTCTGGCTCCGGCCCTTCGGCAACGGTGTCTACAGCGTCGTGGTCCCCGCCGCCGGAATCAGCGACCGCGCGGAGCCACCCACCCTTGAGGATTTCCAACACCAGTTGCGCGCCATCGCCGGGACCGATTTCGGTGTGCACTCCCCGCGCTGGTTGTCCCGCTTCGGGGATGCCACCCGGCTGGCCGAACGGTACCGGGTCGGGCGGGTGCTGCTGGCCGGCGACGCGGCACACATCCATCCACCCATCGGCGGGCAGGGCCTCAACCTGGGCGTACAGGACGCGGTCAACCTCGGCTGGAAGCTGGCCGCGCAGGTCCGGGGCTGGGCGCCGGACACGCTGCTGGACACCTACCAGGCCGAACGTCATCCGGTCGCCGCCGACGTGCTGGACAACACCCGTGCCCAGGCGGAACTGCTGTCCCCCGAGCCGGGCCCACAGGCCGTACGCAGGCTGCTCACCGAACTGATGGACATCGACGAGGTGAACCGCCACCTCATCGAGAAGATCACCGGGATCGGCATCCGGTACGACTTCGGCGCGGGCCCGGACCTGCTCGGCCGCCGCCTGCGCGACATCGCTGTCAAACAGGGCAACCTCTACGGTCTGTTGTATGGCGGCCGGGGTCTGCTGCTGGACCGCACCGAACGCCTGACCGTCGGCGGCTGGTCGGACCGGGTCGCGTACCTGTCGGATCCCACCGCCGAGGTGGACGTACCCGGTGTCCTGCTGCGCCCCGACGGGCACGTCGCCTGGATCGGTGACGATCAGCAGGACATGGAGGAGCACCTCTCCCGCTGGTTCGGCGAGCCCGCCCACTGATCTCCGGCCGGCGGCCCCGACGTCGAGATTGAGCAGGGCCCAGACCTACCAGCGGCGACTGGCGAGGCGCTGAGGCATGTGCCTCGAACCGGCACCGCAGTCGGTCGTTACTGACCTGAGCTGACGCCAAGGCGCCTCGCGGCCCGCCGGTCGTGGATGACTGGCCTTGATCGACTCGGGTTTGCGGAAGTCGGGGTGTCCGGTGGTCCGGGATGCCCCGACTTTCATGAACCCGAGTCGATTGTGCCCGCTGGTGGCGGCTCGGGGTGGCCGCCTCGTCCTCGATCCGCTCGGCCGCACGGTCGGAGAGCGGAGCAGCATCGTCGAGAGAGGCCGCTCCTACCCGTCAGCCGGCGTGCCGGGAAACCACCCTCGCACCCCACATCGCCGCCCCGGCACCTGACGTGACTTTCAGAGTGCCTCACGTCGGGTGCCGGCAAGCGCGCCATGCCCCAGACGAGCCGTGATGCTTCACAGCACCGGCTAGCTGTGCTGTCCAGGGACGTTGGTCAACCTGGTGATCGGTGGTAGGCCGCCAGTGGCGGTGTGGGGTCGGTGGTGATTGTAGTGATGTAGGA